>NZ_JBHVWZ010000012.1:0-68470 GCF_042881985.1 Streptomyces sp. NPDC058246 | reverse complement strand
GTGTGCTGGCCGCTGAGGTCTAGCGTCTGGGCGGCGTGGGGCGGGGGGGGGCGGGCGGGGGGGGGGGGGGGGGGGGGGCGGGCCGCGCCGCCGCCCCCCCGGTACACCCGTAGCGGAATCCCCTTAGCCCCATCCCCTGAGCTCCATCCCCTTAGCTCCATCCCCTTAGCCCCATCCTCCATGTGAACGGTCAATGCGATGACGATTGTGAGCCTGAGCCTGTCCCACCGGATCACTCCGGCCGAGGTGCTCGAAAAGCTGGCCGTTCCGTCCGCCCAACGAAGCAGCATGCTGGCCCGGTTGCACGCGGTGCCGTCCATCGACGAGGTGGTCGTCCTGTCCACCTGCAACCGGGTCGAGGTCTACGCGGCCGCCCACGGCCCGGTCGACCGGGTGACCCGGACCGTCGCGGACCTGATGGCCGCCCACGGGCAGGTCCCCGTCGCGGACGTCCTGCAAAGGGCACACACCCGCGTCGACGGGGCCGCCGCCGAACACTTGTTCTCAGTCGCCAGCGGGCTGGATTCGATGGCTGTCGGGGAGGAACAGATCGTCGCCCAGGTCAAGGCGGCGGCCCGAGCCGCCGCCGACGCGGGAACCAACGGCGCTGCCCTCACCGGCCTGATCGACGCGGCGCTGCGGACCAGCAAGCGGGTCCGTACGCAGACCACGATCAGCACCGAAGGCATCTCACTCGCCCGCGCCGGCCTCGACCTCGCCGTGGCGCACCTCGGCGGGCTCGCGACCCGCCATGCGGTGGTGCTCGGGACGGGCAGCATGGGCAAGCTCGCGGCACGGCTGCTGCGCGAGGCGGGCGTAGGCCGGCTCTCCCTGGCCGGCCGCAATCAGGAACGAGTCGCCGAGGAGGCCCGGACGGTGGGGGGCAGGCACCTGCGGCCCGACGACATGCCCGCCGCACTCGCCGACGCCGACATATTGGTCACCGCCACCGGTGCCGCCGCACCGGTCGTGTCCGCCGAGCAGGTGCAGGCGGCCAGGGCGCAGGCCGCGGGCCGGCCCCTGTTCGTGCTCGACCTGGGTATGCCGCCTGACGTGGACCCCGCGGTGGGGCGCCTGGCCGGGGTCACGCTCGCCGACCTCACCGCACTCGGCCGGCACCTGGCGGACCGCGCGGAACCGGACCAGATCCCCCAGGCCCGCGCCATCGTCGCCGCGGAGGCCGCCGCGTACCTGGACCGGCAGGAACAAGCGACGGCAGCGCCCGTGATCGCCGCGATGCACGCACAGATCAGGCAGCTCGCGGACGCCGAACTGGCCCGGCTGCACGAGCGCCTGCCGGACCTCAGCGAACAGCAACGAGCCGAGACGGCCGCGACCGTTCACCGGATCCTCCGCAAGATCCTCCACCGGCCGACGGTCCGCGCCAAGGAGTTCACCACCAGCCCGAACGGGCCGGTCTACCTCGACGCGCTGCGCCAACTCTTCGACCTCAGCGCACACACCGAGGCCCCTCACATCGCCCTGGCGAAGATCGCCGGACCCGCGGAACGTCCCGACATCGGGACCGGCTACGAGGACCACGGGGAGCGGTAGCCGATCACCGGCACGCCGGCGAACGGGGTCACCGTGTCCGGTCCGCGTGCGGTGCCCGCCGCCGCGAGGCCTCCGCGCCCCGCGGGACTGTGACTCGCCCCGCGGGACTGCGACTGGAGTGCCGCCCTACCTGCTAGCTGCCACACTGGTCTGTAGCCCTGGCGAATGCCGATGCGAGGGGGCGCGCGATGACCGGAACCCGGGTGGCGATAGCCGACGACGACGTGCTGCTCCGCGAGGGCCTCGCGAGCTTGCTCGAGCGGTCGAACTTCGAGATCGTCGGCCAGGCCGGCGACGCTCCGGAGCTGCTCGCTCTGGTCCGGCGGCACGTCCCCGACCTGGTCGTCGTCGACATCCGGATGCCGCCCACCCACGTCAACGAGGGGCTGGAGGCGGCGCAGGCGATCCGCCGGGAGTGGCCGGAGACCGCCATCCTGGTGCTCTCGGCCCACGTCGAGGTGGAACACGCGATGCAGCTGCTGGCCAGTGGGGACCGGATCGGTTACCTGCTCAAGAGCCGCATCACGGACGTGGAGGAGTTCATCGACACCCTGGAGCGGGTCGCCAGGGGCGGTTCCGTGGTCGACCCGGCGCTGGTGCAGGAACTGGTGGAAGTCCGCCGCCGCCACGACCCGCTCGCGGTGCTGACCGAGCGTGAGCGGGAGGTCCTGTCGCTGGTGGCCGAGGGGCGGTCCAACGCCGGCGTCGCCCGCCGGCTCTGGGTCACGGAGGGGACCGTGGAGAAGCATGTGCGCAGCATCCTCACCAAGCTGGACCTGCCGGAGGCCGACGACGACCACCGCCGCGTCCTCGCGGTCCTCACCTACCTCGAAAGTCACTAGGTGCATTGACCCGCGGCGTTGCTCCTCTGGACGTAGACGAGGGAGAAGATCGCGTCCCGGTGACGGGTGGGCGTCGGCGCCCGCCGGGTCAAGGCGGGCGCCGGAACACGGCAGACGCAAGAACACGGCAGGCGCCAGGACACGGCGGGCACCGGGCCAGGGCGGGTGCCGGGCCAGGGCAGGCGCCGGGCCAGGGCGGGCGCCGGGCCAGGGCGGGCGCCGGGCCAGGGCCGAGGTCAGTGTCCCCGGCCCCGGCGGCCCCCGTCACGCCACCGCCTCCCCCGCCGAAGCGATCTCCGGCACGTCCTCCCGAGCCGACTTGAACTGGGTCCGGTACAGCTCCGCGTACCGGCCCCCGGCCGCCAGGAGTTCCTCGTGGGTACCGCGTTCCACGATGCGGCCCGCCTCGACGACGAGGATCGCGTCGGCGGCGCGCACGGTGGACAGACGGTGGGCGATCACGACCGCGGTCCGGCCCTCGAGCGCCTCCGTCAACGCCTCCTGGACGGCGGCCTCCGAGGTGTTGTCCAGGTGGGCGGTGGCCTCGTCGAGGATGACGACGCGCTGGCGGGCGAGCAGCAGCCGGGCGATGGTCATGCGCTGGCGCTCGCCGCCGGAGAGCCGGTAGCCGCGCTCGCCGACCACGGTGTCGAGGCCGTCGGGGAGAGCACGGACGAGGTCTTCGAGGCGGGCGCGGCGCAGCACGTCCCACAGCTCGTCCTCGGTCGCGGACGGGCGGGCGAGAAGCAGGTTCGCGCGCACCGAGTCGTGGAACAGGTGGCCGTCCTGGGTGACCATGCCCAGGGTCTCCCGCAGGGACTCGGCGCTCAGCTCGCGGACGTCGACGCCGCCGATGCGGACGACGCCCTCGTCGGTGTCGTACAGCCGCGGCAGCAGTTGCGCGATGGTCGACTTGCCGGCGCCGGAGGAGCCGACGAGGGCTACGGTCTGGCCGGGCTCGGCGCGGAAGGAGACGCCGCGCAGGACGTCGACGCCGCCGCGGGTGTCCAGGGCGGCGACCTCTTCGAGGGAGGCCAGCGAGACCTTGTCGGCGGACGGATAGGCGAAGCGGACGTTCTCGAACTCGACGGCCGCCGGTCCCTCCGGGAGCTTCCGCGCGTCCGGCTTCTGCTCGATCAGCGGTTTAAGGTCCAGGACCTCGAAGACGCGCTCGAAGCTCACGAGGGCGCTCATGACCTCGACGCGCGCTCCCGCGAGGGACGTGAGCGGCGCGTAGAGGCGCGTCAGCAGCAGCGCCAGCGAGACGACGGCGCCCGGCTCCAGGCTGCCGCGCAGGGCGAACCAGCCGCCGAGTCCGTACACGAGCGCGAGTGCCAGGGCCGACACGAGCGTCAGGGCGGTGATGAACGCCGACTGCGCCATCGCCGTACGGACCCCGATGTCCCGTACCCGCTGGGCGCGCGCCGCGAACTCGGCGGACTCGACCTCGGGGCGCCCGAAGAGCTTGATGAGCGTGGCGCCGGGCGCCGAGAAGCGCTCGGTCATACGGGTGCCCATGGCCGCGTTGAGGTTCGCCGCCTCGCGCTGGAGCTTGGCCATCCGGCTGCCCATCCGCCGCGCGGGGATCACGAACACCGGAAGCAGCGCCAACGCGAGCAGGGTGATCTGCCAGGACAGGGTCAGCATCACGGCGAGGGTGAGCAGCAGGGTCACCACATTGCTGACCACACCGGACAGCGTGTTGCTGAAGGCGCGTTGGGCGCCGATGACGTCGTTGTTGAGTCGGCTGACGAGCGCGCCCGTACGAGTACGTGTGAAGAACGCGACCGGCATGCGCTGCACATGATCGAACACAGCCGTCCGCAGATCGAGGATGAGTCCCTCGCCGAGCGTCGAGGAAAGCCAGCGTCCGAGGATCCCGAACGCGGCCTCGGCGAGGGCGATGACCGCGATGAGCACGGCAAGGCGTACGACAGTGCCCTCGTCGCCGTGGGACACGATCGCGTCCACGACGCGCCCCGCGAGCACCGGCGTCGCGACGGCGAGCAGCGCGGTCACCACGCTGAGCACCACGAACTGTCCGATGCGGCGGCGGTGCGGGCGGGCGAAGGCGGCGATGCGACGCAGCGTCGCGCGGGCGAACGGGCGGCGCTCCTGCTGCGCGTTCATGACGCTGTGCAGCTGTGTCCAGGCTGTGGTCTCCATGCTCATGGAAGAGACAGTAGGACCTCAAGCAATGTTGAGGTCAATCGTTCACCGACACCTCCCTCACCTTGCCCGGCGTGTCAGCCGCCGTCTCCGCGCCCGCAACCCCACGTTGGTGCGGTGCGGAAACCCTCTCCCGATGTGACAGCGGTACGACTTCCCCCAGGACTGCCCGAGGAACTCCCCACGGGGCTCGCCAAGGAACTCCCCACGGGACTGCCCAAGGAAGTCCCCACAGAACTCAGCAAGGGACTGCCGAAGGGACTGCCCGGACGCTTCCCGCTCCGGACCGCCGTCCGGCCGGTCCTGTGCCTGCTTCCGCTCGCCCTCGTGCTGGTGGTCGCGGTGCGCCACACGTCCGTGCTCGTGGAGGGCTTCGGTCATCTGGGGTCGGCCGAGTGGCCCTGGCTCCTGGCCGCGGCCGTCGCGACCTGTCTGACCTGGGTCGCGGCTGCCTTCACCCGCCAGGGCGCGGTCATGCAGCGGCTGCCCGCACGCCGTCTGCTCGCCACACAGTTCGCGGCGGGCGCGGCCAACCATCTGCTGCCGACCGGCCTCGGCGCCGGCGCGGTGAATCTGCGGTTCATGACGGTGTGCGGCGTACCGCTCGCCCGCTCCTCGGCGGCGCTCGCGCTGTACATGCTCGCGGAATCGGTCGCCCGACTGGGCTTGCTGCTGGGCCTGTTGGTCGCGTTCCCGGGGGCGCTGCGGGTCGGAAGCCTCCTCCCGCACGGGTCGATCGGCCCCTTGTTGTTCGGGGCGGTCCTGGCGCTGTGCGCGGCGGCCGCGAGCCTTCTTCTCGTACGCCGGCTGCGGACGGCCGTCTCCGCATTCCTGCGCACCGCGCTCGGCGAGGCACGCTCGGTGCACTCCCGCCCGTCCCGCGCGCTCGCCCTGTGGGGCGGATCGCTCGCTTTCCCCCTACTCCAGGCGGCCGGACTGGCCGCGGTGGGGCGGGCGTTGCAGCTGCCGGTGCCGCCCGTACACATGGCGGTCGCCTATCTGGCGGCGACGGTCGCGGTCGCACTGGTGCCGACGCCGGGCGGGATCGGCTCGGTGGAGGCCGCGCTGATCGTCGCGCTCGTCGCGGCGGGCGGTCCGGTGGCCATGGCGACGGCGGTGGTTCTGGCGTACCGGATCATCACGGTGTGGCTGCCCTTGCTGCCGGGGGCGCTGACACTCGGGGCGCTGGTGCGGTGGAAGGTGATCTGAGCCGGACCCTCCGCCGGCTGGAAGGCGCCCTGAACCGGACGGACAGCCGATGGCGACGCACTCGGCGTACGACGACCCGTTCCCCGAATGGGCCGTCCACAGCACCGGCAGCCGCGCTACCGAGGGGTAACCTCGATGTAAGGCGTCCAGAGAGGCGTACGCGCAGCGAGGGGGCGCGCGCCGCCAGGAGACGCGCCCGCCGTCGGGAGAAGGGGCAGCACCATGCCGGTCCGGATCGAACGTCAGGGTTACGTCACCACGGTCGTCCTCTCCCGCCCCGAGGCCCGCAACGCGGTGGACGGCCCCACCGCCGCCGAACTCGCGGACGCCTTCCGGAAGTTCGAGGCCGACGAGTCGGCCCGCGTCGCCGTGCTCTGGGGCGAGGGCGGCACGTTCTGCGCGGGCGCGGACCTCAAGGCGATCGGCACCGAGCGCGGCAACGAGGTCACCGACGACGGCGACGGCCCGATGGGACCCACCCGGCTGCGGCTGTCCAAGCCGGTGATCGCCGCGGTCGCGGGGCACGCCGTGGCCGGGGGCCTGGAGCTGGCACTCTGGTGCGATCTGCGGGTCGCCGAGGAGGACGCCGTCTTCGGAGTCTTCTGCCGCCGCTGGGGCGTGCCGCTCATCGACGGCGGCACGGTAAGGCTTCCCCGCCTGATCGGCACCAGCCGCGCGATGGACATGATCCTCACCGGTCGCCCGGTCCCCGCGCCCGAGGCGTACGAGATGGGTCTCGCCAACCGTCTCGTCCCGGCCGGCGGGGCGCGCGCGGAGGCGGAGCGACTCGCCGCCGAGATCGCCGACTTCCCGCAGTCCTGCCTGCGCAGCGACCGCGCCTCCGTCCTCGACCAGGAGGGCCTGGTCGAGAAGGTGGCCATGCGCACCGAACTCCGTTACGGCATGGACGTGCTGGCCGAGAGTCTGGAGGGCGCGGCCCGCTTCGCCTCGGGCGCCGGCCGGCACGGTTCGTTCAGCGAGCTGTGACGCGGACGGGTCCACCGGCGGGATCGACGGCACCCGCCCAGCATCCGGTGAGACAGATCGGCCGGTTCGGTACGGCAGTGGTCAGGAGGCGTTGCCGGTGCAGGACCCGGCCGTCCTGCGCGACGGTCAGGACCGGCACGGCGAGGAACTCCGTGGTACGCAGCACGAAGCGGTCGTACGGCACCGAAGGCGCGAGCCGGTTGGGCGCGACCCAGCGCAGGGGCGGGTCGACGAGGAGCGGAACCGTCGGCGACCAGGGCCCCCCCGCCAGGTGATCCCGTACGTGCCGAGCCGCCCTCACCCCTTCGCGGGCCGCCGCGGCGGCGCTCTCCACGGCGTGCAGGACGTTGCCGACGGCGAACACGCCCTCGCGCGAGGTGCGGAACGCGCCGTCGACCGCGGGGCCGCGCGTGCCCGTGTCGAGGTCGAGGCCGCCGCGCCGGGCGAGTTCGTGGTCGGGCACGAAGTCGCCGGTGAACACGACCGTGTCGCAGGGCAGGATCGTGGTCCGGCCGTCGCGGTGGCGCACGGCGACTCCGGTCAGACGTCCACGGCCGCGCAGTTCGCTGACCACCGTCTCCGTGAGCAGCGGGATCCCCTGGGCCAGACGGGAGTTGAGGGCCTTGAGCCGGTCTCCCTGGTGGCGCGCCAGGCCGGTGACCATCGCGACGACATCGACTCCGGCACCCCGCAGGGTGTCCGCGGCGCCGTAACTCACGGCTTCCGCGCCGACCACGACCGCCCGGCCGCCGATGTCCTGGCCGTACAGATGGACGGCCTGCTGGAGCTCGCCCGTGGTGAACACCCCGGAAGGCCTGGTCCCGGCCACCAGCCGTGCGCTGCGCGGACGTTCGCGGGCGCCCGTGGCGAGGACGACGGCGCAGGCACTGACCGTCTCGGCTCCGGCCGGGCCGACGGTGTCCAGGGCCGCCGGGCCCGACCAGCCGAGGGCGGTGACCCCGGTGCGGACGGTGGCCCCGGCCCGGACCGCTGCCTCGACGTACAGCCGCGCGAGGGCGACCCCGTCGAACCCACGGCGACGGCAGTGACGCGGCACCCCGCCGGCCTCGCGTTCGCGCTCCAGCACCTCGACGCGGCCCGTTCCCCCGGCCGCCAGCCGTGCCGCGAGCGCCAGACCGGCGGGTCCCGCGCCGACGACCAGGACGTCCACGTGTCTCTGTCTCATGGCCGCCCCTCGAAGAGCTCGCGTACCGCCGCGCCGCAGTAGAACCCCTGGCACCGGCCGCCCCGTGCACGGGTCCGGCGCCGCAGACCCTCCAGGCTGTGCGGCGGAATCGGGCCGGCGAGGGCGTCGCGGATCTCGCCGCGGGAGACGCGCTCGCAGTGGCAGACGAGCGTGCCGTACTCGGGGTCGGCCGCGATGAGGTCGGGTCGCTGGTAAGGGCGGGGGAAGGCCTCGCCGAGGTTGGGCATGCGGACGCGTTCCAGGTCGTCGGGGTCGCCGAGGTCGAGGCCGAGTTGGGCGAGGAGTCCGGTGACGTACGAGGCGATGGCCATGGACGCGGTCAGGCCGGTGGAGCGGATGCCGCCGACGGTGACGTACGCCTCCTCGGGGTGGGCGCGGATCCGGTAGTCGTCGTGCTCGGTGGCGGCGCGGAGTCCGGCGTAGACGGCGGTGACCTCCTCGGCGAGCAGCTCCGGCAGGATACGGCGCCCCTTGTCCCGCAACAGGGCGAGGCCCTCCTCGGTCGACCCGGTGTCCGTCTTGTCGTCCAGTTCCTCGGCCGTGGGCCCGAGCAGCACGTTCCCGTACACCGTGGGTGCCACCAGCACGCCCTTGCCGAGCGCGGTCGGGACGGGCAGCAAGATGTGCCGGACCAGTGCGCGGGCGAACTTGTCGAACACGAGGAGCTGGCCGCGGCGCGGGGTGACGGTGAAGTCGTGGTGGCCGAGCCGACGGTCGAGTTCGTCGGAGTGCAGTCCCGCGGCGTTGACGAGGTAGCGGGTGCGGAGAATGCCCCGGCTGGTGCGCACCCGTCCCTGAGAGGCGTTCCGCACACGGCAGTTGAGGTGCAGATGGACCCCGTTGCGTACGGCCTGGGTGGCGTACGCGAGCGTCGTGGTCCACGGGCAGATGACGCTCTCGCCGGGGATGTGGAGCGCGCCGAGGGCGCCGGGGCCCAGGTGCGGTTCCCGCGCGTAGGTCTCGTCGGGGCCGAGGAGGCGGGCCTGCCGGTAGTCGTTCTTCTCCGCCTTGGCCGCCAACTCCGGCAGTGTGGCGAGCTGTTCACGATCCCAGGCGACGAGCAGGGCGCCCACGGGTTCGACGGGGATGCCGGACTCGGCGGCGTACGCGGCGAGTTGGCGCGAGCCTTCGCGTACGAGCCGGGCTTCGAGCGAGCCCGGGACGGCGTCGAAACCGGTGTGCAGGATGGCCGTGTTCGCCTTCGACGTGCCCTGTCCGACGTCGTCCTGGGCCTCGACGAGAGCGACACGCAGCCGTCGGTGGCGGGCGAGTTCACGGGCGAGGGCGCAGCCGACGACACCCGCCCCGACGATCACGACGTCGTACGTCACGTCCGGCAGCGCTCCGTGGCTCGTCACCGTCGCCGTCATACGGGCTCCCGGTCGAGCAGGGTGGCGACGGCCGCACGGAAGACGGCGAGACGTTCGGCGGCCTCGTCCGGGCCGATGCGCGGCTCGTACACGGCCGAGGGTTTCCGGTCGGGCAGTGCGTCGTCCACGCTCAGCTCGGGGTCGATGCCGAGCCGGGCCACGGCTCCGACGCCGAGGGCGGTGGCGTCGGGCAACGCCGACACCTCGACCGGGAGTTGCAGCAGATCGGCCTGGGTCTGCATGAGGAGGGCGGAGCGGGTCAGACCGCCGTCGACGCGGAGGGAGGCGAGCGGCGCGCCGAGGTCGGCGGCGGCCGCGTCGGCGAGTGCGACGACCTGCGCGGCGATGCCCTCGCACAGGGCGCGCACCAGATGTCCGGGCGCGGTGTCGAGGCCGAGCCCGGTGAGCGAACCGCGCAGATCGCCCCGCCACCAGGGTGCGGCGAGCCCGGCGAGGGCCGGGACGAACGTGACTCCGCCACTGTCGGGCACGGCGCCGCCGACCGGATCGAGGTCCGCGGCGCCGGAGATGACGCCGAGGTCGGTGAGCCAGCGGACGGCGGACGCGGCGGTGTACACCTGCCCGTCGAGGCAGTAGCTGGTCCGGCCGGCCAGCCGCCAGGCGACACAGCTGACCAGGCCCGAGTCGCCGCGGCGGGGTGCCGTCCCGGTCTGCGCGAGGAGGAACGCCCCTGTTCCGTAGGTGCACTTGGCGGTTCCGGGCTCGGTGACGCGCTGGGCGAGGAGTGCGGCCTGCTGGTCGACGAGCAGGCCGGTGAGGGGGATGTCCGCCTCGAACACGGTGGTCGTGCCGATGCGGGCGTCCGCGTCCACGACGTCCGGCAACCGCTCGTCGGAGAGTCCGTAGAGCTCCAGCGCGGACGGTGACCACTCCACCCGCTCCAGGTCGAGCAGTTGGGTACGCCCCGCGGTGGCGGCGTCGGTGACGTACGCGCCGGTGAGCCGGTGCACGAGCCAGGCGTCGGAGGTCGTGACGACTCCGCCCCGGGTGAGGTGCCGGCGGATCCAGGCCATCTTGGGGGCGGCGAAGTAGGGGTCGAGGGGTAAGCCGGTGAGGTGCCGCAACTCCTCGGCGTGCGGGGCGAGTTCAGAACACACGCTCTCCGCGCGCCGGTCCTGCCATACGAGCGCGTCGGTCAGCGGCTCGCCGGTCGCCGGGTCCCAGGCGAGGACGGTCTCGCCCTGGTTGGCGAGACCGAGGGCGGCGACGGGCTCTCCCGCCTCGGCGAGCGCGCGGCGCCCGGCGTCCACCACGGACTCGTACAGTTCGACGGGATCGACCTCGACGCGCCCGCCGGGCAGATGGCGGGGGCGTACGGGAGCGGTCCCGGAGCCGATGACACCGCGTTCGGGACAGATCACCAGGGCCTTGGTCCCGGACGTCCCCTGGTCGATCGCGAGCACCGAACCGGTCATGGCCCTCCCCTGTGATCACTACGGGCCAGCCTGCTTCAGGGCGTACCCGGCCGTCAATGGCGAACCGGGCGGGCCACGCCGGTTCTGCCTCAAGGGCCGCTCGTCGCAGGCCAAGCCGATTCCCCTCAAAGGCCCCTCGCCGCAGACCAAACCGGTTCCGCCTCAAGAGCCGCTCTCCGCAGACCAAGCCAGTTCCGCCTCGAGAGCCGCTCGCCGCAGCCGAGCCGGTTCGGCCTCAAGACGGCTCGGCGGTGGGTGTGGCCGTTCGGCCTCAAAGGCGCCTCCGCGCAGGGCGTGGCCGTCCCGCCTCAAGGGCGGCTCCGCGCGGGCCTGGTGACGGGCGGACAGCGCGCCGGAACCCACCGGACCTGGTGACAGACGTACCCGCGCATGCGGCAGGATGAGCGGTCGCCCCGGACGGCGAACACCAGTCCGGGCTTGATCGCGCATTCCCGGATTCGAGCAGGTGGCAAGTGACGACACAGCACATCCGGCCCACGGGCCTTCTCCCCGGCCGCAAGGGAGGTCACCGATGAAGCGCTCCCTCACCCTGGACGACCTGATGGTCGCCGGAATCGCCGTCGCCGCCGGCCTCTTGGCGGCGTTCCTGCTGCGCATGCTGCTGCGCTGGCTGGGCAAGCACGCGTCGCGCACCCGCTGGAGCGGCGACGACGTCATCGTGGACGCGCTGCGCACGCTGGTGCCCTGGGCGGCGATCGCCGGCGGGATCGCGGCGGCGGCCGCGGTGCTGCCGCTGACCGCACCGGTCGGGCGCAACGTCAACCGGTCGCTGACCGTCCTGCTCATCCTGGTGTCGACCGTCACCGCGGCGCGGGTGATCACCGGTCTGGTCCGTTCGGTGGCCCAGTCCCGGTCGGGTGTCGCCGGTTCGGCCACCATCTTCGTCAACATCACCCGGGTCCTGGTGCTGGCGATGGGCTTCCTCGTCGTGCTGCAGACGCTGGGCATCTCTATAGCCCCGCTGCTCACGGCGTTGGGCGTGGGCGGTCTGGCGGTGGCCCTCGCCCTCCAGGACACCCTCGCCAACCTCTTCGCGGGCGTGCACATCCTCGCGTCGAAGACGATCCAGCCCGGCGACTACATCCGCCTCAGCAGCGGCGAAGAGGGCTACGTCGTCGACATCAACTGGCGCAACACCACGGTCCGTCAGCTCTCCAACAACCTGGTCATCATTCCCAACGCCCAGCTCTCGGGCACCAACATGACCAACTTCACCCGGCCCGAGCAGCAGATGACGCTCACCGTCCAGGCCGGCGTCGGCTACGACAGCGACCTGGAGCACGTCGAGCGCGTGACCAACGAGGTAGTCACCGAGGTGATGACCGGGATCACCGGCGCGATACCGGACCACGAGCCCGCGGTCCGCTTCCACACCTTCGGCGACTCCCGCATCGGCTTCACGGTGATCCTCGGGGTGGGCGAGTTCAGCGACCAGTACCGGATCAAGCACGAGTTCATCAAGCGCCTGCACCGGCGCTACCGGGAAGAGGGCATCCGGATTCCGGCGCCCGCGCGGACCGTCGCGTTGCAGGCGGGCGGGGCGGCCCTTCATGAGACCGCCCTTCCCGAGACCGCCCTTCCCGAGACCGCCCTCCCGGAGACCACCCTTCCGGAAGGCGCCGCCCCGGAGTCCGCCCTCCGGCCCCCGGCGATTCCGCATCAGCGGGAGGAGAGCGCCCCGGCGGGTCAGCCGCCCACGGTTACCCGGGGCTGACCCGGGCGAAACACCGGGCGGTCTCCGCCGCGCCGGGCACCCGCTCCCGTACGAGGTCTCCGGTCACCCCGGGGCAGAACCGCCCGGCGGCCCGGCCAGGCGGTCGGACGACCTGCTGGTCGGCACCTGCCCGGGTGCCTCCTGGCGCACGGCCTGGGTCAGCAGTGGCAGCGGAGGCGGACGAGCACGGTGTCCCCCGGCAACCCGGCGAGATGGGCCTCACTGCCCGGCCACTCCGCAGGCTCGGGGCGGTGCGGACAGAAGGCCGGGTCGCAGGTGCCGTGGACCGCGCCGCCGTCGGCCTCCCGCCACCAGCCGTCCAGGGTGAGCACGTCGGTTTCGACGGGCGTGGACCAGGACAGCTCGCGGATGTAGGCGTCGCGGTCCCCGGGGTAACGGATCACGGGATGCTCGGACAGGAACGGGAAGTCCGGAAACCCCAGGCCGAGACTGAAGGGGTGCTCCATATACGCCTTGATGAGGGGCTGGTTCCGATAGGCGGCCAGCGCCTCGTCCCCGTACGGATCCGTCACCCGCGCGCCCGGATCGTCCTCCCACCGCCGTACGAAGTCCTGGAGCGGTTCCGCCACGGGATGCACGCCCGAGAGCTCCTGCCACAGGTCCCACGACGCAGCGAGCACGCGTCGGCACGCGGCCGGCGGTTCCGTGAAGTCCAGCAGTTCACGAGGACCGCCCGCGCAGACGCCCGGAGGGCTGGGCCGCGGCGTCCCGTCCGGGTCGGGATCGTCGTGGATCAGCCGGGGATCACCCTCGTGACCTGGGGCGACGGCGAAACCGGTGCGGTCGCTGGCGGCCTGGACCCTGCGCCAGTCCCACATGCCGCGCCCGACCGGAACGTCCTCACCGTCCGTGTAGAACGGCGCGAGGGCCGCGTCCAGCGCCGCTTCGAGATCGTCCGCCGCTTCGGGCGGGAGACAGACGGTCACTCGCAGGTGCGCCACCCCGTACACCTCCGTTGTCCATGTGCCGCGCTCGTGTCCCGCGGAGTCGGCAAACCATAACGGAGGCGGTGTGGCCGAGGGTCCGTATTTTCCGCCGGCGGGAGCGGGGCCCTGTCGAGTGGGGGTCCGTCACGAGATATCTTGATGTCGAGCAATGTTGCAGACGTGGAGCGGAGCACCCGGTGACTGACTCGACCATCATCTACACGCACACTGACGAGGCCCCGGCCCTGGCGACGTATTCGTTCCTGCCGGTGGTCCAGGCGTACGCCTCGCAGGCGGGTGTCACTGTGGAGACCCGTGACATCTCGCTGGCCGGGCGCATCATCGCCCTCTTCCCCGAGTTCCTCCAGGAGGGCCAGCGCATCGCGGACGCCCTTCACGAGCTCGGTGAGCTGGCGAAGACGCCTGAGGCGAACATCATCAAGCTGCCGAACATCTCGGCGTCGATCCCGCAGCTGAAGGCCGCGATCGCCGAGCTGCAGGAGCAGGGCTACGCGCTGCCGGACTACCCCGACGACCCGAAGTCGGACGAGGAGCGCGACATCCGCTCCCGTTACGACAAGGTCAAGGGCAGCGCCGTGAACCCGGTGCTGCGCGAGGGCAACTCCGACCGCCGCGCCCCCGCGTCGGTCAAGAACTACGCCAAGACCCACCCGCACCGCATGGGCGCGTGGTCGTCCGACTCGAAGACGAACGTCGCCACCATGGGCGTCGACGACTTCCGCTCCACCGAGAAGTCCACGGTGATCTCCGAGGCGGGCTCGCTCCGTATCGAGCTGGCCGGCGACGACGGCTCCACCACCGTGCTGCGCGAGTCCGTACCCGTCCTCGCGGGCGAGGTCGTGGACGCGTCCGTCATGCACGTCGCACCGCTGCGCGAGTTCCTCACGGCGCAGATCGCCCGCGCCAAGGCCGAGGACGTGCTGTTCTCGGTGCACCTCAAGGCCACGATGATGAAGGTCTCCGACCCGATCGTCTTCGGTCACGTGGTGCGCGCCTTCTTCCCGAAGACGTTCGCGAAGTACGGCGAGATCCTCGCCGGCGCCGGCCTCACCCCGAACGACGGTCTCGGCGGCATCTACAAGGGCCTGGAGTCGCTGCCCGAGGGCGCCGAGATCAAGGCCTCCTTCGACGCCGAGCTCGCCGAGGGCCCGGCCCTCGCCATGGTCGACTCGGACAAGGGGATCACCAACCTGCACGTCCCGTCCGACGTGATCGTCGACGCCTCCATGCCGGCGATGATCCGCACCTCGGGCCACATGTGGGGCCCGGACGGCCAGGAAGCCGACACCCTCGCGGTCCTCCCGGACAGCAGCTACTCCGGTGTCTACCAGGTCGTCATCGACGACTGCCGCGCCAACGGCGCCTTCGACCCGGCGACGATGGGCTCGGTCCCGAACGTCGGTCTGATGGCGCAGAAGGCCGAGGAGTACGGCAGCCACGACAAGACCTTCGAGATCCCGGTCACCGGCACGGTCCGCCTGGTCGACGCGGCCGGGAACGTCGTCCTGGAGCAGGTCGTCTCCGCCGGCGACATCTTCCGCGCCTGCCAGACCAAGGACGCCCCGATCAAGGACTGGGTGAAGCTGGCCGTCACCCGCGCCCGCGCCACCGGCGACCCGGCGGTGTTCTGGCTGGACGAGACCCGCGCGCACGACGCCGTACTCATCGAGAAGGTCAAGCAGTACCTGCCCGAGCACGACACCGAGGGCCTGGACATCCGCATCCTGTCCCCGGTCGAGGCGACCAAGCTCTCCGTGGAGCGCATCCGCCGCGGCGAGAACACGATCTCCGTCACCGGCAACGTACTGCGTGACTACCTGACCGACCTGTTCCCGATCCTGGAGCTGGGCACCAGCGCCAAGATGCTGTCGATCGTCCCGCTGATGGCGGGCGGCGGCCTCTTCGAGACGGGCGCCGGCGGCTCCGCGCCGAAGCACGTGCAGCAGCTGGTCAAGGAGAACTACCTGCGCTGGGACAGCCTGGGCGAGTTCCTCGCGCTGGCGTCCAGCTTCGAGCACCTCGCGACGACCACGGGCAACGCGCGCGCCCAGGTCCTCGCCGACACCCTCGACCGCGCGACGGCGACCTTCCTGAACGAGGACAAGTCGCCGACCCGTCGCGTCGGCGGCATCGACAACCGCGGCAGCCACTTCTTCCTCTCCCTGTACTGGGCGCAGGAGCTGGCCGCGCAGACCGACGACGCCGATCTCGCCAAGGCGTTCGGCCCGCTCGCCGAGACGCTCACGGCGCAGCAGCAGACGATCGTCGACGAACTGATCGCGGCGCAGGGCTCCCCGGCCGACATCGGCGGCTACTACCAGCCCGACCCGGCCAAGGCGGCGACGGTCATGCGCCCGTCGACCACCTGGAACGAGACGCTGGCGACCCTCGCCTGACGCACGCACCACCACGCGGACCCGGGTCCGCAACTGCGCCGCCCCGGCCGGATCTTCCGGCCGGGGCGGTCGCGTATGACGGGTGCTCAGTCTCCCGCTCGGCGCGTCACGGTGAAGGGAGCGGTCCACCTGGGCGATCACCGGTGGCGAGCCCGAACACCCGCTCATAGCTTCGGCCCATGACCAAACGACAGATGGCCTACCTCGCATGCACCGTGGCCGTCGTGGCGTCGGGGCTGGGTGCAGCCCCGTCGGCCGACCATGTGACGGTGCACTGGGTTCACCCCGGCGAGTCGATCCAGAAGGCCGTGAATTCCGCGCAACCGGGGGACGCCGTCATCGTCTCCCCCGGCACCTACAAAGAGAGCGTCCGCATCACCGTGTCGGGCCTGACGCTGCGTGGCTCGGGCACCGGTTCCACCGTCATCGTGCCGGGCACGGCCTCCGGTGACAGCACGTGCGCCAAGGCCGGCAACGGCATCTGTGTGACCGGCACCGAAAGCAAGCCGGTCAAGGACGTCACCGTACGCGCGCTGACCCTCAGAGGCTTCGCCAAGAACGGCCTGTGGGCCGCGGGGACCGACCGGCTGACGGTCCGGAACGTGATCTCCGAGAAGAACGGTCAGTGGGGCTTCGCCCAGGAGCGGTCCGTTCGCGGAGTGTTCCGTCACAACATCGCCCAGAACAACGGCGACGCCGGTGTGTTCCTGTCCAACACGGTCGACACCGAGGAAGGGGCCCGGGATGCCAAGGGGGCGGTGGTCAGCCACAACCTGCTGGCCGGCAACCGGATCGGCGTCACCGTGCGGCGGCTGCGGAACCTGACCATCGACCACAACGACGCGACCGGCAACTGCACGGCGGTGTTCGTCGTCGGTGACGAGAACAAGCCGGCCGTCGGGGCACTGAGCGTGCGCGGGAACTACATCCACGCCAACAACAAGAACTGTGCGAAGACCGCCCGGCTCCCCTTCCTGCAGGGCTCGGGGATCGTCCTCACCGGCGCCGAGGACACGCTGGTGACGGGGAACCAGGTCGAGGACAACGTGGGCAAGTCCCCGCTGTCGGGCGGCATCGTGCTGTTCAAGAGTTTCGTCGGCGCCCACAACCAGCGCAACGAGATCCGCGACAACGTCGTGGTGCGCAACGGCACGGCCGATCTGGCCAACCGGGACACCGGCGAGAGCAACACCTTCCACGGCAACACGTGCGCGGTCTCCGAACCCGCCGGACTGTGCTGACCGGCCCGTTACCCACCCCCACAGACAGCACGACGGCACGACAGCAGAAGCGAGGCATTGGATGACGACTGTCGATCAGGCTCCCCCGCCGCCCATGCGGCTGAGGGAACTCGTTTTCGGAGCGGCGTGCGCCGCCGCCGTACGCGCGGCGGCCCGCCTGGGTGTCGCCGACGCCCTGGAAGACACCCCCATGAGCGTGGACGACCTGGCGGCGGCGGTGAAGACCCAGCCGCACACCCTGCGCAGGCTACTGCGCGCCCTGTCCTGCCAAGGGGTCTTCGTGGAGCACCCCGACGGCACCTTCGGGCACACGGAGATGTCCCGGCTGCTGCGCGAGGACGATCCGCACAGCCTGCGGTACATCGCCCTGTGGTGCACCGAGCCGTGGACGTGGAACGTCTGGCCGAAGCTCGACGAGGCGGTGCGCTCCGGCCGGAACGTCTTCGAGGACGTGTATGACAGGGAGTTCTTCGACTATCTCAACTCGGAGGCCCCCGAGTCGGCCCACGTCTTCAACCGGGCCATGACGACGTCCAGCGAGCAGTCGGCGCGGGACGTCGCGAACCTTCTCGACCTGCGGAACGTGTCCTCGGTCGCGGACATCGGCGGCGGTCAGGGGCACGTCCTGGCCAGTCTGCTGGAGAAGCACCCCACGATGCACGGCACGCTGCTCGACCTGCCGGGTGTGGTGGAGAACGCCGATCCGCGGCTGCGGGACGGCGGTGCGCTGGCCGGCCGGGTCCGCGTCGTGGCCGGCGACTGCCGCGAGGACATCCCGGTGCAGGCGGACGTGTACATCATCAAGAACATCCTGGAGTGGGACGACGACAGCACCCGCAGGGCGCTGGCGAACGTCCGCAAGGCGGCCCGGCCCGGTGCCCGCGTCGTCGTCATCGAGAACCTCGTCGACGACACCCCGTCGATGAAGTTCACGACGGCCATGGACCTGATGCTGCTCCTCAACGTCGGTGGTGCGAAGCACACCCGGCAGAGCATGGTCGACCGGCTGACGGACGCGGGGCTGGTCATCGGAGAGGTCCGTCCGGTCAACGCGTATCTCCACGCCTTCGAGTGCACCCTCCCCGGCTGATCCGAAGCCAGTCAGGGGCTCCGGCCGAACCGGAGAAACCCGAGGCCGCCGGTTCCGCGTCTGACGCGGAGCCGGCGGCCTCGGGTTCTGCTCGGGCGCTCCCTCAGGAAACGCCGTCCCGCTCCCAGCGGTAGAAGCAGTGCGCCATGGCGTCCTTCGGGCTGCGCCAGGTCTGCGGGTCGTACGCGCTCACGTACGCCGCCAGCTGCTCACTGATGTCCCGGAACTCGGGGTGCCCGGCCACCTTCGCGATGGCGGGGGCGGGGTCCTGGTCGGATTCGATGAGGTGCATGTACACGTCGCCGAACTGGAAGAGGCTGCGTCGCTTGACGCCGATCAGGTGCGGGAGCTCACCGCGGTCGGAGGCGGCGAACACGTCGGCGATCGACGGCGCCGAATCGGGCGCCATACGGGCGACGATCAGGGCGTGGTGCATCGGGTGTCCTTCCTGATCCGGCGATCAGCCGGGCATCACGGGCGCGGTCCGGCGGTCACGGGCGACCCGCTCGATCCGGTCCCGGATGAGCGCCATCTGCGTGACCGAGTTGCGGTTGATGTTGTCCGTCATCCAGGCGTCGTCGACGGGCGCGTCGGGCTTCATCGCGAAGTCCTGCACCCAGTGCATGACGGTGCCCTGCGGGGTCTCCTTGTACTCCCACCGGATGTCCATGTGGGCGAAGGGCCCCGTCTCGACACGGCGGGCCCGCACGGTCCGCTTGGCGCGGTCCACGGTCCGCTCCGAGACCCAGCTCCAGACCTTCCCGTTCTCGTCCGGGTGCATGGTCAGGCGGAACGTCGTCGTGTCGCCCTCACGGGAGAGCACTTCGAGGGACGCGTACTCGCTGAAGAGCTGCGGCCAGTTCTCGATGTCGTTGGTCATGTCCCAGACGAGATCGAGAGGCGCGTCGATGGCGATGCTGTTCTCGGTGTGTCCTGCCACTTCAGGCTCCAGCCTTGAGGGTGCTGTTGACGAGGTCGAGGAATTCACGGGGCGTCTTGCAGCGCTCCGCGTCGGGGGGCAGCGGCTGGCTGTACCGGTTCTCCAACTCGCCGACGATGCCGAGCAGACCGAGCGAGTCGAGTCCGAGGGTGCCGAACGGCGAGTCCGACGAACTCTCGAGGTGCTGGGGGTCGACGGTGATACCGGCCGCCTTCTTCATCAGCGAGGCCAGCTCGATGACGGTCACTTCGGTGGTGATCATGGTGTGTTCTCCTTCCCGCCCGGTCCTACCGGGCGGAGTCGCCGCCGCGGCGCACGACCAGCGCCGCGTTGGAGCCCATGAGTCCCCTGCTGAGGATCAGGGCCGTGTGCAGCTCGGCGGGGCGAGCGCTCGACATCACCAGGTCGAGGTCGTGGCAGATGTCGAACACGTTGGGGGTAGGGGGAATCTGGCCGTGTTCCATGGCGAGCACCGCGGTCGCCGTGTCCAGCACCGGCGCGGCGCAGTACGTCCGCCCTATGCCGGTCTTGGGTGCCGTGACGGGGACGCGGGTGCCATGCGCCCCCAGGGCGTCGGCGATGGCCAGGGCTTCGGCGCGGTCCGCCTCCGGTACGCCCAGGGCGTCGGCGAACACGACGTCGATCTCCTCGGGGGCGCAGCCGGCCTCGTCGAGGGCGCCCCGGATCGCGCGGGCGAGTCCCTCTCTCGACTGCTCCCAGCGGGAGGCGCCGGTGAAGGTGGCTGCGTGTCCGGCCACGGTGGCCCGGACGGGCGCTCCGCGGTCGCGGGCCCGTGCCTCGTCCTCGACGACGAGCATGGCGCCGCCTTCCCCGGGAGCGAAGCCGCAGGCTCCCGTGGTGAAGGGCCGGTACGCGCGTGCGGGGTCCTCGACGGTGCTGATCTCGGGGTATCCGAGCTGGCACACCATCGAGTACGGAGCGAGGGGCGCCTCCGCGGCTCCGACGACCATCACGCCGGTTCCGCGCCGCACCTCCCGGGCGGCGTGCGCGATGGAGTCCAGGCCGCCCGCCTCGTCACTGGCGACCACGCCACAGGGCCCCTTGAAGCCGCTGCGGATGGAGATCTGGCCGGTGCTCGCGGCGTAGAACCAGGCGATGGACTGGTACGGGCCGACATACCGCGACCCCTGTCCCCACAGCTTCTGGAGCTCTCGCTGTCCGAACTCACCACCGCCGGAGCCGGCCGCGGTGACCACGCCGATGTCGTACGGCTCCGCGGGGTCACCGCGGCTGACGCCGGCATCGTCGAGGGCGAGGGCGGCCGCGGCCATGGCGAAGTGGCTGAAACGGTCCGTCTGTACGAGGAAGCGCTCCTCGATGAGGGCCGCGGCGTCGAACGCCCGGACCTCGCCCGCGACACGGAGCGGCATGTGCTCGCATCCTTCGCGGGTGATCCGGTCCAGGACGACAAGGCCTTCCTCGACGGACTTCCAGTAGGCGTCGGCGCGCAATCCGTTGGGCGCGATCACACCGATACCGGTGACGGCCGCGCGCCGGGGGCGCTGAGTGCTCATCGTGTCCTCCCACCCGGCCCGGTCAGGAGCACAGCGGACTGGAAACCGCCGAATCCGCTGCCCACGGAGAGCACGTTCTTCAGCTTCCGCGGGCGTGCGGTGCGCGGCACGTAGTCCAAGTCGCACTCGGGGTCGGGAGTTTCGTAGTTCGCCGTCGGCGGCACCACCTGGTGTTGCAGGGCGAGGACGCAGGCGACGACCTCGATGGCGCCGATCGCGCCGAGCGAGTGCCCCACCATGGATTTGATGGAGCTCATGGGCGTCTTGTAGGCGTGCTCGCCCAGGGACCGCTTGACGGCGGCGGTCTCGTGCCGGTCGTTCTGCCGGGTGCCCGAGCCGTGCGCGTTGACGTAGTCGATCAGCGTGGGGTCGAGGCGGGCCTGGTCGAGCGTGGTGTCGATCGCCCGGGCCATCTCCAGTCCCTCGCTGGTCAGACCGGTCATGTGGTAGGCGTTGCCGTAGGTGGCGTAGCCGCTGATCTCGCAGTACACGTGCGCGCCGCGGGCTCGGGCGTGCTCGTAGTCCTCCAGGACCAGCACCGCCGCGCCCTCGCCCATCACGAAGCCGTTGCGATGGGCGTCGAAGGGCCGGGAGGCGTGCTCGGGGTCGTCGTTGTCGGGCGACGTCGCCTTGATGGCGTCGAAGCAGGCCATGGTGATCGGGGATATCGGCGAGTCCGACGCCCCGGCTATGCAGACGTCCGCCCGGCCTTCCTCGATGGTGTGGAAGGCGTAGCCGACGGCGTCGAGGCCGGAGGTGCAGCCGGTGGAGACGGTCTGCACCGGTCCCTGGGCGCCGAACCGCTCGGCGACGACCGAGGCGAGCGTGCTGGGCGAGAACGCCAGGTGCAGCTTCGGGTCGGCGGCGCGGTGGTCCACGTCCCACCGCCGGCCGCCCTCGCTGACCAGGACGTAGTCGTGTTCCAGGCGGGTGGTACCGCCCACGGCGCTGCCCAATGAGACTCCGACGCGCCAGGGGTCCTCCCTGCCGGTGTCGAGTCCGGAGTCGCGTACGGCTTCTCCGGCGGCGACCACGGCGAACTGGATGTACCGGTCGGCGTGTTGGCTCAGCTCCGGGTCCAGGCCGTGCGCCATCGGGTCGAAGTCGCATTCGGCGGCTATGCGCGAGCGCAGGCCCTCCGGATCGAACAGCGTGATGCCGCGGGTCGCGGTACGGCCGTTGGCGAGGAGGTCCCAGAACGCCGTCGCTCCGGTGCCGCCCGGAGCGACCACACCTATACCGGTGACGGCCACCCGCCGGGTCACTTTATGGCCCCACTTCGCTCGGACGGCTGTCCGTGGTCCGACGCGGACAGGTCCGTCCCGGCGGCGGCGAACTCGGGGGTGAGCGCGCAGCCGTCGGTCACCTCCGTGTCGACGTGGCCGAGGCTCGGGCGCGGGGCGAGCGGGCCCAGGTGGAAGACCATCCGGGCTTCCGAATCACCGACGTTGCGGAAACGGTGCCGCATGTTGATCGGGATCAGCAGACCCTGATCCGGCTTGAGTGGGTGCGTCTCACCGTCCAGGTCCACCTCGAGCGCGCCACTGACGACGTACACGAACTCCTCGGAGTACGGGTGGTAGTGCTCGCCGATGCGCTCGCCCGGCTGGATGAGGGCCAGGCCCATGAAGCCGCTGGTGGAACCCGCCGTGGCGGGCGTGAGCATGGCCCGGATGTCACCTCCGCGCCTGCGGTTGGGTTCCGTCTCGCTCAGGTCCACGATGCGTGGATGCCGGTTAACCATGGTTGATACCTCCGGGTGTGGCAGTGACGTCCGGGTGGATCGGCCTCGGACTCGGGCCGCGGGGGTCCGTCAGGAATCCGCCGAGCTTCGGTCGGTGACGGGCATCATGTCGGCGTGCGACAGGAGGCGGTTGATGTTGCGCTCCGTCTCCAGGGAGCCCTCGACGCCGATCGCGGCACCGTCGAGGAGGAGCTCCATCGCCGCCGCCTTCTTGGGGCCCTTGAGGCCGAGCGAGGCGAGGGCGTCGCTGTCGAGTTCGCCCGTGATGTCGATGAGGCGCACCACGATGTCGTCGCGCTGGAAGACCGTGCTGCGGTACACCGGGTTCTTCGGGTCGTCCGCCGCGGCCTCGTCCTGGTGGGCGAGCAGCCGGGCCAGTTCCATGCCACTGCCGCGCTTGGCCGGGTAGTACAGCGCGTGCCGCCGCAGGTCGGCGGGCTCCTTGCGGCCCGCCACCACGTGGTGCACGGAGGGGAGCGCGGCCCGGGTGAAGAAGACCCGCGCCGAGTCCGGGTCGCTCAGGTCCCGGTCCTGCTCCAGGTACGGGTTGATGGCCTCCTCGACCGCCCGCACCTCGGGCTGACGCGCGACGTGGCGCAGGGCCACGAGCAGGTCGCCCTCGACTTCCACGGCCCGTACGACGCGGTTGCCGTGCATGAAGAGCGAGGTGCGGCGCAGCCGCGTGGTGTCGTCGACCTGGGCCTGCGGCGACGCGTACCCGGCCAGGATCTCCGCCACCTTGGACTCGGAGCCCGGCTTGACGGTGAAGGTGAGGGCGTGGCGTGCCACACCGTCCCCGACCCGGGCCGCCACCTGCGTGCCCGTCGTGGCGGATTCCGATGCGTGCCGCTGGGCGGGGCTGGTCTCACGGAGGATGCTGTAGCGCATCGACCGGGTGTCCCGGACGCAGCTGTGCATCGGCCTGACGGTCTCGACGTGCTCCTCGCTGTTCACCCAGGCGAGGAAGGGCGGGGCGCTCTCCCACTCGCTGGTGATGAGCCACTGCGAGGGGTTCTCGATCGACTGGCAGAGCTGGTCACTGATGTGACCGGGGACCGACGCGACCTGGTTGCGCATGTGCTCGTACGCGTCGAGGAACTGCTGCTGGGCTCCGTCGTACAGGTCGAGCAGCAGGATCACCCGCAGCCTCGAGCCGTCGAAAGCCGACTGCGATATACGTCCTGTGGTGGTCATCCGGCGCACCTCTCCTCATTTTTCACAGAAGGTCAGGAGCGACCGCCGTTCCCGAAAGACCGGGGTCGCCATGAGCCGATCGTTGACGGGAGCACGGATGAGCGCGAGCCCCACGGTGCGGACGAGTGAACCGCGTGTCATCCGGGTGCCCCGAGGGCGCGAACCGGTCCGCACCGGGGATGGAAACAGGGGAGGGAATCCGATCCCCTCCCCGACCCATGTCGCAGGTGCACTGGAGGCACTCAATGAACCGATTGGAAGAGGCCGGCGAGGTCGGCCACCACACGTCCGTCCTCATCGTCGGCGGCTCTCTGGTGGGCCTGTCCACCTCGCTGTTCCTGGGGCGACTCGGCGTGCCGCACATCCTCGTCGAACGCCACTCGGGCACGTCGATCCATCCCCGCGGGCGCGGCAACAACGTGCGCACCATGGAGGTGTTCCGGGTGGCCGGGGTGCAGCAGCGCATCAAGGACGCCGCATCGATCCTGGCGGAGAACCACGGCATCCTGCAGGCGCCGACCCTGGTGGGCGATGCCGGCGAGTGGCTGTTCAAGGAGATCGACCCGGGTGGCGGACTCGCGCGCTTCAGCCCCGCCGCGTGGTGCCTGTGCAGCCAGAACGACCTCGAACCGGTCCTGCTGAAGAGCGCTCGGGAGCTGGGCGGAGACCTTCGGTTCTCCACGGAGCTGATGTCGTTCGAGCAGGACGGTCAGGGGGTGACCGCGCAGGTCAAGAGCCGGGAGACGGGTGAGCACAGCACCATCCGGGCGGACTACCTCGTCGCGGCGGACGGTCCGCGCAGCCCCATCCGCGAGCGGCTCGGCATCGGGCAGAGCGGTCCGGGCGACCTGTTCCACAACGTGAGCGTCACGTTCACCTCCCGCCGCCTCGCGGACGCCGTCGGCGACCGGCGCTTCATCGTCTGCTATCTGACCGATCCGGAGGCCGACGGGGCTCTCCTGCCGGTCGACAACAAGGAGCACTGGGTCTTCCACGCTCCCTGGCACCCCGAACACGGCGAGACGCTGGAGGAGTTCACCGACGAGCGGTGCGCGGACCACATCCGGCGGGCCACGGGAGTGCCGGACCTCGATGTGCAGATCACCGGCAGGGCCGCCTGGCACGCCGCCGAGCGGGTCGCCGAGCGCTACGGGGACGGCCGGGTGTTCCTCGCCGGTGACTCGGCCCACGAGATGTCTCCCACCGGGGCGTTCGGTTCCAACACCGGTATCCAGGACGCGCACAACCTCGCCTGGAAGCTCGCCGCCGTACTGGGCGGCTGGGCCGGACCCGGACTGCTGAAGTCGTACGACGCGGAGCGCCGGCCGGTCGCCCAGGCGACGAGCGCACGGGCCTCGTCGCGTTCGGTCGAGCACAGCCACCCCGGGTATACCCCTGGACCGGAAGTCGGCGGACCTGTCGGACCCGGCGGACCCGGCAGTGTCGGCGGACCCGGCAGTGTCGGCGGCCCTGGCCGTCCCGGCGGCGCCGGTGGTCCTCGTGGCGCCGGTGGTCCCGGCGGACCTGGTGGCCCTGGCGGCCCCGGCGGCCCCGGCGGCAGGCAGGGCGGAATCCTCAACGTGGCGCTGGCCTACCGCTATCCGCGCGGTGCCGTCCTGGGAGCCGATCCGACGATGCCGATCGTGCCCGACGGTGTGCGGCTGACGGGTGAGCCCGGAACCCGGGCGCCCCACATGTGGCTGAACCGCTCCGGCAGCCGCGTCTCCACGCTGGACCTGTACGAGCGGTCCATGGTGCTGCTGAGTTCGCAGGGCGACGCCGGCGGATGGCACACCGCGGCGAAGGCCGTGGCGGAACGGCTGTCCATGCCGCTCGACTCGTACCGGATCGGCACCGGGCCCGACGCGGAACTGTCCCCCGAGGACGGCATGGACTGGGCGGCGGTCCACGGCGTCACCGCGGAGGGTGCGGTGCTGGTCCGCCCCGACGGGTTCGTCGCGTGGCGGTCCGAAGGCCCGTCGGCGGAGCCCGAGACGGCGTTGCACGACGCCCTGGCGGCGATCCTGGACCGGGCCTGACCGACGGCCCTCCCAGCGGCGGGTGTCCTCGGCAGCGTCGCCGAGGACACCCGCTCCCTGTCCGCCGAACGCCCCCTCCAACACAGCCCCCTCCAGCACCCCCCGGTTCACCCATGCCCCGGGCCCGCCGCGTCCTCGAACGGCCTGAGGCGGTGAGGGCGAGGTCGAACGGCATCAGCGAGCGCAGCCGGAATCCCCCGACCGCTGGTCGATGCGCCCGCTCGATTCCTTCGATGCGATCGAAGACCCTCGCATCCCCGTGGCTCGGCCATGGCAGCGTGTCCGGCATGACATCCGAGACTCGCACCGACGTGCTGCGGTACACGGCCTTCAGCCCGGATCCCGCGGGCGGCAACCCGGCGGGCGTCGTGCTCGACGCGTCCGCCCTGGACCCCGCGGGCATGCTCGCCGTCGCCGCCGAGGTGGGTTACTCCGAGACGGCCTTCGTCACGGCTCAGGACACCGCCGGCCGCCGGTTCACCCTGCGCTACTTCAGCCCCCTCGCCGAGGTCGACTTCTGCGGCCATGCGACGGTCGCGACCGCCGTCGCGCTGGCGCAGCGCATCGGCCCGGGAGAGCTGGTCTTCGACACCGCGGCGGGCGACATCCCGGTGCTCACGGCCGCCGACGACCAGGGAGTGCTGCGCGCCACGCTCACCAGCGTTCCGACCCGCTCACGCCCGGCCGAGGACGCCGAACTGGACGCGGCGCTCACCGCTCTGGGCTGGCAGCGGACCGACCTCGATCCCGCCCTGCCGCCGCATGTCGCCTTCGGGGGCGTGCAGCACCTGGTGCTGGCGGCCGCCGACCGGGCCCGGCTGGCGGATCTCGCGTACGACTTCGACGCCTTGGCGGCGGTGATGCGCCGGTACGGGTGGACCACGCTCCAGTTGGTGTGGCGGGAGACCCCGACGCGTTTCCACGCCCGCGACCCCTTCCCGGTCGGCGGGGTGGTCGAGGACCCGGCCACGGGTGCCGCCGCGGCCGCGTTCGGCGGCTATCTGCGCACGCTCGGCCTGGTGCCGGAAACCGGCACCGTCGTCATCCGACAGGGCGAGGACATGGGCCGCCCCAGCACGCTGACCCTGCACATCGACCCGACGGACCCACGCGTGCGCGTGAGCGGCCAAGCGGTGACCCTCGCCCAGCGGTGACCCTCGCGCAGCGGTGACCCTCGCCTAGGAGAGACGCACCCCTGGCCCGACGCCCGAGCCGCCCTCTTCGCGAGGGTCGGCCGGTGCGGGGGTGTCGTCGAGGAAGCCGCCCGACTGGTGCTGCCACAGCTTCGCGTAGGCACCGTCCGAGGCGAGCAGTTCATGGTGCGTGCCCTGCTCGATGACGCGGCCGCGGTCGAGGACGACGAGCCGGTCCATGCCGGCGACCGTGCTCAGCCGGTGCGCCACCACGAGCGCCGTCCGCCCCTCCATGAGCCGCCACAGCGCCTCCTGGACGAGGAGCTCGCTCTCGGAGTCCAGGGCGCTGGTCGCCTCGTCGAGCAGCAGGACCGGCGCGTCACGCAGGATCGCCCTGGCGAGGGCGACGCGCTGGCGCTGTCCACCGGACAGTTTCACCCCGCGCTCGCCCACCATGGTGGCGAAGCCGTCCGGGAGCGCGTCGGCGAACTCCGTGACGTGCGCCGCCTCGGCCGCGCGGCGGATCTCGGCGTCGGTGGCGCCCGGCCGGGCGAACGCGATGTTGTCCCGCAGCGTGCGGTGGAACATCGCCGGGTCCTGCGGTACGTAGGCGATCAGGCCCCGCAGGTCGGCCTGGCGCAGCCTGCTGATGTCCTGACCCCCGATCAGGATCCGGCCGGCGTCGATGTCCGTCATCCGCAGCAGCAGCCGGGTGAGCGTGGTCTTGCCCCCGCCGGACCGGCCGACGAGACCGATCTTCGCCCCGCTGGGCACGGCCAGGTCGAGTCCCTCGAAGAGCGGCTCGGCGCCCGCGTGGGTGAAGGTGACGTGCTCGAAGCGCACGTCGGAGGCCCGGGACAGCAGCGGCTCCGGGGACGCGGGGTCGAGCACGGTCGGCGGCGTCAGCAGCAGTTCGGTGAACTGCGCGGCCTCCGTCATCGAGCTCTCCAGGCGGCGGTAGATCTGGTTGAACTCGAACATGATCCGCGTCGCGTTGGAGTAGTACGTGAAGGCGACCACGACCGCCTCGACGCCGTGCCCGCCGAGCGAGACCGCCAGCAGCAGGCCCAGCGCGTTGGTCAGCACGGACAGCGGCGCGACCAGTGTGTCGATGCGCAGGTTGCCGTAGTCCCACGAGCGCAGGGTCAGGCGCCGTGACTCCGCGACGCGGGACCGGTGCTCGGCGGCCTCGCGTTCCTCGGCGGCGAACGCCCGGACCGTGTCCATGTTCATCAGGCTGTCGGCGACATGGCCCGACACCCGGGCGAACGCCTCCTCGCGCAGTTCGACGAGCGCCTGACGGCGGCGGATGAGAGGCGCCACACACAGCGCCGTCAGGGCGATCATCGCCAGGAGTCCGACGACGAGCAGCGGTTCGTAGCGCCACAGCACCACCGACCCGAACATCAGCGGCACGAGGCTGCCCACGATCGAGAACGTCACCGTGTCGACGCACTCCTCGAAGCGGGAGGCGAAGCTGAGGACCCGCTTGGTCAGCGACCCGGCGAAGTTGTCGTGGAAGAACGCGGCGTCCTTGGCGAACAGTTCGTCCATGCCGATCACGTAGAGGTGCTCGATGCCGAGGGCGTCCAGGCGGTTCAGGCAGTGCAGGCCGATGCGCCACAACGTCTCCGCGAGCAGCAGGACGCCGGCGAACCCGAGGACGTAGGGCAGCGTCGAGCCGATGGTGAGATCGGCGTCGCCGGCGATACGGCCGACGAGTTTCGCGACGACCAGCGGCGCGATGTAGTTGATGCCGATGTTGCCCAGCGCCGGCAGCAGCATCGCGGGCACCGTCAGCCGGCGGAGCCTGGCCAACTCCCGTCCGTAGTAACGAAGTGCGAGGAGCACCGAGCCCCTGCGCGGCGGAACCTCGCGCGATTCAGGCGATCCCATTCCAGCCCTGTGTTGTCGTGATGCCGTTGCCCCAGTGACCGTGCGCGGCTTCGGTTCGGGTGAGCGCCCTGGCTCGGGTCGTCCTCGGACAGGCGGGTGTACGACGACAAAGCCCCCAAGCCAGGAAATAAAGTGTCCCGCGACGGCACCCACGGAGTCCAAGCGTTTTCGGCCCAGCGCGGGTCCGGCGTGAGGTCACGCAAAAAGGGCCCCCGCAGGCTTTCGCCTGCGAAGACCCTTCGCACCGTCGGGACGACAGGATTTGAACCTGCGACCCCTTGACCCCCAGTCAAGTGCGCTACCAAGCTGCGCCACGTCCCGGTGCCCTTCACCCGCGGTGACCCGCGTGATCGTGCAGGTGAACACTACCGCACACGGGTGGATGGCCGTGCACGGGCGGTCACCGTCCCGCCGTACACATGGAGTACGCGGGCGTCGCTAGACCGGCGTGGTCGACTCGGCGGCCGCGGTGCGGAGCGCTTCGGCCAGGCGGGCGGCCGGTTCCGGCAGGGGGTGCGGGAGGCGGGCCACAACGATGCGGCGCCGCTCCTCGGGGCCGCCGCGCACGGACAGGATCCGTACGCCGGGAGGTGCGGCGGGGGCGAGCGCGGCGGGGACGGTGGTGAGGCCGCAGCCGGCGGCGACGAGGTGCAGCTTGGCCAGCCAGTCACGTGCGGTGTGCGCGATCACGGGGCGCTCGTCGAGGCCGGGCCAGACGCCCATCAGTTTCTCGTCGCCGGAGGAGGCCCCGGCGATCCAGCGCTGTCCACGCAGCTCCGCGATGTCGACCGAGTCACCGGCGGCGAACGGATGAGTGGCGGGCACCGCGAGGCGCAGGCTGCGTTCGCTGAGCGTGCGCAGGGTCAGCGGGGGCGTCTCCGTGTCGAAGGGGCGAAACGGCGGCATCGAGGCGAGCAGGGCCAGGTCCAGCGTGCCCGCTCGCAGCGCGCGGACAAGGGCTGGGGTGCTGCCCTCCCGGGTGCTGACCGTGATCGCGGGGTGGCTGCGGCGCAGCGCGGCGATCGCCCGGGGCAGCAGAACGGCGCCCGCGCTGGCGAACCAGCCCAGGCGTACCGTGCCGGCCTCGGCGGGCAGCCCGGCGAGTTCGCGTTCCGTCGCGTCGATCTGGTCGAGCACCGTGACGGCCCGCCGCAGCACGATGTGCCCGGCCGCGGTCAGTCGTACGCCGCTCCGGCGCCGCTCCAACAGCGGTGCCCGTGCCGCCCGTTCGAGGGAGGCGATCTGCCGGGACACGGCGGACTGGGTGTAGCCGAGCGCCCCGGCGGCGGAGGTGAGTGTGCCCCGCTCGGCCACCTCACGGAAGACGCGGAGCGCGACCAGCGAGACATCGGTGAAGTCCATGACGTTTACGCATACCAGACGTGAGCATCTTTCGTTGGACGCATGGCCACGGCGTTCTTAGCGTGGAGGGCATGACAGTTGCACGCATCGCTCTGGTCACCGGCGCCAACCAGGGGCTCGGCTTCGCGCTCGTCGAGGGGCTCGCCGCCCGCCTGGGCCCCGATGACCTGGTCCTCCTCACGGGGCGCAACGCCCAGCGGGTCGCGGACGCCGTCTCGCTCGTCACCAAGGATCCCGGCACCCGGAGCCGGGTGGAGGGTCGGGTACTCGACGTCTCCGACGCACGGGCCGTGGACCGGTTGGCCACCGAACTCGGCGCGCGGTACGGCGGGGTGGACATCGTGGTGTCCAACGCGAGCGCCATGCTCACTCCGGACCGGTCGCAGGCCGAGCAGGCCGACGAGTTCATCGATGTCGCCAATGGGGGCGCGCAGGCGGTACTGCGCTCGTTCGGCCCGGTGCTGCGTCCCGGTGGACGGCTGGTCGTCGTAGCCAGTTCCCTGGGCACGCTCGGTCATCTCGATCCCAGTCTGCACCACCTGTTCGACGGCGCCTCGCTCGACGAGGTCGAGGCGGCGGTCGAGTCCTGGCGCGCGGCCGTCCACGCCGGCACGTCGGAGGATCTCGGCTGGCCCCGCTGGATCAATGTGCCGTCCAAGGTGGCCCAGGTAGCCGCGGTGCGGGCGGTCGCGGCCGAGCGCCGGGCCACCGATCTGGAGCGGAACACCCTGGTGGCGGCGGTGTGTCCGGGGCTCGTGGACACGCCGTTGTCGCGGCCGTGGTTCGCCGACTTCAGCGGGGCGCAGAGCCCGGCGCAGGCCGCGGTCGCCGTGCTCGACCTCGTGCTGTCGCAGAAGGTCGACCCGACGACGTACGGCGAACTCGTCCGTTGTGGAGAGGTGCTGCCCTGGCGGGAGGGAAGGCCGCCACTCCACCAGGACGGGCTCCTCGCCGAGTAGCCGGAGCGGGCGGGGCGGGACGGTGCACCACCCCGCCCGCCCCGGCAGCCCCGCCGGTCAGGCGTTGGGGTCGAAGGCGATACCGGCCGGCTTCGCCTTCTCCAGGTGGTAGTTGAAGTTGCCGTCCTTGAGACCGAAGACGGCACTGCCGAAGTCGTACGCGCTCAGCTTGTCGCGCAGACCCGCGGGGTAGCCGTTCCAGCCGACCAGGCTCGGGAACTGCCAGGCGTGGTAGTGGTTCTCCGGCGGTTCGTCGTTGGTGTTGGCCGGGCGGAAGCAGTGCGTGCTGATGCCGTCCTTGTGGTAGACGACCTTGGGGTGCGTGCCGTCCCAGCGGATCGAGTCACGGCCGTAGACGTTGAAGTTGCCGTGGGCCGAGGTCGACACGTACTTGGCCTGGTTGTCCTGCACCCACACCACGACGTGTTCCCAGTCGTTGCGGTGGCCGCCGAGGCCACTGCCCGCCACGGCCTGGTCCTTCTCGAAGTAGAGGCCGTACATGATGGCGCACCAGCCGTTGTTGCACTTCTCGCGCGAGTAGCCGTTGGTGTTGTCGAGGTCCCAGGAGTCGTGGCACTGGCCGTTGAGGGCCCCGGACGGCTTGAGGCCGCCGTTGATGGTGCCGTCGGGGCCGATGGCGGGGGTCGGGTAGCAGCCGTCCGTGTCGTAGTCGTAGGCCGGCTGGAACGTCTGCTCCAGTCCGTCCGCGTTCGCGGGCAGGGCCTTCGGGGGGTCGGCGAGAGCGCTGCCGGGAAAGGCGACGACCAGCGCGATCGCGCTGCCGAGAATGAGGGAGCCTCTGCGGATCCGCGAGCTTTTCTTCACTGCGTCCTCCTGATCGACCGCGGCGTGGGGGCGGGGCAGGCCGGCCGGTCGCGTTGGCATGCCCAGATCAGCTTTCCGGGCCGCCGCGGAATCCGCCAGAGTCCGGAGGTGTCGGAGCGATGAAGGATCAACCAATGCGGAGGGTGCGGGCGGCCCGTGGGCCGTCGAGGGCGCTCGCGTCGCCCAACTCCCGGGCCCGGTGGGCTGGTTGCCCCTGGGCCCGGGAGGCCGCTCAGGGGCTACACCTGGCCGGCCGCGAGCTTCCATTCGCGGTGCAACGTGCCCAGCGGGATGCTGTGTTGGAGGACGGGGGTGCCGAAGATGGACAGCTGGACGCGCAGGGTGCCGGTCAGGTCGACACCGCCGTAGACGGCCCAGGAGCCTGCCGCGCCCACGCCGGTCTTCGCCGTGGCGCCGCCGGCGGAGGTGGCGGAGGTGGCGTCGGCCGAGACCGCCGCCTCACCGCGGAGATACGGGGCCAGGTCGGCGGTGACGCCGACCGTGCCGTACAGGCCGACGGTGGCCTCCGCGCCGAGTGACGCCTTCACGGCACCGGCCGCGGTGACGGAGGTGCGCACCGGGGTGCTCGTCATATGCGACTCGTTGACCGGCGTCCAGCCCTCGGCCGGCCCGAAGGTGCCGCCGGCCTTGAAGTCGCCCTTGAGGTCCTGCTCGATGTCGACGGTGACGTTGCCCTCGGCGCTGATCTGGAAGTAGCAGGTCAGGTCGAGGTTCACCACGACGGGAATCGGGCCGACCTGGAGGACCGGGTCGGCGTGCAGCTTCGCGAACGGGACCCGCACGGGCTGGGCGGAGGCGGCGGCGCGGCCCTTGACCGCCCACCGAGAGGTCCAGTCGCCGGAGACACCGAGGTGAGCTGCCCCTGGCCCGGAGGCCCCGGAGTCACCGCCGTAGGAGAAGTCGACCTCGGGGGCGACCTGGACGAAGCCGTGGACGGACGCGGTGGCCGAGGCCGGCGCCCCTTCCGCCGTGCCGACCTTCGCCCCGACGTCGATCCGCAGGCTGCCGAGCGGGACCTTCGTGCCCTCGGGCCCGGAGTGGATGTCTCCCGTCTTCGCCCAGGAGACCTTCACGTCGGGCAGCAGTCGGGCGACGTCGAAAGAGGCGGGGTCGACGGGGACCGAGCCCTTCGCGTCGTCGTCACCGAGCAGCGTGTCCAGCGTCGTCGGCGCGGTCTGCACCTCGATGCCGTCACCCTTCTCACCGATCACCTTGGTGACCTTGGCGAGGAGTCCTTCCGGAGCGCCGGGCGCGGGGGCGCTGGCGATGACGTCGCCGACGGCCGTGGCGTGCGGCTCTCCCGTGCCGCCGGTGGTCGGCGAGGGCGAGGAAGTCCCGTTACCGCCCGAAGCGCCTTGGCCTCCGGAAGTCCCCTTGCCAGTAGGAGATATGACGGCCCGTCGGGTATGGCTGTCGTACGACTTCACCTTCAGCGCGGTCTTACGCGCCTTGCCGCCCGCGGCGCCCGGGCGCGCGACGGCGGTCGAGGTGGCCGCCGCCTCGGGTGCGGCGGCGACCGCGAGCGGCTGCCCGGCCTCCGTGGTCGCGGCGGCGGAGGCCTCGGCGCCCTGGGCGCGGTCGGCGGCGGACGGATTGTGCGCGGCGGGGTCTGCGGAGCAACCGGCGGCGAGGAAGAGGGCGGATGCGGCGAGCGCGGGCATGAGGGCACGCAAGGGCCGCTTGCGGATACGCAAGATCAGTCCTGAGGGGGGTGGGGGTGACTAGGGTTACCGGTGGGTAACCAGAGGTGAGCGTGTCATGAACCTGTGAAGCTCCGCCGCATGTTCCGCGCACTCCGTGGGTGATGTGCGCCACGCCGACGACCACCGGGGGTCAGAGGGCGTACCCGAGGCTCGTTTTCTCCAATTGCTCTGGGGCACAACACAACTGATGCACCATCGGGAGGCCCCATGAGTGAAGACGCGCAGGGCAACAGAGTCCTCGACTGGCTTGCGGAGAACTCCTCACGGCAGCATCGTGATCCTGAGCGCGACCAGGACAACAGGACCGTGGGACGTCTGCGCCTCGGGGTCGGCGTCATCGGCATCGCGCTACCGCCGGCGGTGCCGCTGGGAAACGAGATCCTCCGTGCGCTGGGGTCCAAGACGCCGATCATGCCCGGATCCATCAGCGGCTCGTACTACACCGGCACCCGCAATGTCTTCGTCGGCAGCCTGTGCGCGCTGGGTGTCTTCCTGATCTGCTATCGCTACAACAAACGCGACGACCGCTTCAGCTCGGCGGCGGGTGTGTTCGCCCTGGCCGTCGCGTTCCTGCCGACGTCACCTGATCATCCGACCGCGCGCCAACAGACTGTCGGTGTCATTCATCTGGTGTGCGCCGCGCTGCTTCTCCTCATGCTGGCGGCGTTCTGCATCGTGTCCTTCTGGGATCCGGCACCGACGGACAGGCGGCAGGTGAATCGCCTCTATCTGACGGCCGGGGCGGCCATCGTCGCCTTCACGGCCATCGCCGGAATCGCCCAATTGACCCGCTGGGGCACCGACTGGACGTTCACCTCCGTCTATCTCTGCGAAACGCTCGCGGTGTGGGCGTTCGGCATCGCCTGGCTGACCGCGGCCCTGGACATCGGCGCCTTCAGGTTCAGGGTTCCCGGCCCTCGTACGCGGCCGTCAGCAGGCCCAGTACGCCATGCGCCGTGACCGGGCGGGGGTTGGCGTAGGAGTCCGTGCCGGCCTGCCCGGCCGCGACCGTCAAGTCGGTCTCCTTCAGGCCGAGTTCAGCGAGTGAACGGGGAGCGCCGAGGCTTCCGGACAGCTCCCGCAGGGCGCGCGGGACGTCGTCGGTGTGCAGGGCGCGGGACAGGGCGGTGATCGCCTGGGGCGCGGCGGACGCGTTGTAGGCGAGGACGTACGGCAGCACGACCGTGTGGGTCTCGGCGTGCGGCAGTCCGAAGGTGCCGCCGAGGACGTGGCAGAGCTTGTGGTGCAGGCCCATGGTGGTGGCGCCGAGGCAGGCACCGCACAGCCAGGCGGCGTACAGGGCACGGCTTCGGGCGTCGAGGTCGTCGGGGACGGCGGCGACGTCGGGAAGTGCCCCGGCCATCGCCCGGACGCCCTCCTCGGCCATGAGCGAGACGAGCGGCGAGGCATCGGGCGCGTAGAGAGCCTCGGCCGCGTGCGCGAGCGCGTTGACGCCGCTGGTCACGGAGAGGGGGACCGGGAGCGCGAGGGTGAGTTCGGGGTCGTAGACGACGCTGCGGGGCTGGACGCCGGGGTCGCGTCCGGTGCGTTTGGCACCGTGCTCGGTGAGGCCCCAGACGGGGGTCATCTCGGAGCCGGAGTAGGTGGACGGTACGGCGATCAGCGGCAGGCCGGTGCGCAGCGCGATCGCCTTGCCGAGGCCGATCGCGGAGCCGCCGCCGACCGCGACGCACCCGTCGGCGGCCGCCGCGCGCGCGACCTCGACCGCCCGGTCGGCGACCTCCACGGGCACATGCATACGAGCCTCGGCGTGCAGCCCCGCGCAGGTGTCGCCGAGGGCGTCGGCGACCGCCCGCGCGGTGTCCTCGCCCCGGCGTCCGCAGACCACCAGCACCCTGCGCAGACCGAGGCGCGCGACCTCGCCGGGTGTCGCGGACACCGCGGCGCCGGGCCGGAAGACGACGCGCGCGGGCCGGGTCTCGTAGGAGAAGTCGAGCGGGGTATTCATCGTGGCTCAATTACGAGGTCGAAGCGGGCGTGCCGGAAGGGGTTGGTGATCCCGAACTCCGTGGCCAGGGAAGGGTCGTCGGTCTCAGCGAAGTCGTGGACCAGGCTCTTCTTCACGGCGAACACCGCGTCGGAGTCGAGGTAGGCGCTGCCGGCCACGAAGATGTGCGTGGTGACGGGGGTGTGGCCGTCGGCCGTGGCGATGAAGTGGATGTGGGCGGGGCGGTAGGGGTGGCGGCCGGTGGCCCTGAGCAGCTCGCCGACCGGTCCGTCGGTGGGGATCGGGTACGGGCTCGGCACACAGGTGCGGAACCAGAAGCGGCCCTCGGCGTCCGCCGTGAAGAGCCCGCGGCCGTTGCCGGGCGGCTGGACGTCCGGCCGCTGCACGTCGTAGTAGCCCTCTGCGTCGGCCTGCCACACGTCGAGGACCGCGCCGGGCAACGGGGTCCCGTCCCGGGACAGCACGCGGCCGCTGACCACGCAGGGCTCGCCGCTGCCCACCAGGTCGATGTCGGCGCCGAGTTCACGTGCCGGCGACTCGGTCATGTGGAAGGGACCGAGGACCGTCGACTCGGTGGCCTCCGGCCCGCGGCGGGCTCCCAGGGTCTCCACGAGCATCGAGACACCCAGCACGTCCGACAGCAGGATGAACTCCTGCCGGGTGTCGGTGCACATCTGCCCGGTCGCCGTCAGGAAGTCGACGGCGCGCTCCCACTCCTCGATCGTCGGCTCCGTCTCGCGGACGAAGTCGTGCAGGTGACGGGTGAGCGCGCTGAGCAGCTCGCGCAGGCGCGGATCCGCGGTGCCCTCGAAGCTGTCGACCACGGCGTCGGTGATGTCCGTCGTGAATTCCGTGACCATGCCGCTCCCCTGCTCCCGCACTGTGGCTCACCCGCGACGGCGCGCACTCCTCCAAGGTACCCAGTCGGGGATGAGCGGGACGACTCGGCCAGGAGCGACCGCGAGCGCCACGGCGCAGTAGCGGGCCGCCGAGCCTCCTGCGTGACGGATGACGGCGTTTTCATCCGTCCGTCCCCCGTCATGCCACCTCATCGCGCCTGCTCGTCGCGCGCTCCGACCGTCGCACGGGACGGGGTACGCCGGGGCGGTGAGCAGCATCAGGGCGTGGCGGCCGCGCAGGGGGCCCGGGGGGCAGGAAGTCCGTCGGTGGCGGAGACGGTGGCGGCCGCGCGGCGTCGCCCGGAGTGCCGCCACCCAGGGTGCCGCCGCGGGATCCGATCCGCGGCCGCCCCCGCCCGTGGTTACCGCGGAGCGGCACGCGCGCAGCGGAAGGCCCGGAAAGTATGATCAATGAATGTCTGACATGACCGAAACCACGCCCGGCTGGCTGTCTCCCGACGAGCTGGAAATGGCCCGCGCGCGCATGCCGATCCTGTACGTGGAAGCGGTACCGGTGCGCGTTGACGACAACGGCGAAGTCACCCGCATCGGACTCCTGCTGCGCATAGGGCCGGACGGGACGGTCAGCCGCACCCTCGTCTCCGGCCGGGTGCTGCACCACGAGCGGGTCCGGGACGCGCTGCTGCGCCATCTGGAGAAGGATCTCGGCCCGGTGGCGCTCCCCCGCGTCCCGGCCTCCCTGCAACCCTTCACCGTCGCCGAGTACTTCCCGACTCTGGGGGTCACTCCCTTCCACGACCCTCGCCAGCACGCCGTGTCCCTCGCCTACATCGTCCCGGTGACCGGCGACTGCCGCCCGCGACAGGACGCGCTCGACCTGGTGTGGTTCAGCCCCGAGGAGGCTTCCTCGCCGCTGGTCCTCGACGAGATGCCGGGTGGCCATGGAGTCCTGCTCAAGCAGGCCCTGGCACATGTCGGCTGCCTCTCCTGATCAAGAGCACCGAGTCTGGAGTCCGGGGAGCGCGGCGTCGGCCGCGCTCCAGCGTCGCCCGCCCTGCTGGTCGCCGGCTCCCACATCGCTCCCAGGGAGCGAATCCGGAAACAGAAAAAGGGCCGTTACGAAAACGGCCCCTCACCTGCGATGTTCGAACCATCGAACCGTCGGGACGACAGGATTTGAACCTGCGACCCCTTGACCCCCAGTCAAGTGCGCTACCAAGCTGCGCCACGTCCCGTTGCCCTTCACCCGCGGTGACCCGCGTGATCGTGCGAACAGAACTTTACCCCACGTGGCGGGCTGCTCCGAAGGTGGAGCCGACCGCGCGACAATCGGCGTATGAGCGGGACATCTGAGGCACGGTGGGACGGCGGGCGCGATCGGGACACGGCGGGGCGGGCACGGAACGCCCGGCCGCGCGACGGATTGGGGCGCCCCCTTCCGTACGGCGCGGACGGGGTGGAACGACAGCCGGAAGGCGTCGTGCGCAGCCCCGAGGAAACGGTCGCCGAGGCCCAGACACTGCTGGAGGCGGGGAAACCGTTCCACGCGCACGAGGTCTTCGAGGACGCCTGGAAATCCGGTCCCGAGGACGAGCGGGCCCTCTGGCGGGGCCTCGCCCAGCTCGCGGTGGGGCTCACGCACGCGGCCCGCGGGAACACGACGGGCGGCGCACGGCTGCTGCGGCGCGGTGCCGGGGCGGCCGAGGAGTGGTCATCGCGGACCGGTCGGGAACGGCCGTACGGGATGGAACTCGCTGAACTCAGCTCCTGGGCAAGGGAGTTGGCATCGGTCGTGGAGCGGGAGGGCAAGGCGATCAGCGCGCAGGCGTGCGCTCCGCGACTGCGCGGGCGCCGCGTCTGAGCAGCGCGTCCGAGCAGGTGGTGCTGTATCGGGGCGGTGGTCCGACGCCGGGTGTGGCGGAGCGGCCCTGGTTTCGGCGGGCCGATGCGAGGGGACCGAGCCGGGGTGCGGCGGCGGCCCGACTCCCTGGGCGGTGGCTCCACCCCGGGTGCGGTGCGTCCACTGTCAGTGGCGTGCGGCAGACTCTCGGTGTGCGAAAGATTCATGTCATCGGGATCGGGGCGGGCGACCCCGATCAGCTCACGTTGCAGGCGGTCAAGGCGCTGAAGGGCACGGACGTGTTCTTCATCCTGGACAAGGGCGAGGTGAAGTCCGACCTCGTCCAGCTGCGCCGCGACATCCTCGACGCGCACATACCGCAGCGGGCGTACCGCCTGGTCGAGGCCCGGGACCCGGACCGTGACCGGTCCGCCGGGGGGGCGGCGTACTCGCCCGCGGTCGGGGACTGGCGCAGCGCCCGTGCGGACATCTACGAGCGGCTGATCTCCGAGGAGCTGGGGGAGGACGAGTGCGGCGCCTTCCTGGTGTGGGGCGACCCCTCGCTGTACGACAGCACGATCGGCATCCTGGAGGAGATCCTGGACCGGGGCGCGGTGGCGTTCACGTACGACGTCGTGCCCGGCATCAGCAGCGTCTCCGCGCTCGTCGCCCGGCACCGCACGGGGCTGAACCGGGTCGCGCGGCCGGTTCAGATCACCACGGGGCGTCGGCTGGCCGAGGGCTTTCCCGAGGGTGTCGACGACGTGGTCGTGATGCTCGACGCCCACCAGGCCTTTAGGCAGTACGCCGACGAGGACATCGACATCTACTGGGGCGCCTACATCGGCACACCCGACGAGATCCTCGCCTCCGGTCCGATAGCCGAGGCGGCTCCCCGTATCGAGCGCCTGCGGGCCGAGGCGCGCGAACGCAAGGGATGGATCATGGACACGTATCTGCTGCGCAGGCACCCGGAGGCCTAGGGAGCTCCCCCGGCGGCCGGGTAGCCGGGCGGGTCGCCCCGCATGCACAGGGCGCCCTGCGATGTGAGGGTGGCGCATGTGACGACCACCGAGGAGACGGCGGCGCCCGCGACGGAGGCGCCCGGGCCGCCGGTGCTGGACAGCCGGCGGCGCAACATCGTCTTCGGGACGATCGTGCTGGGCATGCTCCTCGCCGCCCTCGACCAGACGATCGTGGGCACCGCCCTGCCGACCATCGTGTCGGACCTGGGCGGCGCGGCGCACATGTCGTGGGTGGTGACGGCGTATCTGCTGGCCGAGACCGTCTCGACGGTCCTGGTCGGCAAGTTCGGTGACCTGTTCGGCCGCAAGGTGGTCTTCCAGGCCTCGGCGATCATCTTCATCACCGGGTCGTTCCTGTGCGGCCTCGCCGCGAACATGCCGATGCTGATCGCCTGGCGGGCCATGCAGGGCATCGGCGCGGGCGGTCTGATGGTGACCGCCATGGCGTTGATCGCCGATGTCATCCCGCTGCGCGAGCGGGGCAAGTACCAGGGTGCGATCGGTGCCGTCTTCGGCGTGGCCACGGTTATCGGGCCACTGCTCGGCGGGCTGATCACCGACCATCTCTCCTGGCGCTGGGCGTTCTACGTCAACGTGCCCATCGCGATCCTCGTGGTGATCGCCGCGGCCCGCACCATCCCGTGGTGAAGTCGGCGTCCCGCCCCGTCATCGACTGTCTGGGCATCGCGTTCGTCGCGGTCGGCGCCAGCGCGCTGATCCTGGCGACGAGTTGGGGCGGCAACGTACGAACGTCCGTCGGCGGGGGATGACGTCAGACGCCGAGCCGGGCCAGGGCCGACGCGACGTCGGGCACGGCGGTGACGCCCACCGGGAGCGGTGGGCGGCGGACGACGACCACGGGGAGGCCGAGATCGCGGGCTGCGGTGAGTTTGGCGGCCGTGGCGTCTCCCCCGCTGTCCTTGGTCACCAGGACGTCGATGCCGTGGGTGCGGAGCAGGGCCCGTTCGCCGTCCACGGTGAACGGGCCGCGGGCCAGCAGTATGTCGGTGTCGGGCGGCAACGGCGGCTCGGGCGCCTCCACCGAACGTACGAGAAAGTGCAGTTCGGCCAGGTCCGCGAAGGCGGCGAGGCCCAGGCGGCCGGTGGTGAGGAAGACGCGGCGGCCCAACGCCGGGAGCAGCACGGCGGCTTCGGTGAGGGAGGCGGCCGAGTGCCACCGGTCGCCGGGGCCGGGGCGCCAGCCCGGCCGGCGCAGCACCACGGTCGGAACACCGGTCACGGCGGCGGCCCGCGCGGCGTTCGCCGTGATGCCGGAGGCGAACGGGTGCGTCGCGTCCACCACTGCGGCCACCCCGTGCTCCCGCAGCCACTCCGCCAGCCCTTCCGCCCCGCCGAATCCCCCGATTCGTATGTCGCCCTGGAGTGCCCCCGGCCGGGACACGCGCCCGGCGAGCGAGCTGGTCACGCGCACTCCGGGTCGCGCCGCCAGTTCGGCGGCGAGTTCGCGCGCCTCGGTGGTGCCGCCGAGGACCAGGACGTGTGAGGACATGGGGTCGAGCGTACGAGGGCGGGGCGGGGAGCCGAGCTCCGGGTGGGCCGCCCCGGCAAAGCCGGCCCCGGGTCCGGCTGGGTAGGCCGCCCCGGCAAGGCCGGCCCCGGCTCCGGCTGGGTGAGCCGACGGCGCGGGGCGTCCGCGCGCAGGTACCCGGGCGGTCCTGCTCGGTATCGTCCGGGCATGAAGCGGGACATGAAGCCGGACATGCAGTCGGTACGCGCGGTCCTGATCGACATCGACGGGGTGCTCACGGTTTCCTGGAAGCCGCTGCCCGGCGCGGTCGAGGCGTTGCGACGGATCCGCGCGTCCGGGCTCGGGGTCGCCCTGGTCACCAATACGACGTCCCGTACCCGCGCGTCGATCGCCGCCACGCTGTCCGCAGCCAGCTTCCCGGTGGACGCCGAGGACATCCTCACCGCCCCCGCCGTCACCGCCGCGTATCTCGCCGAGCGCCGTCCCGGGGCCCGGTGCTCCCTGCTGAACAGCGGTGACATCGCAGAAGACCTGGCCGGCGTCGCGCTGGTCGACGAAGCCGACACCGAGGCCGTGCCGGACGTGGTCGTCGTGGGCGGCGCCGGTCCCGAGTTCGACTACGCCGCCCTCAACCGGGCCTTCGGCCACCTCCAGCGGGGCGCGCGATTGATCGCCATGCACCGCAATCTGTACTGGCGTACGGACCGGGGGCTGCAACTCGACGGTGGCGCTTTCCTGCTCGGCCTGGAGCGGGCGGCCCGCACCGAGGCGGAGATCACCGGCAAGCCGGCGCCCGCGTTCTTCGAGGCGGCGCTGACGCGTCTCGGGGTCGGTCCCGGCGAAGCGCTGATGGTCGGCGACGACATCGAGTCGGACGTGCTCGCCGCGCAACGCACCGGGATCACCGGTGTCCTGGTCAAGACCGGCAAGTACCTGCCCGAGAGCCATCGCGCGGCGAACGGCGAGCCCGACCACGTCCTGGACTCCTTCGCGGATCTCCCCGACCTGCTGGAGGTCGCCGACCGGTAGCGGTCAGCGCAGCAGCAGCTGCACTCCGCCCACCACGGTCGCCGCGATCACCAGTCGCTCGAAGAGCCGCTGGTTGATTCGGTGCACAGCCCATTTGCCGATGAACGCCCCCGGCACGACGAACGCGGCCAACGCCGCGTCCAGCAGCAGTGAGTGACCGTCGATCAGGCCGAGGCCCACGCTGAAGGGCACCTTGGAGACATTCACGATCAGGAAGAAGAAGGCGGAGGTGCCGAGAAAGCCCAGTTTCCGGAAGCCCGCCGACAGGAGATACATCGACATCACCGGGCCGCCCGCGTTGGCGACCATCGTGGTGAAACCGCCGAGCACCCCGTACGAACGGGCCTTGATCCGGCCCGTCCGTGTCGCCACCGAGTCGGGTTCGTCGTCCTGCGCGGCGACCCGCCTTCGCCACAGGGTGACCGCCGCCATCAGCAGCAGGATCGCCCCGATCGAGGTGCGTACGACCCCGTCGTCGGCCCACACCAGGAACAGCGTGCCGAGGACGACACCCGCGGCGACCGCCGGGAACAGCCGCCACAGCGTGGGCCAGTGGGCGTGGCGCCGGTAGGTGAGCACCGCCAGCACGTCCCCGACGATGAGAACGGGCAGGAGTACGCCGGTCGAGGCGCGGGCGGGCAGCACGGCGGCGAAGATCGCCAGACTGACCGTGTTGGCCCCGCTCACCGCGGTCTTGGAGAAACCGACGAGCAGGGCCGCGGCGGCGAGAGCGGCGAACTCCCAGACGGATATGTGCCAGAGCGTCATCGTGTTCATTCGGAGACTGATGCTAGGCCCACGTATCTCCTCGCGTAAGGACCGTCTCGCCTGGTGACCCCTTCATCCGGACCGCTGCTCCAAGTTCCCGTGCGTCAGCTCCTGCAACGCGTGCGTGGCGCCGGCGCGCCAGGTGGAGTTCATGGAGACGGTCTGGCCGAAGGCGTGGAAGAGCGGCAGCGCGCCGAGCGCGATGTCGTCGGGGCGGATGTCATTGGCGTCGAAGGCGTTGACCGTCGCATTCATCACCAGGTTGAAGTGGCTGAGGACGGCGCCCTTGGGGACGCCGGTCGTGCCGCTGGTGTAGAAGACGACGGCCGGGTCGTCCGCCTCGCGCGTGACGTACGAGAGCAGCGGATCGGCGTCGGTGGCGAGATTCTCGAACTCGGTTCCCAGCGTGACGACTTGGACGCCGAGGGCCCGCGCGGCGGCGGCAGCGGTGTCGGCCTGCGCCGGGTGGCAGAGCAGCAGCGTCGCGCCGCTGTCCTTGAGCACGTGCTCGACCTCGGCGGAGGACAGCAGCAGATGGACGGGGACGACCACGCCGCCCGCCGCCGCGATCGCGTAGTAGGCGGGCGGGAACTCCGCCGTGTTGGGCGCCATCAGCGCCACCCGGTCCCCCGGCCGCACGCCCAGGCCGACGAGCGCGCCGGCCTGGGCCCGGGCCCGCTCCCACACCTCGGCGAAGGTGAGGCGCAGATCGCCCTCGACGAGCGCCGTCCGGTCCGGACGGCGGCGGGCGTTCTCGGCGAGGATCGCGGCGAGGGACAGAGTTGCCATGAAGGGGGGCTCCGTTTCGTTGCTCACTGACGTACAAAGTACGCAATACGGCGCTTTCCGCGACGCTTTCAGTGGCGCTCGACCAGGACGGTGCTGCCCTGTCCCACCCCGACGCACATGGTGGCCAGGCCGCGCGAGGCGCCGGTGCGGCGCATGCGGTGCAGCAGGGTGGTGAGGATGCGGGCGCCCGAGCAGCCGAGCGGATGGCCGAGGGCGATGGCGCCACCGGTCGGGTTGACGAGGTCCGGGTCGATGCCGAGTCGTTCGACGCAGGCGAGGGCCTGGGCCGCGAACGCCTCGTTGAACTCGGCCTCCTCGATGTCACCGATGCTCCAGCCGACGCGCCCGAGGGCTTTCTGCGTGGCGGGGACGGGGCCGATGCCCATGACGTCCGGGTGGACTCCGGCCGAGGCGCCGGCGACATAGCGTCCGAGGGATTCCAGCCCCAGTTCGTTCAGAGCCTCCTCGCTGACCAGGAGGACGCCGGCCGCGCCGTCGTTCATCGGCGAGGCGTTGCCCGCGGTGACCGTGCCGCCCTCGCGGAACACCGGCCTGAGGCGGCCGAGCTTGTCGAGCGAGGTGTCCTCCCGTACACATTCGTCGCTGTCGACGATGACACCGTCGGGGCGCCGGACGGAGAGGAGTTCATCGTCGAAGTACCCGTTCTTGCGGGCGTCCGCGGCGCGCTGGTGGCTGCGCAGCGCGAACGCGTCCTGCCGTTCGCGCGAGACGTCGTACCGTTCGGCGACCTCCTCGGCGGTCTCCCCCATCGACAGGAGTCCGTGCAGTTCCTTCATCGCGGGGTTGACCAGGCGCCAGCCGAGCCGAGTGTCGACGGTCTCGATGCGGTGCGGCAGGGCTTCGTCGGGGCGGGGCAGCACGAAGGGGGCACGGCTCATGGACTCGGAGCCCCCGGCGAGCACGATGTCGGCCTCGCCGGCGGCGATCGCGCGGGCCGCCGTCGTGACGGCCTCCAGACCGGAGGCGCAGAGCCGGTTGACCGTGGCGCCCGGCACGGACTCGGGCAGCCCGGCGAGCAGCGCGGCCATCCGGGCGACATTGCGGTTGTCCTCGCCCGCTTGGTTGGCGGCGCCCCAGTAGATGTCGTCGATACGGGCCGGGTCGAGCGTGGGCACCTCTGCGACCAGGCCGCGGACGACGGTCGCCGCGAGGTCGTCGGGCCGCACGGAGGACAGGGCTCCGCGCAGCTTGCCGATGGGGGTGCGGCGGGCGGCCGCGAAGTGGACGGGACGCACGGCAGGACTCCTGAGGGATCGAATTAATTAGCGCTGCTAGTTTTAGACTGTAGACCGCCGACCGGCTCCCTGGGAAGATCCCGCATCCGGAGCGGTGGAGCGACGCGGAGTGCATCCGGAGCGGCCTGGAGCGACCCGTAGCGCATGCGGCGGCGACCGGGAGGGTGCCGGGCAGCGTCTCCCTCTCCCTCTCCCTCTTATCTCTATGGCGGGGTCGGCTTCGAGCCGTGGAGGGCGCGACGCCTCAAGCCTCGGCGGGGCGCGCGTCCGCACGCGGAGGCGCCCCCTCAGCCACGCACCCGCAGGACGCCGCCTGCGCATCCGCCACGCGGGAGCAGCCTCATCGGCCACGCGGTAGCGGTGCCGGCCTCATCAGCCACGCGATTGCGGTGCCGGCCTCATCAGCCACGCAGAAGCACCAGCCTCTCGGCCACGCCGAGTCAACAGCGTCAGCAGGGCTCGGCCGCCGCCTGCCCGGGGCAGGACTCGTCCACGAGGCCCAGCGTCGCGAAGGCCTCGGCGAACGACGCGAAGCCTTCCTCGCCGAGGGGTTCCACGACCCGTCGGCGCACCGCGTCGGCGAACACCTTGGCCGCGACCGTGGCGGTCTCGCGGCCGAGCGGCGTGAGCGCCGCGTATGTCACCCGGCGGTCCGAACGTGACGGGCGACGCTCGACGAGCCCGGCGTCGGCCAGCCGGTCGACCACTCCGGTCGTGCCCGCGGTGGAGAAACCGAGCGTCTGGGAGAGCAGCCGCATCGGGGCGGCCTGTTCCGGCGAGGCGATCAGGAAGCAGAGCACTTCGAGGGACGAGGGCGGCAGGCCGACCTCGCCCTGCGCCTCGGCGAGCAGCCGGTCCGTGAGCTCCCGGAATCCACTCGCCAGACCGTTCCAGCGCCGCAGCAGGTCGGCCTGCTCAGCGCTGGGGCACTCGGCCGCCACGCTTGGACACTCGGCCGACGCGCTGGGGTGGTCGACCCGCCCCACCGCCTGCTGGGTCTCCCCCATGCACTGGCTCCCTTCGCCCGATCCCGCAGCCCTGACCCGCTTGCCAAGGATACCCCTCAGAGCTATTATCTCGCCAACTACCTAATAGGCAGCAATGTAATAGCTGGCGATGTATTGATTCTTCAAGTGAACTGACTCCTTACGCCGCCGGCTCCCCGCGGCACCCACCTCGGGCACCCACCTCAGGCACCGACGTCCGGCACCGACCTCCTGACCCACCTCCGGCGCCCGGATCACCGCCCAGTCCCCTCCTCAATTCCTCAATCGCTCTTCAATCGCTCACGAAGGACACCAACGACCATGTCCAACACCACCTCGCCCTCCAGCCCGTCCGGCTCGCTCTCGGATGTCGGCGCCGGGCGCTGGACGCTCGACCCGGCCGGCACGTCGGTCCAGGTCCAGCACAAGACGATCTGGGGCCTCGTCAACGTCAAGGGCGTCTTCACCAAGGTCAGCGGCGAGGGCGAGGTGCTCGCCGGCGGCGGCGCGCACGGCAGTGTGACGGTCGACGCCGCCTCCCTGGACACCAAGAACGCCAAGCGCGACAAGCACCTGCGCACCGCGGACTTCTTCGACGTCGACAAGCACCCCTCCCTCGTCTTCACCGCCACCAGCGTCACCCCGGCCGGCGACGGAACCGCCCAGGTCACCGGCGACCTGACGGTGATCGGCACGAGCCGTGAGCTCTCCTTCACCGCGCAGGCGTCCGAGGTCTCGGCCGACGCGGTCACCCTCACCGCCGAATTCCCGGTGGACCGCGCGCAGTTCGGCATGACCTGGAATCAGGCCAACATGCTGAAGCCGCTGACGTTCGTCACGATCACCGCGCGCTTCACCCGCCAGTCCGCCTGACCCGACGTACTGCGCCGGGACCCGAGCCCGGCGACGGTCTGCTGCCGCCCCGCGGAGACCGTCGCCGGGCTCTCGGCGTCCCGCGAAGACCCTCGCCACCTCACGGAGACCGTCGGCGGGCTCTCGCCACCTCGTGGCCCTTACTGTCGCCGGGCTCTCGCCCCCTCGCGGCCTGACTGTCGCCATGGGAGCCCCCGGCGACAGAGATCGGCGCGCGCGCCGGCACAGGGCCGGGTCCCCCGAGTGGCATTACGTCCAACTGGCAGCAGGCGCGCTACAACCCTTCGGTCGCGGCGGATGTCTCACGTGCGGGAACAGTCGTTCCCCCGCACTTCGCCCGTACGTCGCCGACGCGTAACCCAGAGGGACCTCCATGCTCCAAACCGCTCCCAGCCTTCCCGTGCTCCGCAAGGCCGTCGGCGCGATCGGCGCCGTCGTGCTGATCGCGCTGGGCGCCGGACCCGCCCTCGCCGACGACGCCGCACCCGGACTGACTCTGGGACGGATCGCCCCCATCGACGGGGTGAAGCCGGGCAGCAGCTTCGAGGTACCTGTCACCTTCACGAACACGGGCACCGAGGCAGTCGACAAGATCTGGCTGTCGTACTCCGTCACACGCGGGCTGGGCCACACGGAACTGCCCTCGAACTGCGTTCGCTACGAGGTCGCTTCCTTCGACGAGGCCCCGAGTTCCTCCGATGCGGTCTGCGAGTTCGATCAGACCGTGAAACCCGGCGTCGTCTACTCCCCCGAGAAGCCCCTCTCACTGAAGGCTCTCGACCACGCGCTCTACGACGACCTTCGGGTGGTGGTCTCCACCTACGAGAACGGCCCCGGGGACGGCGCTTCGCAGCCCGTACGCGGAACCGGCCCGGCGGTGAAGCTGGTTGAGCGGCCCGACGCCGCCCCGGCAGGCGCCGGCAGTTCGGCCCACCCCGACTGGGACGCGGCCGAGGTGGCAGTGACCGCGGCGAACACGGCCGACTTCCAGGTGACGGCAGACCGGTTGAAGGGCCGCGTCGGGGACACGGTCCCCCTGAAGGTGACGTTCATCAACGCCGGACCTGCCTGGGTGCTCAGGGACTTGGGGACCCCGGTGACCCAGGTCCTGATCAAGATGCCCGCCGGTACGACGGTGACCAAGGGGAACGGATTCTGCGACAGCGTCGCGGCCGGGCGCTACGCATGCGGCACCAGCCAGTCCTGGGTCGACGAGGGCGACGGAGAGACCTACACGTTCAAGCTGAAGATCAACAAGGTGGTGTCAGGGGCCAAGGGCTCGGTTGCCCTCGCCGGAGAACCTCGGCCGTTCGACAAGAACAAAGCGAACGACACGACCGACATCCTGCTGGACACGGCCGGGGGCGGCTCGACGGGCGGCGACAACTCCACGGGCGGTGACGGCTCGACGTCCTCCACCGGAGGTACCGGGTCCACCGGGGGCTCGGGCACCTCGTCCGCCGGCAGTTCCGGTTCCGGGGGCGGTTCCACGACGGCGGGTGACTCCTCGACGACCGGCTCCTCGGGCACCTCCACCAGCACCGACGGCGACCTGGCGAGCACCGGCTCCGGTACCGCCCTGCCCATCGCGGCAGCGGCAGCCGGGGCCCTGGCCGCCGGCACGGGCGCCGTCCTCATGGTCCGCCGCCGCGCAGCCCGGCGGTGACGGTCCACTCCTGCCGGGAGCGGTGATGCTTCGCTCGCCGGCTCTGCAGCCCCTCCTTGGGCCGACGCCCTCAGCAGCCACGGCCACCGAATCCCCGTACACGCACCGCGCGTTGAACCTGTGAAGGCGGCCACGCCGTTCACCCCGATCCGATGGTCGCCCCAATGGCTCGCGAAGTAAGGGAAGTTGCTGGATTCCGTGGCTGAAAATCGCTTGGTCCAGACCTCTTGACGGAGTCTTTGTTTCCGCAGTTGAATCCCCGCAGACCTCAAACCGCAGATGCAGTAGTGCTCAGCGTGGTGTGCGCCGGGACGGCCCGCACCTCCCCCACCGCAAGCCTGCGCAAGTAAAGCGGAAATCTTGCACGAATTTGCGGGCCCTTGCGCCCGCGTGCCGGTCAGGGACGCTGAGTTCAGCTGTTGAACATCGGAGTCAACCATGAGTGTGTCGCGTCGTACGTTCCTGACAACGGCGGTCGGCGGCTCGGCGGCCGCCGGGCTTTCCATGCTCGGCCTGGCCCCGACCGCCTCGGCGGCGAGCGCGCCGGGAGACGTGGTCGGGAAGATCACGGTCGGCTACCAGGGCTGGTTCGCGTGTATCGGGGACGGTGCGCCGATCAACGCGTGGTGGCACTGGAGCCCCAACTCCGGCCAGGCGCCGTCCCCGTCGAACAACGGCATCAAGTGCTGGCCGGACGTGCGGGAGTACACCAAGACGTACCAGACCGGTTTCGCCGCGCTGGGCAACGGCCGGCCCGCGACGCTGTTCTCGTCGTACGACCAGCAGACGGTGAACACGCACTTCCTGTGGATGCAGCAGAACAACATCGACACCGCGGCCCTGCAGCGCTTCAACCCCAACAGCCCTGAAGGCCCGACGCGCGACGCGATGGCCACCAAGGTGCGCAGCGCCGCTGAGGCGTACGGCCGGAAGTTCTACATCATGTACGACGTGACCGGCTGGACCGCCATGCAGTCCGAGATCAAGACGGACTGGACCGCCAAGATGAAGGCGCACACGGCCTCTTCGGCCTACGCGAAGCAGAACGGCAAGCCGGTCGTCTGCATCTGGGGCTTCGGCTTCAACGACAGCAATCACCCGGCCACCGCGGCGGCGGCCCTGGACGTGATCAACTGGTTCAAGTCCCAGGGGTGTTACGTGATCGGCGGCGTGCCGACCTGGTGGCGGACCGGCACCGGCGACTCCAGAACCGGGTACCTGGACACCTACCGCGCCTTCAACATGATCTCCCCGTGGATGGTCGGCCGAATCGGCAATGTCGCCGACGCCGACAATTTCTACAATGTGGCGACCGTGCCCGACCTCGCCGACTGCGCCGCGCACGGCATCGACTACCAGCCGTGCGTCCTGCCCGGCGACGTCTCGGCGCGGCAGCGGGCGCACGGCGACTTCATGTGGCGGCAGTTCTACAACATGGTGCGGGCCGGGGTGCAGGGCATCTACATCTCCATGTACGACGAATACAACGAGGGCAACCAGATCGCGAAGACCGCCGAATCCCAGGCCTGGACGCCGACCAACAGCGGCATGCTGGCCCTGGACGAGGACGGCACCGCCTGCTCCTCCGACTACTACCTGCGGCTCACCGGTGACGGCGGCAAGATGCTCAAGGGGCAGATCGCCCTCACGGCCACCCGCCCCACCCATCCGATGCTCTCCGGCGGCACGCCCGGCATCGGCTCGGTGATCTCGCTGAAGGCGCTGGCCAACAACCAGTATGTCTGCGCGGACAACACGGGGACTTCCCCGCTCATCGCCAACCGGACGAGCGTCGGCGCCTGGGAGCAGTTCACCCTCGTCGACGCGGGCGGCGGCAACGTCGCACTGCTCTCCCACGCCAACAACCAGTACGTCAGCGCGGACAACACCGGGGCCTCCCCGCTCATCGCCAACCGGACGTCGATCGGGACCTGGGAGAGCTTCCAGCTGATCAGCAACTCCAACGGCTCGGTCAGCCTCAAAGCCTTGGCCAACAACCAGTACGTCTGCGCGGACAACACCGGAACGTCCCCGCTCATCGCCAACCGCACGTCGATCGGAACGTGGGAGCAGTTCACCATGGCCACCGCCTAGCCCGGCCACCCTGTCGGGCCGTGCCGACCCCTGGCGTCCGTGCCGCGGCCATACCCACCCAAGGGAACGTACGTGCGAACTCAGGCGCCTCCGCCGCCCGCACTGGATCCTTGATGACAGGGGACTCGACGAGTGGGCTCGATGAGGACGGCTCGATGAGGACTCCAGGAGGCGCTCGATGAGGACGGCCAGGAGGCGATGGCGGTGATCGCCGTCAACCCGATGGACAGCGCCTCGCTGCTGGCTGCCTTCGGCGCCCTGGGCGTCCTGGTGGTGATCTTCGCGGAGTCGGGACTCCTGGTGGTCGGTTTCGTCCTGCCCGGAGACGCGCTGCTGTTCCCGGCCGGGGTGTTGTGCGCGGGGAACGGCCCCCAGGGGGCGCGGCTGGAGCTGTGGCAGGTGCTCGTGTGCGCGGCCGTCGGCGCCCTGGCGGGCGGACAGGTGGGGTACCTGCTCGGGCGGCGCGGCGGGCGCGCGCTGCTGGCCCGGACCTCGAACCGGCGTCTGAAGGAGGGCGCGGTACGAGCGGAGAGGCTCCTGGCCCGCTATGGATACGGCAAGGCCCTCGTGATCGGACGTTTCATCCCGATGCTGCGGACGGTACTGCACCCGGCGGCCGGTGCGCTCGGCGTGCCCACGCGAACCTTCACCGTCTGGCAGGTCGTCGGCGGGCTGCTCTGGTCACAGAGTTTCGTCCTGATCGGATACACCCTCGGTTCCGCTGTCCCCCACATCGACAAGTACCTGCTGCCACTCGTCGGCGTGGTCGTCGCACTCTCCCTGCTGCCCCTGCTGGCGGAGGCACGCCGCACACGGCGCGATCGGCGGTCGCCCTCGCGGTGAGCCGGGCTCCAGTCACCGGAGACACTCGACCCCGACGGCCCCGAGGTCGGCGTCATCGGCCTGGGCTGTCCTCGGGTCGGTCGGCGTCATCGGCTGGGCTGTCCTCAGGTCGGTCGGCGTCAGTGGTCGACCAGCCGCGTGCCCGCCTCGTGCAGCCGGTCGCCGGCGGCCGGAACGAGGTTGTTCAGCCGGACGAGCTGCTCGGCGGTGAGCGTGACGGCGTCGGCGGCGGTGTTCTCCTCGACGCGGGAGATCCGCTTGGTGCCGGGGATCGGGGCGACGTCGTCGCCCTGCGCCAGCAGCCAGGCCAGGGCCACCTGCGCCGGGGTGGCGTCGACCTCGGCGGCGACGGCCTCGACCTCCTCCACCCCGATGTAGTCCGTGCCGAGCCGCTTGAGGGAACCCTCAAGGGGCGGTGCGGAGGTTCACCGGGCTGCCGTCGATCTGGCCCATGCCGCCGCTCGTGTGCGAGTACATGCCGAACTTCGTCGCCAGGACGACCTGGTCGCGGCGGCCCTTGACGGCCCTGCCGACGAGCTCTTCGTTGCCGAAGGGGCCGTACGCCTCCGCGGTGTCGAGCATGGTGACGCCGAGGTCGAGCGCCCGGTGGATCGCCCGGATGGACTCGGTGTCGTCCGGGGTCTCCCCGGGGCTGAGGTAGACGCCGGACATCGTCATGGTGCCCAGGCCGATGCGGGAGACGTCCAGGTCCCCCAGCTTGATGTGCTTCATGGCGCGAGTGCTCCGCAGGTCGGTTCGGAACGGATCTTCAGTTCCACCCAGCCTGCTCGCCGCGCCCGCCGCATGGCAGGGCGGGCTGTGCCGGGGAGCGGGGTTCAGTGGTGCGTCAGGGCACCCCACAGCCCCGTACGCTCGCCGGACCCGGTCCGAATACCCGACCCGCTCCGAATAAACGAGTGCGCGACCACCGGTGCGAGTGCGGTATTGTTTCCGTGCACGTTCGACCTGGGGAAACCCCAGGTCAGACAGGCACCGGGACGTGGCGCAGCTTGGTAGCGCACTTGACTGGGGGTCAAGGGGTCGCAGGTTCAAATCCTGTCGTCCCGACGGTGCGAAGGGTCTTCGCAGGCGAAAGCCTGTGAGGGCCCTTTTTCGCGTGGGGCGTTTCCGGTTATCGCGTGGGGTGCTTCCGGCATCGCGTGGGGCGCTCCGCTTACACGTGAGTCGTTCACGGCATCGGCGTCGATGCTGATGGGCGGGGCAGGTCGGGCTTGACCTGAAGTTTGGTTGAGGTTGCACGATCGTCGGCATGACGATCACAGCGGAGCAGAACTACCAGTACGCGGACCTGTCCAGGCTGATGGGCCTGATGACCGGCGACGAGAAGCACGGGCCGGCGGCCACGTCCACCATGGACGCGCTCTGGGTCCTGTACGACCGGGTGCTGCGGGTCGGGCCCGACCGGATGGGTGATCCGGAGCGTGACCGGTTCCTGCTGTCCAAGGGGCACGGGCCGATGGCGTACTACGCGGTGCTGGCGGCGAAGGGGTTCGTCCCTGTCGAGTGGCTGCCCGGGTTCGGGTCGTACGACTCGCCGCTGGGACATCATCCGGACCGGGTGCTGGTACCCGGCGCCGAGATCGGCAGCGGGTCGCTCGGGCACGGGCTGCCGATCGCCGTCGGCACGGCGCTCGGGCTGCGGGCGCAGGGGCTCGACGAGCCGCGCGTATGGGTGCTGATCGGCGACGCCGAACTGGACGAGGGCAGCAACCACGAGGCGATCGCGTACGCCGGTCCGGCCGGCCTCGATCGGCTGCACACCGTGGTCATCGACAACTCCTCCGCCAGCCACGCCCGGCCCGGCGGGATCGCCGCCCGGTTCGAGGCGGCCGGATGGTCCGCCGCGACCGTCGACGGCCGAGACCACGAGGCCCTGTACGCCGCTTTCACCGCTCCTCATCCGGGCCGCCCACGGGTGGTCGTCGCCCAGGTCGAGCCGAAGTTCACCTGAGCCGCGCCCGCGCCGCATTCCCGTTCCCCGGCCCGCCAGGCCCCCCGGCCCACCACGCTTCCCCGGCCCGTCCCGGGTTCCCAAGCCTTTACCGGGTTCCCGGCCTGGCCCGGTTCGGCCGCTTCGACCGGCTTCCCGGCGCCGCCCGTGGTTCGTGCGGCACGGCGCATCCCCGCGCCGCCCGTGGTTCGTGCGGCACGGCGCATCCCCGCGCATCACCTCACCTCACCTCGCCGGAGACGGCGGCCCTCACCCGTTGCACCTTGGAAGGACACCTCATCCCATGGACACCATGCGTGACCGATTCGCCCCTGTTGTCGAGCGGCTGCTCGACGAGGACCCGCGGGTCGCGGTCGTCCTCGCCGAGATCGGCATGGACACCTTCGCCGCGGCCCAGCGCAAGCATCCGGGTCGCGTCATCAACGTCGGTATTCGCGAGCAGCTCCTGATCGGGGCGGGCGCGGGCCTCGCGCTGACGGGTCTGCGGCCCGTCGTGCACACCTTCGCCAGCTTCCTCGTCGAGCGGCCCTTCGAGCAGGTCAAGCTGGACCTCGGGCACCAGAACGCGGGCGCGGTACTCGTCAGCGCGGCCGCCTCCTTCGACTGGCCGGCCGGTGGGTTCACCCACATGGCGCCCGGCGACGTGGCCCTGCTCGACACGCTGGACGGCTGGACCGTGCATGTCCCGGGTCACCCGGACGAGGCCGAGACACTCCTGCGCCACGCCGTCGCCGCCGGGGACGACAAGGTGTACGTGCGGCTGTCCCTGCAGTCCAACGCCCAGGCGCTCGCGGTCGACGGGTCGCGCTTCCTCACCGTCCGCGAAGGGCGTGCCGGGGTCGTCGTCGCCGTCGGGCCGATGCTCGACGCCGTACTGGCCGCCACCGAGGGCTTCGACGTCACCGTGCTGTACGCGACCACCGTCCGCCCCTTCGACTCGGCCGCGCTGCGCCGGGCCACCGAGACGGCGGGGACGGATGTGGTCCTCGTCGAGCCGTTCCTGGCCGGTACGTCCACGACCGCCGCGAACGACGCGCTCGCCGACATCCCCCACCGCGTCCTCGGTCTCGGCGTGGGCCGCCGTGAGCTGCGCCGGTACGGGAACATCGACGAGCACGTGGCCGCCCACGGCCTCGACGCGCGGTCCCTGCGGGCACGGATCGACGGATTCCTGGGAGCGCCGGTCCGCATGTGACCGTCGTTCCCGGGCCGGCCCGGCGTTCCGCCGGTACACGTGGACCTCGGCCGCCTACTGCCGGTCCGCGCCGGGACAAACCGCGTCCATCAGTCCGGGTCGCCCGCGACCCGGACACCTCGCGGTCCACGGTCGCAGGCAATCGCGCGCACGGCTCAGCGGTTCTTCAGCCGCGCCCGTCCTGGTATCGCGCCGGACGTACGCGGACAGGGCGGCGCATCGACCCGTACCAGGTCGCGTATCGCGGGCACCGACAGGAGGGCCGTCGTGACGACGAGGGCCATGACCCCGGCCATGAGGAGCACATGGTCCGCGCCGAGGGCCGTGGCGGCCGGCCCCGCCAGGGCCTGGCCGACCGGCATCATCGCCAGGGAGCCCGCGACGTCATAGGCGTGGATGCGGTTGAGAACATCGGGGGCGACCTGCGTCTGGATGCTCGTCGCCCACATCACGCCCCAGAGCGCCATGCCCGCGCCCGCTGTCGCCGCTCCGGCCGCCATGGCCGGCAGGCCGAGCCCCGCCCCCACGGACGCCGGGAAGCAGGCGAAGGCGAAGAGGGCGAAGGAACCGGCGCGCAGCATGCGGCGGGGGCGCAGCCGCAGCGCGATCAGTCCGCCGATGACGGTGCCGGCGCCGAGGGCCGAGTTGACCAGGCCGTAGGCGCGCGGGCCGTGCCGCTGGACGACCTCCGTGGCCACCAGGGGGACGGTCGGACCCCAGACGGCGATCATGTACACGCACCAGATCACGATGACGCTCCACAGCCACGTTCTCGACCTGAACTCCCGCCAGCCCTCGGCGAGATCGGCCTTGAAGCTGCTGCCCCGCACCCAGCTTCCGGGTGCGGCCGGGGGCAGCCGGAGCAGCAACAGGCACAGGGCACTGAGCGCGTACGTGGTCGCGTGGGCCGCGAAGACTCCTCCGGCCGAGGCGAACGCCACCAGCAGTCCCGCGAGGGCCGGCCCGGCGAGTTGGGCGGCGGCCTCGGCGATCCGTATGGCTCCGTTGGCCCCCTGCACGTCCGTGGCGAGGCGCGGGACCGTGCTGGCGACGCCGGGCTGGAAGACAGCACCCGCTACTCCGTTGACGGCGCCGATCGCGCAGATCTGCCAGAGAATCACATGGTCGGTGAAGAAGAGCGCGGCGGCGAGTGACTGCGTGACCAGGCGCACCAGATCGGCGCCGATCATCAGCTTGCGCGTGCTGAACCGGTCGGCGATGACCCCGCCGAAGATCACCAGCCCCGCGAACGAGGCGGCCGAGGAGGCCATGGCCAGGCCGACCGCGCCCACCCCGTACCCGTACTGCAGGAGTCCCGCGGCGAGCGCCACCGGCAGCATGGCGTCGCCGAGCCCTGCAAGGGCCCGCGCGACGAAGAACAACGCGAAGTCGCGCGACCAGACGGGCCGCCGCGTCCCGCTCATGGCAACGATGTCACGACGCCCGGGACCCCCGAGCGACACCCCCGAAGCCCCCGAAGCCCCTGCATCTCCGGAGAGTGCTGCCAAGTCTCCCTGCGGCTCCGCCGCCCGAGAAGCCTCGCGCCACCCCTCCGCAGCCCCCCGTCGAGCCCCGGAAACACATGGCGGCCTGTCGCCCGATGACATCCCGGCCATCCCCCTCGCACCCCTCCCCAGCCACGCTCTGCCGAATCCTTCCCGGCTTTCCACCCCTGTTGCCGGATCATGCCACGGAGCACCGACAACGCCGGGGGGATTTCAGTCGGCGGACGGCAGGCCCAACTCCGGGTAGGAATCGAGCAGTCGGGGCGGGGCCGCCTGGCGCCAGGAGTCGGCGAGGATGTCGTGGAGTTCGCCGTCGTCCTCCAGGGCGGTGAGACGGACCCGGACCCAGGCGAAGCCCGCCTCGTGGTCGGCGATCCAGAACTTTCCCGGCTCGGCCAGAACGAGCTCGTCGCGCTCCTCCTTCGGGCAGCGAACGGCGATGGAGGTCTCCTCCTCGGGCAGCGTGGCGAACATCTTGCCCGCGACCCGGAACGTGGGCATGCTCCAGGCGACCTTCTCCGTCGTGTCCGGCAGAGAGAGGGCGATACGGCGTACGTCTTCGGCATCCGGCATGAGACGCACCGTAGCCAATGGCACTGACATCGAAGCGTCGAGGACGAAATGGGACGAGACCGAGGTCAGAGGGGAGGGAACGCGCGGAGCCGCCACGGGAGATGCGATGGCGCGCACCACCTGACGCACCCGCGCACCCGCGCACCCACCGGCCCAACGGCCCGACCCACCGACCCACCGACCCACCGACGCACCGACGCACCGACGCACCCAACGGCCCGGCGCACCGACGGCCCAAGGACCCTCGGTTGTTCACTGCGGACGCTCGGCAGCTCCCACCCGCTTGTAGAAGATGGTCGTCGGGCGCAACTCGCCCGACGGCGTTGCCGCGTAGTCCGGTATCGCTCCGAGCCGGGTCCAGCCGGCGGAGCGGTAGAGGGACTCGGCGGGGCTGTCGGTCTCGGTGTCCAGGTGCAGGAGGGTCAGTCCCGCCGCGGCCGCCTCAGTCTCGGCGGTTGCCAGGAGCGTACGGCCGAGGCCTTGCCCGCGGCCGTCCCGGTGCACCATCAGCTTGACGAGTTCGGCGCGGTGGCGGCTGTTGGCCTTGTCCGGGAAGGCGAGGCTGACGGTGCCGAGCAGTCGATCAGCGCTACGCGCCACCCACACGGCGAGATGACCGGCCGACACCGCGACAGCGCGCCCCTCCCACCAGGCGGCGGCCGCCGCGCGGTCGAGCGGTGAGAGGAATCCGATCGAGGCCCCGCCGTCCACGGTGTCGGCCAACAGGTCCGCCAACTCCTCTACAGAGGCCAGGAGTTCTGCCGCGTTCAGCCGGGAGACGCTGATCATGGCAGCACCACCGCCAAGGCGTAGCGCACGTCCTCGGGACCGGGGCAGCCGAAACGCGTCGGGCCCCACACCCGCAGCCGAAGACAGTCACCGGCGTCGAGGCGGTGCTCCACGTCCTGCGCCGTCACGTCGAGCGCCCCTTCGAGGACCCAGATGTGCTGTTCCAGGCCGGGCACGGGAGGACGGTCGTACGCGATGTCGGCGCCGGCGGCGAGCCGACCTTCGACCAGTTCTCCGCGCAGCCCGGCATGCGGCGGCGAGACCGATCGCCGTACGAACCCGGAGGCCTTGTCCTCCCAGATCGCCTGGTCGGCCGCGCGGACCAGCAGGGCGGGTTCGGCCTCGACCTCGCTGAGCAGTTGGGACATGGTCCGCCCGTACACAGCGCACAGACGGTTCAGGAGCGAGGCCGTGGGGCTGATCTCCACGCGCTCGGCGCGGGAGAGGGTGGAGCGGCTGATCCCGCTGCGCTCCGCCAACTCCCCCAGGGACCAGCCGCGTTCGGCCCTGAGCTCGCCCAGCCGGGTGGCAAGGCGCGCGGAGACGGGATCGGGATCGAGATCAGGTGCAGGTGCAGGTGCCGGCTCGGGTGCGGGTGCGGGTGCGGGACCGTCGCCGCCGACGTCAGTACCGTCGCCATCGATTCTCATATTCGGGATTCTATCCCGTAAGCGAGACGGACTTCCGGGCGACAAAGATCTCCAAGACGGCCCTGCACCCCGAAATGCCACCTGTGTCCGCTCCAGCATCGGCAGCGCCCGCACCACTCGCCGTGCGCGGAGACGCCGGTCGCCCGGGGTCCGGTGGCCGCTTCCCGCTACTCCTCGGCCGCTTCGCCCAGCGCGGTCAGCACCGGGTGGATCAACGGGTGCTCCTCGGCCCCCCGCCGTACGGCCGCGAAGACGCGGCGGGTGGGGGCGATCCCGTCCACGGGGCGCACGACCACGTCCGTGAGGTCCATGCCGCGCAGCGCCGAGCGGGGCACCAGGGCCACACCCGCGTCGGCCGAGGCGAGCGCGACGACGGCGCGGAAGTCGTCCGAGAAGTGTTCGAGGCGGGGCTGGAATCCGGCGTTCTCGCAGGCCAGGACGACGACATCGTGGCAGGGGTTGCCCTGATACGGGCCGATCCACGGATCCTTGGCCAGTTCGGCGAGCGGCACTTCCTCGGCGTCGGCGAGGCGGTGGGTGACCGGGACGACCGCGTCGAAGGGCTCGGCGTACAGCGGGACGTGTGTGAGGCGCGGGTCGTCCGCCGCCGGGGCGCCCCGGTACTCGACGGCGACCGCGATGTCGACCTGCCGGTCGAGCACCATCGGAAGGCTGGCGTCGCCCTCGGCGTCCTGGACGCGGATGTGGATGCCGGGTGCCGCGACGGCGAGGCGGGCCAGCGCGGGGGCCACGACCAGGCCGATGCCGGTCGCGAAGGAGGCGACGGTGACCGTGCCCGCCGAACCCGAGCTGTACGCGGCCAGTTCGGCCTCGGCGCGCTCCAGTTGGGCGAGGACGGCGTTGGTGTGGCTGAGCAGGATCTCGCCGGCGGGCGTCAGCCGTACGCCCTTCGCGCCGCGCTCGACGAGCCGGTGACCGGTCTCCTGCTCCAGGGCGGCCAGCTGCTGGGAGACGGCCGAGGGAGTGAGATAGAGCGCGGCGGCAGCCGCCGTCACCGTGCGGTGGTCGGCCACCGCACGGAGGATGTGGAGCCGCCGCGCTTCGATCATGCGACCGATTCTCTCAGGTCAGCCGCCCAGCTCGGCACGGGCGGCCACGAACGCGTCCACCGCCCGGTTCACGTCCTTCGTGGAGTGCCCGGCGGACAGCTGGACCCGGATCCGGGCCTGCCCCTGCGGGACCACGGGGTAGGAGAAGCCGATCACGTACACACCGCGCTCCAGGAGCAGCTCCGCCATGCGCCCGGCGACGGCCGCGTCACCGATCATGACGGGGGCGATCGCGTGGTCGCCGGGGAGGATGTCGAAGCCCTCCTCGGTCATCCGGGAGCGGAACAGCGCGGTGTTCTCGGCGAGCCGGACGCGCAGGTCGTCGGCCGACTCCAGCAGGTCGAGGACCTTCAGGGAGGCCGCCGCGATGACCGGGGCGAGCGTGTTCGAGAAGAGGTACGGGCGGGAGCGCTGGCGCAGCAGGGCGACGATCTCGGCGCGGGCGGCGACGTAACCGCCGGACGCGCCGCCGAGTGCCTTGCCGAGGGTGCCCGTGATGATGTCGACGCGGTCCATGACGCCGTGCAGTTCCGGGGTGCCGCGGCCGCCGGGGCCGACGAAGCCTACGGCGTGCGAGTCGTCGACCATGACCATGGCGTCGTAGCGGTCGGCGAGGTCGCAGATCTCCTTCAGAGGCGCGACATAGCCGTCCATCGAGAAGACGCCGTCGGTGACGATGAGGCGCCGCCGGGCGTCGGAGGCCTCCTTGAGCTGGGCTTCAAGGTCGGCCATGTCACGGTTGGCGTACCGGAAGCGGCGCGCCTTGGACAGCCGGATGCCGTCGATGATGGACGCGTGGTTGAGGGCGTCGGAGATGACCGCGTCCTCGGCGCCGAGGACGGTCTCGAAGACGCCGCCGTTGGCGTCGAAGCAGGAGGAGTAGAGGATCGTGTCCTCCTGGCCGAGGAACCCGGACAGGCGCGCCTCCAGCTCCTTGTGCACCTCCTGGGTACCGCAGATGAAGCGCACGGACGCCATGCCGTAGCCCCAGCGGTCGAGGGCCTCGTGGGCGGCGGCGACGACCTCGGGGTGGTCGGCGAGTCCGAGGTAGTTGTTGGCGCAGAAGTTGAGGACCTCGCCGGGGCGGCCGCCCGCGGTGACGCTGACGGTCGCGGACTGCGGGCTGCCGATGACACGCTCGGGCTTGTGCAGACCGGCGGCGCGGATCTCGTCGAGGGTGGTGCGCAGGTCGTCGCGTACGGAATCGAACATCATCAGTTCCTTAAAGTTCTCAAGCAGTCCGGGGCTGAGGGGGGCCAGGGATCCCGGCCACTCCGGGGTCTCAGGCGGTCCAAAGGTCCCGGCCAACTCCGGGGTCTCAGACGGTCCAGGGGTCCCGGAGGTTCCGGGGTCTCAGGCGGTCCAGGGTCCCGGAGGTCCGGGGGTCTCAGGCGGTCCAGGGTCCCGGAGGTCCGGGGGTCTCAGGCGGTCCAGTCGAGGATGACCTTGCCGCCGCGGCCGCTCGCCGCGTCGGCGAAGGCCGCCTCGTAGTCGCGGTAGCCGTACCGGCCGGTGATCACGGGAGCGAGGTCGAGGCCGCCTTCGATGAGGACCGACATGGCGTACCAGGTCTCGAACATCTCGCGGCCGTAGATGCCCTTGATCGTGATCATGGACGTGACGATCCGGGACCAGTCGACCGGGAACTCCTGCGACGGCAGTCCGAGCATCGCGATCCGGCCGCCGTGCGTCATGTTGGCGATCATCTCGCGCATCGCTTCCGGGCGGCCAGACATTTCCAGGCCGATGTCGAAGCCCTCGCGCAGACCCAGTTCGCGCTGACCGTCGGCGATCGTCGTGTCCGCGACATTGAGGGCGAGGCTCACGCCGATCTTGCGCGCGAGCTCCAGACGCTCCTCGCTGACGTCCGTGATGACGACGTTGCGGGCGCCCGCGTGCCGGGCCACGGCGGCGGCCATCAGACCGATCGGTCCGGCGCCGGTGATGAGGACGTCCTCGCCGACCAGCGGGAACGACAGCGCCGTGTGCACCGCGTTGCCGAACGGGTCGAAGATCGCGGCGACATCGAGGTCGACCGGGACGCGGTGCACCCACACGTTGGCGGCGGGCAGGACCACGTACTCGGCGAAGGCTCCGTCGCGGCCGACGCCCAGGCCGACCGTGGCGCGGCAGAGATGGCGGCGCCCGGCCAGACAGTTGCGGCACTTGCCGCAGACCAGGTGACCCTCGCCGCTGACGCGGTCGCCGACCTGGATGTCGGCGACGTCACGGCCGGTCTCGACGACCTCGCCGACGAACTCGTGCCCGAGCACGAGCGGGGTCTCGATGGCCTGCTGCGCCCAGCCGTCCCAGTTGCGGATGTGCAGGTCGGTGCCGCAGATACCGGTCCTGAGGACCTTGATCAGTACGTCGCCGGGGCCGGCCTGCGGCTCCGGGACGTCCATGAGCCAGAGCCCGGGCTCCGCCTTCTCCTTGACCAGCGCCTTCACGCGACGGCTCCTGTGGGTGAGGTCCCGGGGCAGGGCACGCCGAAGGAGCCCGTACCGGGGAGAGGGGTGAATTCTCGTAGGAATCTGCCGTACGGCGATGCCCTTGGTCCATCGAGGATTTCTTAAGCGCGGCCGCAGCTTTCCTTCACGCCTGCACTGGTGCCCGCCTTCAGGGAGCCGGACCGGTGCACGCGTTCAGGAGGTCTGCCGATGTCCAGGGGCTTCTCGACGAGGACGGCCTTGCCCGCGCGCAGCGCCCCGCACGCGATGGCGACTACGGAGACATGCTTTACGTACATCCCATGGGGGCGCATCACATACACGGGCGGAGCATACGCAAGGCCGGGGGACGACTGACCGCCCGACACGTCCTCAGAACCCCCGCACGTCCTCGGACCCCCGCTCGTCCTCAGATCCCCGCACGTCCTCGGACCCCCGCACGCCCTCAGAACCCCGCACGTCCTCGGACCCCCGCACGCCCTCAGAACCCCGCACGTCCTCGGAACCCCCGCACGCCCTCAGAACCCCGCACGTCCTCGGAACCCCCGCACGTCGTCAGATCCCGCCGCCTCCCTCTCGTCGTTCGATCTGCTCGACCAGTTCCGCGGCCAGCGACTTGATGGTCTCCAGCCCCGCCGTCCCCCAGGGGCGCGGCTCGACGTCCACGACGCAGACGGTGCCGAGGGCGATGCCCGTGTGGTCGATCAGCGGTGCGCCGAGGTAGGAGCGGACGCCCATCTCGTCGACGACCGGATTCCCGGCGAAGCGGGGGTAGTCGCACACGTCCTCCAGGGCCAGCGCCTTGCGCCGGACCACCACATGGGGGCAGAAGCCGTAGTCGCGGGTCAGGTAGCGGCCGACCTCGGGGGCGGCACGGCCCCCGTCGTCGGCGGCCGTGGCCGGCAGGGCGCCGGGGCCGCCCGGGTCCGGGGTGTGCAGGCCCGCGAAGAACTGGTGGTTCTCGTCGATGAAGTTGACCATCGAGTACGGCACGGCGGCGACCTCCGCGAGCCGGTCCGCGAAGGCGTCGAGGGCCGGTTCCGCGCGCTCCCCCAACCCCAGCCTGCGCAGTCGCCGCACCCGGGCGGGGGCGTCCTTGTCCTCCGGGGTGAGCAGCAGGCGACCGGCCGGACGCGGCGGGTCGTACCTCATGTATGGGCTCCATGGCTCGGGGCGTGTGCGGGCGCGTGGGCGAGGAGATGGCGGACCAGGACGAGCAGGGTCTGCACGCCCGAGCTGGAGATCCGGGCGTCGCAGCGCACGACGGGGATCTCGGGGTCGAGGTCGATGGCCGCACGCACCTCCTCGGGGTCGTAGCGGTACGAGCCGTCGAACTCGTTGACGGCGACGATGAATCCGAGACCGCGCTGCTCGAAGAAGTCGACGGCCGCGAAGCAGTCCTCCAGGCGGCGGGTGTCGGCGAGGATCACCGCGCCTAACGCGCCTTCGGAGAGTTCGTCCCACATGAACCAGAACCGCTCCTGCCCGGGGGTGCCGAACAGATAGAGGACGTGTTCCGGATCGAGGGTGATGCGGCCGAAGTCCATCGCCACGGTCGTTTCGACCTTGTTCTCGATGCCGTCGAGGCTGTCGGTCGCGGCGCTGACCGTGGTGAGCAGCTCCTCCGTGCTGAGCGGCGCGATCTCGCTCACCGCGCCGACGAAGGTTGTCTTGCCGACCCCGAACCCTCCCGCCACCAGGATCTTCAGCGCGGTGGGGAAGGGATCAGAGCTGTCGTCGTAGTCCATCAAGCACTGCCTCCAGCAGAGACCGGTCAGTGGGGTTGTGGTGGAACTCCGGGGGTTTCGTGGTGAGTGCCCCGCAGTCGACGAGGTCGGACAGCAGCACCTTGGTGACCACCGCCGGGAGTTTCAGATGGGCGGCGATCTCCGCGACCGAGACGGGCGACCGGCACAGTTCGAGCGCCTGGGTGTGCTCGGGGCCGAGGTAATCGAGAGGCGTGGCTCCGGTGGTCATGACCTGGGACAGGAGGTCGAGCGCGGTCGTGGGCCGGGTCCGGCCGTTGCTGACCGTGTAGGGGCGTACGAGGCGTCCGGCTGCGTCGTCGAGCCAAGGTCCGTCGCCGGTCGCGGCCACGCTCAAGGCCTCATCGCCGAGGGTCCGACGGCGGGTTGGCGGGGCGCGGTCATCAGATACGGCCGGACGCTCTTGACGAGCATCGCCATCTCGTAGCCGAGCACCGCCGCGTCCGCCTCGCGTCCGGCGAGCACGGCGAGACAGGTGCCGGAGCCCGCGGTGGAGACGAACAGCAGCGTCGAGTCGAGTTCGACGACGACCTGCCGTACGTCGCCGCCGTCCCCGAAGCGGACGCCCGCGCTGCGGCCGAGGGAGTAGAGGCCGGAGGCCAGCGCCGCCATGTGGTCCGCGCTGTCCGGGTCGAGGCCGTGGACCGACTTCACGAGTCCGTCGCAGGAGAGCAGTACCGCGCTCGTGGTGTGCGGTACGCGCTGGACGAGACCGCTCATCAGCCAGTCGAGATCGGATACCTGGCCGGTCGGCGCATCGCTCGCCATGGTGGATCGACTCCTTGGGGTACGAAGGTCTGCGGGAGCGGAGGGAAGGGGCGTGGGGGTGGGGATGGAGAGGGGGTTGGTCATCCGGCCGGTGTGCTCCCGTCGTGCCGGGCGGTGAGGTCGTGTCCGGGCGCGGGAGCGCTGTCCCGCGTCCCTCGGGCCTGATGCGGTGCGGGTCCGCTGTCCAGCGCCCCTGTGGCCTCGTGGGGCGCGGACCTCGTGTCCCGCGCCCCGTCGGCCTCGTGTGGCGCCGGCGCGTGCGCCGTGTGCGGGTCGGCTATGTGCGCCGCGTCCGCGTGGGCACCGTCCGGGTGCGTCACGTCCCCATGCGGCGCGTCCACCCTGACCACTTCCAGGGGCGGCAGCTCATCCATGTGCACCAGGCCCAGGTGCGCCCGGTCCCCGGGTGCGGCGGACGTGCGTGACGAGGAAGTGGGCGAGACGAACGCAGGCGCTGCGGACGTACTCGACGGGGACGTGGGCGATACGAAATTGGGCTCTGCGGACGTAGGCGATGCGAACGTGGGCGACGCAGACATGGGCGACGCGGACGTGGCCGGAGGAGGCACGGGCGACGACGCCCGCATGCGTTCCGTCTCGGCGTGGGCCGCCTCCGCGAGCCCGATCCCCCGCTGGAACGCCGCCATGAGGCCGGGGTCGTGGCCGACGACGTACTCCGTGTCCTGCCGGGGTGCGGGCCCCTCGCGCAGTTGAGGCGCGATGTGCTCCTGGGCGCGGCGCCTGGGCAGTTGGGGCTTGCCCATGGTGCCGCGGACGGCGCCGCCCCGCGGCGTGGGCGGCGCGGCCGCGTTCTCCCGCGCGGTGCGCCGGTCCTCGGCGCGGATGCCCGGCAGCGCCTCCGCCGGGTTGGGCCGCTCCGGGTGGGTACCGCGCACGGGAAGCGGCGCGGGCCCGCTGCCCTCCCCCGGCAGCGCGCCCGGCGCGCCGGCGTAGGGTGCCTGGTCCCGCCGGACCTGCCGTGGCACGGGGGCCGAGGCATGGCCGCCGGGCGACGCGGGCGCCGAAGCCGCCTGCGTGGCCTGCGGTCTCGGCTGCGGCCGCCGTCCCCCGGACGTCTCCGGCGGCTGCCCCTGCGCTACGTTCCCGGGGGCGCCCGGCGCGTTGCCCAACAGTCCCTGGGGCACGACGAGTACGGCTTGGACGCCGCCGTAGATGTTGCTCTGCAGCCGCACATGGATGCCGTGCCGGCGGGCGAGCTGCGAGACCACGAACAGGCCGATGCGCCCGTCCTGCAACAGGCTGGCGACATTGACCTGGTCCGGGTCGGTGAGCAGGGCGTTCATCTTGTTCTGCTCGCCCAGGGGCATCCCCAGGCCCCGGTCCTCGACCTCGACGGCGAGCCCGGACGTGACCAGGTTGACGCGCAGCAGCACTTGGGTGTGCGGGGCGGAGAACACCGTGGCGTTCTCGACGAGTTCGGCCAGCAGGTGGATGACGTCGGCGACCGCGTGCCCGCGCAGGGTGCCGTCGATCGGGGGCACCAGCTTGACCCGCGAGTACTGCTCGACCTCGGCGATCGCGGACCGCAGCACCTCCGTCATGGACACGGGGTTGCTCCACTGCCGGCGCGAGACGGCGCCGCCGAGCACGGCGAGGTTCTCGGCGTGCCGCCGGATGCGGGTGGCGAGGTGGTCGATGTGGAAGATGCCCTTGAGCAGGTCCGGGTCCTCGATCTCGTTCTCCAGCTCGTCGAGGATGGAGATCTCGCGGTGCACGAGGGACTGGAGGCGGCGGGCCAGATTGACGAAGACCTCGACCTTCTGTTCGCTGCCCGCCTGGCTGGAGAGCTGGGCGGCCTGCACGACGGCCGCGACGGCGCCGTCGTGGGCGCGGGAGAGGTCGGCGGCGAGCAGTTCGAAGTCGTCGGCGTCCGCGGGGGGTTGCCGCCGGGTCTTGCGCGCGGGCGGGGTCTCGCCCCGGCGCAGTCCCTCGACGAGGGCGCGCAGGTCGCCGTCCGTCCGCGCGCTGGTGCGACGCAGGGCGCCGATGCGCTCCCGTACGGATCTGGCGGCGCGGTCGGCGGCCACGGCGGCGATCAGGATGCCGGCCAGTGCCACGCCCACGGCCCCGGCGAGTACGGCCCACAGCGTGAGGCCGGGCCGGGCGCCGGTGGAGCGGACCGTGAACAGTACGGCCGCGCAGGCGCTGAGGGCCACCGCGGTCGGCGGCAGCACCGCGAGGCGCAGCAGCTGGGGCCGCAGGTGGGACTCGGGCAGCGAGGGGGCGGTGTGGGCGACCGGTCGCCCGTGCCGCCCGCCCTCACGGCGGTCTGCGCGTGCGGCCGGTGCGCGAAGGTGAGACATCGGTGTCCTCGTACGGTGGCGTCGGGAGCGCGGGGCTCCCGCGGGTCTGCGCGACTCGGGCGTGCGGCATCGCGGTGCCGGTCGAGAGAGCCGAAGAATTCGGCCCTGCGTCGCCCGACGGCAACTGACAGTAGTCGCCAATCCATCATGTGCGGTGGGCAGTTGACAAAGTCACCCGCAGAGCATCCCGCTCTGGTATGAGGCGTCGTACGACAGACCGATAACTCCATCGGACACGCGTTCCATCGACGCGTCGATCCGATCGCAGCTGGTCAGAAGTGGTCGCAAACAGACGGCGAGGGCCGGAGAGCGGTTCGCTCTCCGGCCCTCGCCGTCCATCGGAAATTCAGGAAATTCAGCCTGCGGGTACCGGCTCCGGCTCCCCGGTGCCCTCCGCCGAGCCGTCGGTGACGTCACCCGGCGTGTCGGCGGCCGCCTCCTCCACCGCGGGCCATCCGCCCTCCGGCGGCACCGCCACGCCACGCCACCAGGGCTCGGACGGGACGGTCTCGGCCGTGGGTTCGAACGGCTCGCCGGGGCGGGGCAGTGCGATGCGCGCACCGGCCGCGCGCGCGGCGGCGATGGTGCCCTCGCCCGGCTCCACCCAGGGGTGGGTCGACAGGTTGAACGTCGCCCAGTGGATCGGCAGCATCACCCCGGAGGGCCGCCCGCCCTGGAGGTCGAGGTGGGCGCGCATGCCCTCCTCGGGCGTCATGTGGATGTCGGGCCAGAAGTCGCTGTAGGCGCCGATCTGGATCATCGTGGCGTCGAACGGGCCGTGCTCGGCGCCGATGTCCTTGAAGCCCTGGAAATAGCCGGTGTCGCCACTGTGGTAGATCCGGTGCTCGTCGCCCGCGACGGCCCAGGAGGCCCAGAGCGTGTGCTGCGTGTTGCGCAGGCCGCGGCCGCAGAAGTGGCGCGCCGGGGTGGCGGTCAGGGTGATTCCGCCGATCTTCGTCGACTCGTTCCAGTCCAGCTCGCGCAGCCGGTCCGGGGATACGCCCCAGTGCTCCAGGTGGGCACCGACGCCGAGCGGCACCGCGAAGACCGTGTCCGTGTCGGCCAGGGCCTTGATGGTGGGCAGGTCGAGATGGTCGTAGTGGTCGTGGGAGATGACGACGACGTCGACCGGGCCGAGCGCGGCCAGCGGCAGGGGCACCGGGTGCAGCCGCTTGGGGCCGGCGAAGTTGAACGGAGAGCAGCGCTCGCCCCAGACCGGGTCGAAGAGCACACGGTGCCCATCGATCTCGGCGAGGACGCTGGAGTGCCCCATCCAGGTGATCCGCAGGCCGCTCGCCGCGGGCTTGGCCAGGTCGGCGAGCGTCGTCGCATGCACCGGGATCGTCCCGGCGGGGACGCGGTGGACGCGCTCCTCCTTGCGGAAGTACACCTTCGCGAACTCGATCATGGAGCCGTCGGGGCGGGTCCGGGCACTCTCCGCGTTCTTGAAGACACCATCCGCGAAGTTCGGCGATCTGCGGATGCGCTCCAGGCGCTCACCACCCGGATCCGCGCCGAAAGCGGCGGGCCGCAGCGCGCGGAGCCCGGAGCTCAACGTACGGAAACCGGTCACGGTTACCTCCAGGTGGAGTCGGTCAGGCCTTCCATTATGGTCGTCGCCTCTGACAGCGCCGGGTCGCCCCCGTCACAGCGCGATGTCCATGACCCTCGGTCTATGTCTCCTCAACCCCGCCGCGCACGCGCTTCTTCCGCGCCGGCGAACAGTGCTCGGACAGCCCCCCACACGCGCGGCCGCCTCCGCGTGACCCACTACTGATGATCCGTTCAGTACGTTGACAGAGCCCCACGCGGTTCCGATACTGACTGATGATTCAGTAACCGACTGATTCAGCAACCGTCCGGTGGCCAGGGGCCACGCCGATCCGTCCGCATCCGGAGGCACCATGTCCGACCTCCCCACCGAGCTGGCCCCCCTCAGCGCGGAGCAGCGCGACATCGTGGAACTGACGCGTGCTTTCGCCCGGGAGGAGATCCGTCCACGCGCGCGTGCCGTGGACGAGGCGGACGTCGAGACGCCGTGGGACCTGTGGCGCAAGGCGGCCAAGGTGGGGATCACCGGCTTCATGCTGCCGGAGGAGTTCGGCGGGGGCGGCTTCACCGACGTGTTCACGCAAGTCCTGGTGCAGGAGGAGCTGTGCGTCGGTGACCTGGGCATCGGCAATCTGCTCTGTTCGAACGGCTTCTTCGCGGACCCGGTCCTGGAACTCGGCACCGAGGAGCAGAAGCGGGAGTTCCGCAGGCCGGTGTGGGTTGGCGAGGAGGTCTGGTGCCAGCTCTTCAGCGAGCGCGGCGCGGGGTCCGAGCTGGGCGGGCGCGGTACGCGTGCCGTCCGGGAGGGCGACACC
>NZ_JBHVWZ010000011.1:0-249430 GCF_042881985.1 Streptomyces sp. NPDC058246 | reverse complement strand
CGACGGGACCGCCGCCACCGCCGTCTGCTCCGGGAGCCGTACTGTTCGGGCAGGTTCTTCCGGACAGCCGGACAGCCGGACAGCCCCGGGGCCTGTGAACCCTTTCCCGGTCAGCCGGCAAGTACTGGGTGAACGCTGTCCCTGTTCGGGCGGCGCGGTGCGGACCCTCGTCGCCTCCGGGGCCACGCTTGCCGCAGTCCTCTTCGTCCTGCGGGTGGCCACCGTGCTGGTCCGCTTCCGGTACGAGGGCGGGGCCGCTCAGCCCAGCCAGCCGGGCCGTACCAGCCCCGACTCGTAGGCGAGGACCACCAGTTGGGCTCGGTCGCGGGCGCCCAGCTTGACCATCGTGCGGCTGACGTGGGTCTTCGCCGTGAGCGGGCTGACGACGAGGCGGCGGGCGATCTCGTCGTTCGAGAGTCCGATGCCGACCAGGGCCATCACCTCCCGTTCCCGCTCGGTGAGTTCGGCGAGCGACGCGGCGGCCGCGGGCTCCTTGGAGCGGGCCGCGAACTCGGAGATCAGCCGACGGGTCACCCCCGGTGACAGCAGGGCGTCACCCTCGACCACGGCCCGTACCGCGCGCAGAAGTTCATCCGGCTCGGTGTCCTTGACCAGGAAGCCGGAGGCACCGGAGCGGATCGCCTCGAAGACGTACTCGTCGAGCTCGAAGGTGGTGAGCATGACCACCTTGACGTCCTTCAGATCCGTGTCGCCGGTGACCCGGCGGGTCGCGGCGAGTCCGTCGACCAGGGGCATCCGGATGTCCATCAGGACGACGTCGGGGCGCAGTTCGCGCACCTTGCGGACCGCCTCCTCGCCGTCGGCGGCCTCGCCGGCCACCTCGATGTCCGGCTGCGCGTCGAGCAGCGCCTTGAAGCCTGCCCTGACCAGTGACTGATCGTCGGCGAGCAGTACGCGGATCACTGGTCCTCCTTGACCTTCAACGGCAGTACGGCCAGCACCCGGAACCCTCCGTCGTCGCGCGGACCCGCCTCGATCGTGCCGCCCAGGGCGGCGGCCCGCTCCCGCATTCCGGCGAGCCCATTGCCGCTGCCGCCCGCGTCCGCCCCGGTCGCCGGACCGTCGTCGTCGATCCGCAGCCGCAGCGCGCCCTTTGCCGATTCGAGCCGCACGCGCGCGTGCCGCGACCCCGAGTGCCGTACGACATTGGTGAGCGCCTCCTGGACGATGCGGAAGGCCGCCAGGTCGGTGCCGGGCGCCAGCTTCGGGACGTCGTCCTCGCCCTCGACCTCGACCGTCAGGCCCGCGCCCGCCGCCTGTTCGACGAGTTCGGGGAGCCGGTCGAGCCCGGGCGCGGGCGCGCGCGGCGCCTCCCCCGGCGCACGCAACGTGTCGAGCACCTGGCGTACCTCCCCGAGCGCCTCCTTGCTCGCGGCCTTGATGGTGGTGAGCGCCGTGCGCGCCTGCTCGGGGTCGGAGTCGAGGAGCGCGAGGCCGACGCCCGCCTGGACGTTGATCACCGAGATGCTGTGCGCCAGCACGTCGTGCAGTTCACGGGCGATCCGCAGCCTCTCCTCGTCGGCACGCCGCCGAGCGGCCTCGGCGCGCTCGGCACGATCGTGGGCCCACTGTTCACGACGGACGCGGACCAGTTCGGACAGCGCCACGATCGCCACGATCCAGGTGGCGATGATGCCCTCCTGCCCCCAGGAGGCGGGCTGGTCCCCCGTCGGCGGCAGCCATCGGTACAGCCAGTGCGCCACCAGCGCATGCCCCGCCCAGAACATCCCGACCGCCGTCCAGGCGGCCTTCCGGTGCCCGGCGACGACGGCGCTGAAGCAGCCCATGGCGACGATGAGAAAGACGGGCCCGTACGGATATCCGGCGCCCAGATAGACCATGCCGGCCCCGGCCGTCCCGAAGGCGACAAGGACCGGGTGCCGCTGCCTCCAGAGCAGCAGAGCGGAGCCCACCAACAGCAGCGCCCATGCGAAGAAGTCCAGCTGAACGCGGTCACCCGCCTGGGAGTGGGCCGCGAAGTTGGAGCCGATGAGCACGAAGGCGGTCATGAGCAGTGTGGAACGCCACGGCCAGTGGTCGCGGCGCTCTTCGTCGTTCCAGCTCCAGCGGTTCCACCGGGGCGGACCGTGCCGCCACCACGACGGTGGTCCGCTCCGCGCCGGGGACCTGGGAGTGCGCTGCTCTTCCATGACGGTCACGCTAGACGTGCCGGGGCGGCCACGGCGTCCGCCGGGCGAGGTGATCACACGTACTCCCGGCGGAGTACCGCGCCGGTGATCTCGGGGGCCGGATGGGGAGCGTTGTCGTCCGCCGGACGCGGCTGAGTGGGCCGGGCGGACGGCGAGCCGACCTCGTCAGACCTTGCCGACCCTCGGCATCAGGCCCCTGCGTCAGGCCCGGCGTCAGGCCCGGTGTCAGGGCCCGGCGTCAGGCCCCCGCCGCGCCGCCGGGCCGGCTCCCCCTGCCGCCCGTGCCGGCACCGGCGCCGGCGGTCTGAGGAAACACCAGCCCCACACCGTGCGCGAGTTGATCCGCCGCATGCCGGAAGAACGTCTCGCGGTCCTCCACCACGCGGTTGAACTGTCCGAACAGCTCGAAGCCGACCAGCCCGTAGAGCTGCGCCCACGCGGCCACGAGCGCGGTGACCACCTCGGGCGGAAGGTCGGGCGCGAGGTCGGCGGCCATCCGCTGTGCCTCGGTCTTCAGGTCGGCGGGGAGCGGCGGGCGGGCCACACCCTTGTCCTGATACGCGTCACGGACGATGCCGATCAGGAGGAGGCCCACCCGGGAAGCGGCCGGGATGGTCGTCTCCGGCGCGGTGTACCCGGGCACGGGCGAACCGTAGATGAGCGCGTACTCGTGCGGATGCTCCAGCGCCCACAGGCGCACCGCCACGCACACCGCGACCCACCGCTCCCGAGGGCCGACGTCCGCGACCTCGGCGTGCGCCGCCTCGGCGGTCTCGCCCAGAGAGTCGTAGGCGTCGATGATGAGCGCGGTCAACAGGTCGTCGCGGCTGGGGAAGTAGCGGTAGAGCGCGGAGGAGACCATGCCGAGCTCACGGGCCACGGCCCGCAGCGAGAGCTTGGCGGCACCCTCCGCCGCGAGCTGTCTGCGCGCCTCGTCCTTGATAGCCGCGGTGACCTCGATCCTGGCTCGGGCCCGTGCCCCTCGTGCGGTACTCATGCGGGGCAGTGTCCCATGTTTTGAGAGCAGTGCACACAAATGAGAGCGGCGCTCTGCAATCGGATCGACGCTTCCAAGCCAGATCGGTGCCCTGATTCGAGAGCAGCGCTCAAAAAAGAGAGCAGTGCTCTTGCTTTGGATCACCGCTCCGACGCAGACTGTTCCCGAACGAGAGCGATGCACGCAAACGAGATCGGTGCTCACTCACGAGAGCACCGCTCTCGACCGAGTGCGCCGACGCACCGAGTGCGCCGATGCACCGATGCACCGATGCACCGATGCACCGATGCACCGACCATAAAGGTGAGCGGTGCTCACAAAGGAGAGCAATGCTCTCTCAACCGATGGGGGTCACCATGTCCACACACGTTCAGAAGCCCGGCTGGTTCACCGTCAACGTCTTCAACCGGGCCGTCGCCTGGGTGACCCGTCGCGGCCTGAGCGTCTGGGGCTCCCGAGTCCTGGCCGTCCGCGGCCGCAAGAGCGGCGAGTGGCGCACGACCCCGGTCAATCTGCTGACCGTGGACGGACAGCAGTACCTGGTCGCCCCCCGCGGTCACGTCCAGTGGACGCACAACATGCGGGCCGCGGGCGGCGGCGAGCTGCGCCTCGGCAAGAAGGTGGACGTGTTCACCGCGACCGAGATCGCCGACGACGACAAGGTCCCGCTGCTGCGCGCTTACCTCAAGCGCTGGAAGGCCGAGGTGGGTGTCTTCTTCGGCGGCGTCGGCCCCGACTCCAGCACCGAGGAGCTGCGGCGCATCGCCCCCGACCACCCCGTCTTCCGCGTCACGGTCAAGAGCTGACCGCCGCCCCCGGAGGGTTCACGGGCCGAGCCAGGAAGTCACCGGGCGAGCCGACGAGTTGACGGTCGAGCCGAGAGGTCACCGGGCAGGCCGAGGAGTCAACGGTCCAGCCGAGAGGTCACCGGGCAGGCCGAGGAGTCGCCGGCCGAGCCGAGAGGTCACCGGGCGGCCCGAGGAGTCGCCGGCCGAGCCGAGAAGTCACCGGTCCAGCGCGGTCAGGGCGCGGCCGGCCATCGGATGGCTGCGGACGAGCTCACCGAGCGAGGTCGAACCGCGGGTGATCCCCGCGAACGCCTTCCAGGCGGGCCGGAAGCCCGTGATCGCCGCGTGGAACATGCCCGGCCGGCGCTCGAAGGCGGTCAGCAGGCGCTTGCCGACGCTCATCTCGACGCCGAGTCCCGCCTTGATCGCGAAGGCGTAGTTCAGGGCCTGGCGCCGGGTGTCGACCGCGTCGTGCGCCTCGGCGATCCGTACCGCCCACTCCCCCGCGAGCCGCCCGGAGCGCAGCGCGAAGGAGATGCCCTCGCGGGTCCAGGGTTCGAGCAGTCCCGCCGCGTCGCCGCACACCAGCACCCGCCCGCGTGAGAGCGGCGAGTCGTCGGCGCGGCAGCGGGTCAGATGGCCGGAGGAGATGGCCGGTTCGAAGCCGGCGAGCCCCAGGCGGGCGATGAAGTCCTCCAAGTACCGCTTGGTGGCGGCGCCTTCGCCGCGCGCGGAGATCACACCGACGGTGAGCGTGTCCCCCTTCGGGAACACCCACCCGTAACTGCCGGGCATGGGGCCCCAGTCGATCAGCACCCGACCCTGCCAGTCCTCGGCGACCGTCTCCGGCACCGGGATCTCCACCTCCAGGCCGAGGTCGACCTGGTCGAGCTTCACGCCGACGTGCGCCCCTATCCGGCTGGCGCTGCCGTCGGCTCCGACGACCGCCCGCGCCAGCACGGTCTCGCCGCCCTGCAACACCACGGCCACGGTGCGCCGGTCCGGTACGGCCGAGCCGTGCTGCTCGACGCGCGAGACGGTGACGCCCGTTCGCACTTCGGCGCCCGCCTTCTGGGCGTGCTCGACGAGCTGCTGGTCGAACTCGGGCCGGTTGATCAGCCCGAAGAGCATCTGCTTGGAGCGACGGGTGCGCACGAAACGGCCGTCGAGCGAGAACGAGACCGCGTGCACCCGGTCCTGGAGCGGCAGCTCGAAGCCGGGTGGCAGCGCGTCGCGTGAGGGGCCGATGATGCCGCCGCCGCAGGTCTTGTAGCGGGGCAGTTCCGCCTTCTCCAGCAGGAGGACGCTGCGTCCCGCGACCGCTGCCGCATAGGCGGCGGAGGCCCCGCCGGGCCCCGCGCCGACCACGACGACGTCCCACACCCGCTGCTCGTCGCCCGCCGAAGAGTTCTCGCTGCTCACGATGGTCTACTGCTCCCAGTCCAGCCGTCTGCCGCACCTGTCCCCCGCATCCTACGGCGGGCATCGCCGCAGGCCACTGTGGGAGGATCGGCAGCGCATGCGCCCTGCACACCAGTACGCGTGTACGCACCACCCGATCACCTGTACACAGATTTACAACGTCGCACCTACAAGGAGCGTGCCCATGTCGTCGAATCCGGTCGCCGAGACCGTCGCCTCGCTCATGCCCCGGGCGAAGGCGGAGCTCACCGAGCTGGTGGCCTTCAAGTCGGTGGCGGACTTCGACCAATACCCCAAGAGCGAGAGCGAGGGCGCCGCGAACTGGGTCGCCGACGCGCTGCGCGCCGAGGGCTTCCAGGACGTGGCACTGCTCGACACCCCCGACGGCACTCAGTCGGTGTACGGATTCCTGCCCGGGCCCGAGGGCGCGAAGACGGTCCTGCTGTACGCGCACTACGACGTGCAGCCGCCGCTGGACGAAGCAGCCTGGCTGACGCCGCCGTTCGAGCTCACCGAGCGCGACGGCCGCTGGTACGGGCGCGGCAGCGCCGACTGCAAGGGCGGCGTCATCATGCACCTGCTGGCCCTGCGCGCGCTGAAGGCGAACGGTGGGGTCCCGGTGCACGTCAAGGTGATCGTCGAGGGGTCGGAGGAGCAGGGCACGGGCGGTCTGGAGCGGTACGCCGAGGAGCACCCGGAGCTGCTGACCGCCGACACCATCGTCATCGGCGACGCCGGCAACTTCCGGGCCGGTCTGCCGACGGTCACAGCGACCCTGCGCGGCATGACCCTCGTACGCGTCCAGGTGGACACCCTGGAAGGCAACCTGCACTCGGGGCAGTTCGGCGGCGCGGCCCCCGACGCACTCGCCGCGCTGATCCGCGTCCTCGACTCGCTGCGGGCCGAGGACGGTTCGACGACCGTCGAGGGGCTGGCGGGCGACGCCGCATGGGACGGGCTGCAGTACGACGAGGAGGCGTTCCGCAAGGACGCCAAGGTGCTCGACGGTGTGGAGCTGATCGGCTCCGGCACGGTCGCCGACCGCGTCTGGGCGCGTCCGGCCGTCACCGTCCTCGGCATCGACTGCCCACCGGTGGTCGGCGCGACCGCGTCCGTGCAGGCGGGCGCCCGCGCGCTGGTCAGCCTGCGGGTGCCGCCGGGCGTGGACGCCGTCCAGGCGACGAAGCTGCTTCAGGCCCACCTGGAGACGCACACGCCGTGGGGCGCGCGGGTGAACACCGAGCAGGTCGGGCAGGGCCAGCCCTTCCGCGCCGACACCTCCAGCCCGGCGTACGCCGCGATGACCGAGGCGATGTCGGTGGCCTACCCGGGCCAGGAGATGCAGTACGCGGGCCTCGGCGGCTCCATCCCACTGTGCAACACCCTCGCCTCGCTGTACCCGCAGGCGGAGATCCTCCTCATCGGCCTGAGTGAGCCGGAGGCCCAGATCCACGCGGTGAACGAGGGCGTCTCGCCCGACGAGCTGGAGCGTCTGTCGGTCGCGGAGGCGCTGTTCCTGCGCAACTACGCGGCGAGCTGAGCACTCCGCCCACGGCAGAGAGGGCCCGCGCCGCACGGCGTGGGCCCTCACCTGTTGGTCAAGAGGAAACCTGGCGCGGTTCTTGCTCAAGGTGAAGCCTGGCGCGGTTGTTGCACAAGGGGAAACCTGGCGCGGTGCGCGGTCCGGCGGCGAGCGGCGCCCGGGCGCGTCGGTGATCGGAGTGAGTCGATCCTCCGAACGGTGCAGGCGGGGCAGTGGGCCGGGCAGGCGCCGAGGTGGACGGCATGCGCGGCGCGCGGAAGACGTCCTCGACGGCGCCGGTCTCAGCGAGCCGTCCGACGTACATGACCGCGACCGGCCGGTACGTCCGGCGACGACTCCGAGGTCGCGGCCCCGAGGTCGTGGCCCCGAGGTCGTGGCCCCGAGGTCGCGGTTGATCAGGATCCCGCTCGCTGGTCTCTCAGAACTCCCCCGGATCTACTGGGGTCGCGACCTCGGCCGACTGGAATCCCCTGGTCGGGATGCCGGCCGGCCGAGCCCGTGGTCGCGATGTCAGCCGACCGGCACCCCCGACTCCAGGTAGAGCGCCGCCCCGCGCTCGCGCGCCCGCAGGGCCCAGCGCAGCCGTTCGTAGCGCACGGGCGGCAGCAGATCGGCGGCCTCCTGCTCGGTGACGAAGCGCCAGTCGCGCAGTTCGGGCCCCGGCAGCAGCAGTTGCCGGGCGGCCTCGGTGTCCAGACGGCCGCCGTCGAAGAGGAGTCGCAGGCCGCCGAAGCCGGGGGGCGCGGGCGACTCCCAGTCGACGACGAGCAGCGGGGGCACCTCCTCCAGCGTGATGCCGGTCTCCTCGACGACCTCGCGCATGCCCGCCCGCGCGGGGGCCTCGCCGGATTCGACGACGCCTCCGGGGAACTCCCATCCGGCCTTGTAGGTGGGGTCGACGAGCAGCACCCGGTCCTGCTCGTCGAAGAGGAGTACTCCCGCGGCGACGGTCTCGGCGGTGGGTTCGGGGGTCTGCACGATGTCGCTCACGGGCGCGTCCCCGGTGCGGACGGCGTCGGCGATGCGCAGGGCGGTGTCGTACGGCGTGAGCGCGCTGTTGTCCACGGGATGGGCGTCGGCGGTGAGCCAGGAGGCGAGCGCGGCACGGTAGGCCTCGATGTGGTCGTAGGACCACTGGCGCACGCGCATCTCACCGTCGGGCAGGTCCGGGGGCACCTCGCGCCCGGCTATTCGCTCGCGCAGGATCGTTTCCGCCGGGGCGAGGAGCACATGCCGTACGGGGATCCGGCGCGCGGCGAGGCCGCCGAAGATCTCGTCGCGGTACTCCTGGCGGAGCAGGGTCATCGGAACCACGAGGACACCGCCCAGCTCGGCGAGCATGGCGGCCGCGGTGTCGACCACGAGGCGTCGCCAGCTCGGCAGGTCCTGGAAGTCGCCGACCTCGGCGAGGCGTTTGGGCGGCAGCAGGTGCGTGAGTGCGCCTCCGATGACCTCGGGGTCGAAGAGCGTGCTGTTCGGGATCAGCTCGATCAGCTCCCGTGCGGTGGTGGTCTTTCCCGCACCGAACGCACCGTTGATCCAGACGATCACGATTCCCCCTCTTCTGTTGGCCCCCTGTGGCTTGCCCGCTCCACCCTGCCACGGAAACCAGGCCCTGATGAGGGAGCCGGCACGACGACGCCGGTGACCCGTCGCACAGGTCACCGGCGTCACGGTGTCGAACCCTTCCGGTCCGTCGTCGCGACCGTCCTCAGCCCTTGTGACCGCCCGGCGCCCTGTCGTCGACGGCCGGGCCCTCGCTGCCGATCGCGTGGTCGACGGTGCTGAGGGCGTCACCGACATGCAGATCACTGAGGGCGTCCCCGTCGAGGGCATGGGACGGGGTGATCGCCGCGACGACGAATCCGGTGGCGAGGGAGGCGATGGCGAGCATGCTGCGCTTCTTCATGCCCCCTTCAACTGACACAACCGGGCCGGGGTCACGCACGCATCCGCGAGAGTCGCGCCCCGCGCCTCAACGCACCCTGGCAGCGACGGGCTCGGTCGCGCGGACCGGTGCGCTGTCGGCAGGCTCCGTCGCGCCGACCGGTACGCCGCCGTCGGCAGACTCGGCCGCGCGGACCCGTACGCCGTCGGCAGACTCGGCCGCGCGGACCGGTTTGCCGGCCGTGATCGCCGACGACACGTCGTCGTCCCCGTGTCCCAGCGCCACGGCGCGGCTCCAGCGCCGTAGCAGCGCCTCGGTGAGGGGTACGGCGATGTCCTGGTCGTCGGCCGCCTGGAGGGCGAGCGCCGCGTCCTTGCGGGCGTGGCGCAGCGGGAAGCCGGGGGTGAAGTCGCCCTTGACCATCGCGTGCGCCTTGTCCACGGCGTACGGCGACTGAAGCGCGGTGGAGCCGATGGTGTCCGCGACCAGGTCCGGATCCAGGCCGAGCGCCGTGGACAGGTCGACGGTCTCGGCCATTCCCTCCACCAGTACGGCGAGCCAGTTGTTCAGGACGAGCTTGAGCCGACTGCCGTCGCCCGCGCGGTCGAGCCACACGGTCCGGCGGCCCACGGCCTCGAAGACGGGGCACACCCGCTCACCCAGGGCCCGGTCCCCGGAGGCGAGGACGAGCAGCTCTCCGCGTTCGGCGGGCAGCGAGCTGCCGGAGACGGGCGCGTCCACGTAACCGACATGCCCCTCGGCGAGGTCGGACAGGCGGCGCGCCCAGGGCACGCCGACCGTGCTCATCTGGATCCACACCGCCTCTGCCGAGAGTACGGTCAGGGCGCCCTGTTCCCCCGTCATCACGTCGGCCACGGCCTGACCGTCGGCCAGCATCGTCAGCACGATGTCGGCGCCTGCCGCCGCTTCCGCCGGCGTGGACGCGAGGTGCGCGCCCTCGGCGGCCAGCGGCTCGGCCTTCCCGGCCGTGCGGTTCCACACCCGTACCTCGAATCCGGCGCGGAGCAGATTGCGGGTTATGGGCGTGCCCATGATTCCGGTGCCGAGCACGGCGATCTTCATGGCGTTGGTGTCCATCAAACGGTCTCCGGGGACGGGCCGGCGACCGGAGTGGCCGCCGTCATGATGGCGTCGATGTCCTTCAGGTCGGCCTCGGCGAGCGTGAGGTCCGCCGCCGCGAGGCTCTCGTCGACGTGGTCGGCGCGCCGGGTGCCGACGATGGCCACCTGCACGCCGGGCTGGGCCAGGGTCCAGGCGATGGCCAGCTGGCTGACCGTCGCCCCCAGCTCGCCGGCGAACTCCTCCACCTCCCTTACGACGAGCAGGTTGCGACGGTACGCCTCACCCCGGAACACGCTGCTCTTGCTGCGCCAGTCGTCGTCGGCGAAGACCGTGTCCTCGTCGAGCGCCCCGGTCAGCAGGCCGTGCGCGAGCGGGCCGTAGACGAGCACGCCGATGTCGTGGCGCCGGGTGTAGGGCAGGACCGTGTCCTCGATCTCGCGCCGGAAGAGGTGGTACGGCGGCTGCAGCGTCTCCACCGGCAGGGTCCGGGAGAACTCGGCCATCTGCCCGGCGTCGTAGTTGGACACGCCCACGTGCCGGATCTTGCCGGCCTCGAGCAGCTCCCGCAGCGCGCCCGCGGTCTCGGCGACCGGAACCTTCGGATCCGGCCAGTGCATCTGGTAGAGATCGATGTGGTCGACACCCAGCGCGGTCAGGCTGGCGTCCACGCCCTCGCGCAGCGCCTGCGGGCTGGCGTCACGGGCGACACCGGTGTCGGTCCTGCGCAGTCCGCCCTTGGTGGCGATCACCAACTCGTCCCGGTTGCCGCGCAGTTCGTCACGCAGGGCGTCGCCCAGCAGTCGCTCCGACGCGCCGAAGCCGTACGCCTGAGCGGTGTCGAAGAAGGTGACACCGAGTTCGCGCGCCCGGCGGATCGCGGCCTTCGCCTCGTCCTCGGCGAAGCCGCCCCAGTCCCCGCCCAGTTGCCAGGTGCCGAAGGCGATGCGGGACACCTTCAGGTTGGTCATTCCCAGTGTGGTCATTCGCATGGCGATCCTCCGATCGAAACTGAACGTTTCGTTCACTATCGGGTGAACGAATGGCTAGGTGTCCGGAATTCCGGATTTCTTCCCTAATCTCTTTTTTATGTAGCTATGTATATGTAGAAATAGGATTCTGGACCTGAGTCCGGCGTAGGCGCAGGGAATGGGCTCGGGTCAGCGGGCCAGGCCGCTCAGCGCGGCCCTGACGATGTCGTCCGCCGCCGTCTCGTCCAGTGGCGCGTGCCCGGCGACCAGCCGGTACATCGTGGGACCGAAGAGCAGGTCGAGGGCCACCTCGGGGTCGACGTCCTCGCGCAGCTCCCCCCGCGCGACGCCACGGTCCCAGATGACCCGCACCAACGCCCGCCGGGGGGCGATCAGCCGCTCGCGCAGCTCCGCGGCCACCGCCGGGTCGTTCTGCGCCTCCGCCACCAACTGGGCGAAGATCCGGCCGTCGGGGCTCGCGGAGAACCGCATCATGCCGCGCACGGCGAGCCGGAAGTCCTCGAAGGACGAGCCGGTGTCCGGGTCGGGCGACTCGGCGTACATCCGGGAAAGGAATGCCTCGACCGCGACGGCGTACTTGTTCGGCCACCACTTGTAGATCGTCGCCTTGCTCACCCCGCTCAGGGCGGCGATCCGGTCGGTCGTCGTCGCACGCAGGCCGCCCTGCCTCAGCAGCTCGGTGCACGCGCTCAGGACGGCGCCGCGCGCCTGCTCGCTGCGCGGGCGACCGGCTCTCGGGGACTGATCCGGCATCGTCTCTCCTCCCCTCGGGTGGTCGCGCACCGTCCGGCTTCGCCGGTGGCACGTCCTGGTGGCACAGACATCACTGCCGGCCCTCACAGGCGTCACGTCCCGTCCGCGCCGACATCGCCGTCGGTCGGCGCAGGCGTCACTGCCCGCCCCATCCAACACCGGGCCGAGCCCTGGCGGCCGCCTCCCACAGCCGGCCTGCGCCGGGTTGGGCCGACCGAGGGCCGTGTGGCGGCGGGCCTCAGGCGCCTTCCGCGCGGCGGCGTGTGAGCACCGCGACGACGGCGAGCAGGGCGACCACGACCCCCGTGAACCAGGTCGTCGCGGTGGTCACCGTGGTGTAGCGGCTGGCGACTCCGAGACCGACGGGAAGCAGGGCAAGGCCCAGGTAGGACACCAAGAACAGGCCGGCCAGGGCCTCGCCGCGCCGCGCGGGAGCGGCCATGGCGGCGACGGATCCGACGGCGGACTTGAACAGCACCCCGGCGCCGACGCCGGCGGCGATCCCGGCGAGGAGGAATACGGGGAGGTTGGCGATGTGCATGCCGACGGTCAGGGCGACCACTCCGGCGCCCTGGGCGAACAGTCCGATGTTCCGGCGCGCCGGGGCGCCGAGCCGGCCGCAGAGGGTCTGGGCCGCCACGGCGGCGCCGAACACGGTGAACACGATCAGCCCGGCCAGCGCGCGGGACGGGTGATGCAGGGTGCCACCGACGAACCCGGGAACCAGGGAGGTGAACAGTCCGAAGACCGCGAGGGACGCGAAGCCCGCGGCTGCCGCGCCGATGTATCCGGCGCGGTCTCCGTGGTCGGCGCTGACGCGCTGCGGCCGGTACGAGGGCCTGACGTCCGGCTTCTCGACCGTCTCCGGTACGAGGACGAGGACGGCGGCGCTCAGCAGCAGGAGGCCGGCGAAGACGACGTAGGGCAGACGCAGCGGCGCGCCGAAGTACTGGGCGAGGAGGCCGGCGACGAGCGGGCCCAGGCCGAGGCCGCCGATGTTCGCCGCCGTCGACACGATCTCGAACCGCTGCGCCGAAGCGCCGGGCCGCTGTGCCGTGTGCAGGTCGTGCAGATACGCGGTGGCGGTCGCGGTGAGCATGCCGACGCCGAGACCGGTGACCAGCCGGGCGACCAGGAGCACCGGCAGCGCCGGCGTGGCCAGGAACAGCACGGCGGCAATCAGCTCGAGCGCCAGCGCCGCGGCCAGCACCTTCCTGCGGCCGATCCAGTCCGAGACATGCCCGGCCAACAGCAGACTGACGAGCACGCCTACGGCGTAGACGCCGAACACCACCGTGACCGTGAACGTGGAGAAGCCGTCCCGCGCCTGATACAGCGGGTAGAGCGGCGTCGGGACGGTGGAGAACGCCATGGCCGTGACGAACACCGCGGCAACGGTCCAGAACCCGCCCACGTGCCGACTGCTGGGTCGCGGGGCGTCCGCCACCCGGGCGTCTTCGGTGGGCGCGGGACGCGTGCGCGTGATCGATGACATCGACATGGGAGCACTCCGATCCGTGGCGGTGGATCCCGGCGGCGACATCGCCGCCTACTGATCCCAACCCGTGCACGCCGCGAGGCGTTCCTCATCGGGGGAGATGATGAGAGATGACGGTCATCTCGACATGAGATGACCGCCGGCGGCGGCCCTGGCTTCGCCCCATCACGGCGCACCAGCCGCACGTAGTCCTCGGCGGCAGATGTCAGGCCGGCTCAGTCGAGGGCGAACGGGTCCTGGGACGTCCGCCACCTTTCTTCCCGGAACAGCCCTTCCGGCGCGGGGGCGAGCAGCAGCGGCTCGTTGTTCCGGTGGCCGTCGACGCAGTGGGCGAACGGCCCTGTGACGGGGTCCGACAGGGCACGCAGATGCGGCTCGAAGTGGTTGATCCACCAGCTCGACATTCCCAGGCCGGCGTCCCAGCGCAACGCCTCCCAGGCACGCCACAAAGCGTCCAGCCGGGAGAGCGCCACAGGGTGACGAAACCACTGCGGGCACCATACTTGCCCGGATTCGGGGGTGGGACTGGGGACGAAATAGGCCAACCGGTCGGTGACGAATTCGCCGACATTCGCGTACCACAGTTCTGCCGGGCGGCCGGCGAACTCCTCGTCCCGACGGATCTCCTCGGCCGACTCATCCCGCCGGATCTCCTCGGCCGACTCGTCCCGCCGGATCTCCTCGGCCGACTCATCCCGCTCCTCGTCGGGGGGTGGTGATGTCATGGCGTCATGCTCCTCTTCGCAGCTGTACGTCCGTGGCCTCGGCGTGGCGGCCGAGGCGGTCCAGAACCGTCGCGAGCCTGCTGACGGCCCATCTCAAATCGGCCTGCCTGCTCGGGTCCTGGTCCACCATGCGCCGGTAGAGGCGGACGGCCCGCCGCGCCGGTTCCACCGCACGGACGGCCCGGCGCCCGTCGTGCCGGCCACACAGGCTCAGCGTCCCGGCCAGTCGGCAGAGGAACCATGCGATCTGGTCCGGTGGTTCGCCGGGGCGACCGGCCAGCGCCTGGCAGGCCTCCTCCGCCTGACGGGCGGTGCGCCAGGCCGCGGCTTCGTCCCCCGCCATGGCCCGCCCGTCGGCCAGCCGCAGGAGTGCGTGGCAGAGGGGCTGCTCGTGGCCGGCCCGGTCCGCGATGATCAGCCGGCGCCGAAGGCGCACCTCGTGCTCCGAGATATGGACGGCGTCGCGGAAGCGGCTCGTCTTCAGCAGCGCACGGCTCAGCTCCGCGCAGGTGTTGGCCAGGTCCTCCTCATGAGTCGCGTCGCGGGCCGACAGCTCCATGCGCAGCTCATACGCCTCCCGCAGTGGGGGAACCGCCCGGTCGGCCGTCGCCCAGGACGTCGCATAGCTGCTGCCGAGGTCATGCAGACAGGAGGCCAGCCCCTCACGTCCTTCCTCGTCGGCGTCGGAGAGCCGGCGGTAGAGGGGCAGCGCCTGACGGAGCAAGATGCGCACCGCGACGTGCCGGTCGTGCTTCCAGTAGAGGTCGGAGCCATCGTGGAGGCTGGTGGCATACCCCTGTGTGTAGAGGCTGGGGGCGTACTCACTGAGGCGGCGCCAGATGGCAAAGCCCTGGTTCTGGGCGGCGAGCGCGTCCGTCGGGCGGCCCAGGACGTCGTAGGAGCGGGCGAGATTGAGAGCGGTTCGGGACTGAGACTGCTGGTCGCTCGCGCTGAGCGGCAGCTTTGCGCACGCGTAGATCTCGAGCGCCTCCCTGAAAGGCTCCACCGCCGCCTGGTGGTCGCCGCCACGCGCGTGGAAGGTGGCGAGCATGCTGACCGAATGGGCCAGGGCGGACTCGCCGGTCCCGTACGGATCGCGCGCCAGAGCCCGGCGATGCTTGATGGCCTCTCCGATGAACTCCCGCGCCGCGTCGTCGTCCCCCTCGTCGGAGTACTCACAGGCGAGGTTGTGCAGCAGCTGCGCCAGGGTGGAGCGGTGGACCGCGGGCAGATCCCCGGCCAGCGGGCACAGCAGCTCGATCGCCTCCCGTTCCAGCGCCATGGACTCGCCGCTTGGCCGTGAGGCGGCGTAGTAGTCGACCGCCAGACCCATCAAAGCGCGCGCGAGGTCGGCGGAATAGGCGTCGCGGTTCTCTCTCGCCAACTGGCGGGAGGTCTCGACCGCCTCCTCGCTCAGCGACAACGACTCCGCATTACGACGCAGGCGCCAGAGGTTCGTACCTCGTGCCACCAGCGCCTTGGGGAGCAGGAGCGGGTCCAGGTCGGGGTGTACGGCCACCAGTTCGCGGGCGCGCCGGACGGCCTCGTCCGTGTGGTCGTCGGACCTGGCGATCTGGTCGAAGGGAATGGCGCTCGGGTCGAGCTGCCAGACCACATGTGACTGGTTGATGAGGGCCCGCACCAGGCCGCTCTCACGTTTCTCCCCCTCCTCGCCGCCCGCGGCCGTCAGCGCGCGGAAGAGGCCCAGCGCCTGAGCGCCGACGCGGTGTGCCTCCATCAGGCGTCCGGTCATGCGCAAGGCGTGCGACAGCACCCGCAGCGAGTCGGCCCAGTCCGCGCGGTGCGTCATCGCGCTCTCGTCCGCCAGCCGCTCGCGGAGCGCCGCCGCATCGCCGGCCGCCTCCCGGGCGTCCTCCCAGTCGCCGACCGCCAGGTGCCGCTCGGCCAGGTTGTGCAGCGCCCACGCGCGGTCGCGGAGCGCCTGCGGGTCGTCGCCCGTGGCGCGGCACAGCCCGCTCAGTTCGCGGGCGACGTCGAGGGCGTACTCGCGCAGCACATGGGACTGGTCCGGCAGTGTGTCGGAGTGTGCGCGCAGCATGGCGGCGGTCAGGGGCGCGTCGGCGGGCGCGGAGCGCAGCGCTTCGCGCAGCCGGTCGATGACGATGTGCGCCCAGCGCGTGCGGTCCTCGTTGGCGTGCGCCACGGCAGAGCGTGCCAGCACGGTGAGGGTCTGCGCGCGCTGGTGGTCAGGGGCCCTGGCGAACAGTCTCCCGAGCAGCCCCGCGTCGCGGATGATCTGTTCGGAAGCGTGGTACTCGGCCAGCCGGTCCGGCTCCAGTTGGCCCCAGTAGCGGTCCTCGGACGACGGATACAGGTCGCGCAGCCAGTCGGCGATCTCCGAGATCAGCCACGGCGGTTCATCGGGCAGCAGCCGGGCGATGGTCCCCCGGGCCTCCCGCTCCTCCTGCGCGGGACACAGCACGGCCGCCGCCACCGCCTGCGCGAGCAGGTTCCTTTCCCGCCGCCCCATACCCCGCTCGTCGGCGGTGTCCAGCCAGTACCTCTTCTCGTGCCTCAGAAGTTCGGCCTCCAGGGCGTCACCGCCGGTCGATCCCTCGTCCTGCTGGGGGATCCGAACGTGGCGCAGCAGCGTGACCAGGGCCGCCATCTGCACGGTCAGTGCCGTCTCGGCCCCCGGGCCCGCTCCGGGGCGGGTGGCCGGGACGGCGTCCGCGAGCACGGGCCAGTCGATGTCCCCGTCGCCGGCCGCCTCCGCCAGGCGGCGGGAGAAGTCACGGGCCGCCGTCCGGAACGCGTGCTCCCGGTCCGCGACACCGGGGCTGAGCGCGTGCAGCCTGATCTCGCGGAGGGCGCCGGTCGCCCTGTCCTGCCAGGAGCCGAGCGAGCGGGCGAGCAGCAGCAGGCGCACCGGATGTCCGGCCTGCTCGGTCTGCTCCCGCAGCTTCCTGACCAAGTCGGGCCGGGTCTCGGCGTAGTCGACGACCAACAGCAGCGGGTGCTGGAGGGCGCGCAGCACGTGCAGGTCGCCCGGCTCGCGGACCACCTGGCCGGCGACCCAGCCGCGATCCCGCAGCCGCGCCATCAGCTGCCGTGCCAGCCGGGTCTTGCCCTGCCCACCCGGGGCGGTGAGTACGCGGACTGCGGGCAGGCCGTCCGGATCCGTCAAGCACCACCGCTCCAGGTGCTCGAGCGTGTCCTGTCTGCCGTGGAACGAGACCACCTCGGCGTCGGCCCGCAGCAGCATGGTGGGGGAGGCCACCTCCCGTTTGGGCGGCGCCGGCTCCAACAGGCGGGCGAGCTCGGCCGGTTCGGGCTGCGGGTCGACCGAGGTCGCTTCGCGGACCACCGCCCGGAAGTCGTCACAGCTCAGCAGGTCCTCGCTGCGGGTGTACGTCAGCCGCGTGCCCTGCCGTGGCCGACGGTCCGCTCGCACCACGCCGAGCAGCAGCTGCTCGCCGGACAGGAAGACGGCCGCGCCGGACATCCCGGACCACTGGGTGGTCTTCGCGGCGGTCTCCTCGTCGAGCCCCGCGATATCGAAGTCCAGCAGTCCGGTGGCATCGTGGATCTCGAAGGGCGCGCCGCCGTGCGGCCTGATCCGGCCGATCAACAGCTCCGCGTTCCGGCGCGCGGTCGTCTTCTGCTGCCTCGGGAATCCCAAGGCGGCGACCTGAATTTCGGAGCCGCCCGTCACACACCGGCCCCAGCGCTGCGGGCGACGGCCGAGGGCGCCGCGCAGCCGTTCGGGCGTCGACCAGTGCGGGTCGTCGGCCGGGATCTCCAACAGAGCGGCGTCCACGGTGTCGTCATAGCGTCGCCACCGCACCTTCGCGGAAGACGGCTCGGACGACCCCGGGAGGGACACGGTGATCCCCCCTTGCACGTCCCGCGGCGACAGCAGATGCGCGGCGGTCAGGACGAGCCGCGGCGCGATCAGATAGCCGCTGCCGAAGCCTGGGCCGCGAACCTGGACGACCTGCTGTGTCTGCATGAGCCCGCCCCCCCGGCCAGCTTGACTTACTCGACGTCGCCCACGGTCACGTCTCCGCCGCCGTGACGTTCCGGGTTGAGGCGCAGGGTCACACGCTGGGTGGACCGTGCCGAGCGCTCCCGGTGGGCGTCGGCCTCCACGACGCCGAACCGCAGCTTCCCGCCGCCGTTCCTGGTCCGCACCAGCTCGATCTCGAACTCCGCGGTGATCTCGCCCAGCACAAAGCGCAGTGCGGAGCCCTGGCCGCGGTGCTGTGCCTCCGACAGCTGGGCTCGCAACACCTCAATGGCGTCAGCGAGGTCCAGCCAGTCCTCGTCATGCCCACCGCTCGTCATGCCCCGCCTTCCGTCACCACGTCATCGTGCGTAGACATCGTAGTGTCCCAGGACGGCCATGCACTCGCGGAACTGGCGTACGGCGCCCTGGTAGTTGTACGGGGCGGAGCGGCTTCTCTGCGGCTTCTCCGGGTCTCTGCGCTCTTCATGGCGGAGGCCGACGGGCGGGGCGGACGGGCGGGGAGGACGCCCTCCGCTGCCTGGACGGGCCGGCCGGGCGGCCAGTCGCGGGATTGTGCCGCGGTGCCGGTGTGCCCGGCGCCGAGGCGTGGCTTGTTTGGTGTTCCTGACGTCTTGTGAGGGCCCGGCTAAGGTCCCGCTCCGGCACTGAAGTGTCCTTTGGCGGGCGAAAGGGGCGGCGGGGTGGCGGCTATGGGTCGTGAGGGTGCGGCGAGGGCTGAGGTGGCGGCGCGCCGTTACTACGAGACCGGTGATGTCGATGCCTTCTATGCCGCGGTGTGGGGCGGTCAGGACATTCACACCGGTGTCTACGTCCACGGGAACGAGTCGGTGGCGGTCGCGTCCCGCCGGACGGTCGAGTTGGCGGCGTCGAAGGTCGCCGGCCGTCTCGGTCCTGGGTGCACGGTGCTGGATCTGGGCTCCGGGTACGGCGGCCCGGCCCGCTACCTGGCCGGCAAGTTCGGCTGCAAGGTGGTGGCGCTGAACATCAGCGAGTCGCAGAACGAGCGGCACCGGCAGGCCAATGCCGAACAGGGCCTGGACGGGCTCATCGAGGTCGTCGCCGGCTCTTTCCAGGACATCCCGTACCCGGCCGGGTCCTTCGACGTCGTGTGGTCACAGGAGGCTTTCTGTCATAGCGGTGACCGCACCCAGCTTCTGGGCGAGGCGGTTCGCGTTCTGAAAACGCGGGGAGAGTTGGTCTTCACCGATCTGATGGCGGCCGACGCGGCCCCCGCTGACGCGCTGCGCGCTGCGGTGGCCCGTCTTGAGGTGGACGGGTTCGCCACGCCTGCCTTCTACCGTCAGACCATCGCCGGACTCGGTCTGACCCGGATCGACTTCGATGACCGCAGCGATCAGATGCTCACCCACTACCTGCGCCTCACCGAGGAGACCGGGCAGCGGGCGAGGGAACTCGCCGGTGTGATCAGCCCCGCCTATCTGCAGGGTCTGCTCCAGAACCTGCCGCTGTGGGTGGAAGCCTGCCGGAAGGGGCTCACGAGCTGGGGAATCTTCCACTGCCGCCGCTCCTGAGAGCCGTCCGCCGACGACCGGCCGGACACCGAGGCGGGCATGGGACCGGACTGCCGCCCGTTCCGCGCGGGCGACGTCTCCTTCCACGCGGCGGCCCGCCTCCACTCAGCCGGCCCGAACCACTCCACCACCCCGCGCCGGGACAGCTCGCCCTCTCCCCGCTCAACCCGATCGTGGGCACAGCGCCGCGGACGTAGGAAGGCCGGTTGTGGGGTGTCGGAGTGAGGCTGCTGACGGTGGAGCCGCGACGCCGAGATTCCGCCTGGCCACCTAGGGACGCCGCTTGGAGTGGGGCGGATGCTCTTGTGCTGTGTGGCGGCCCGGCCGATCGGGCTGCTGGGGGCGGCTCGGCACTGTCATGAGTGTTCGGTGGTAGCCGGCGCCGAACGGCTCACCGACGGGTCGGCCTTCGGCTTCCACCCAGGCGTGGGCGCCAAACGGTGCTGTGCGTACACCGGTGCGCCAGTCGGGCCAGGCTCCGCCCAGGCGGCACAGGAGTGCGGTCGCCACCGAACGCTGCAGGCAGCCTTCGCCCGCGCAGCGCACACTAATCGCGACGACGGTCCCCCGGGCCGCGAGGGCCTGCTCCGTGCTGGCGGGGGCGGCGCCGCGTCGCACAAGTGAGAGAACCTGGCGGATGCGCCGGGGCGACAGCAGGATGAGCAGCCGGGCCGTCGCGACGGCAAGGAGCGCCGCCAGTCGGCGGGTTGGGGGAGGTGTTCCTGGGTGTCCGGGGCAGGAAGCCGGTTCATGTGGATGTGACCAGGCGGGCTGCGCTCAGGCGGCCGATGAGTGAGGCAACGTCGTCGCGGGCCTCGTCCGCGGCGAGGGCGGGGTGGCGTTTCGCGTGGCCCGCCCGTACCTGTGTCACGACCCTGCGACGGGCGGGCACGGTTCGACCACATGTGGTCTAGCGTATTCCGCCTGTACTGGCACCACTCGGGGGGGAATCTGTGCGTACCCGCATGATCAGCGCCATCCTGCTCACAGTCGCAGTCGGTGGCGTCGTCGCCTGCCAGCCGACCGGAAACGCCAAGACCACCGGCACCGCGGCGTCGACCGGCACGGGGGCGGCGAAGGACGACAGACCCGCCGCGAAGAAGGCGGTGCCGAACTTCGTCGGCATGGGCCTCCAGTCCGCACAGGACGCCGCCCAGGCTGCGGGCTTCTACGACCTCAAGTCGCATGACTCGCTGGGTCGGGACCGTATGCAGGCGTTCGACCGGAACTGGAAGGTGTGCAGCCAGAACGTGAGGGCCGGCTCGTCGCAGCCGACGGATACGACGCTGGACTTCGGTGCGGTGAAACTGGAAGAGATGTGCCCGGCGAAGGATGAGGCGGCCCCGTCGGCTGCCGGCGGGAAGATGCCGGACTTCGCGGGCAAGTCGGTGAAGGCCGCGCGCGGTGCGCTCGACTCGGGGACGTCGCTCACCGTCAAGGACGCCTCCGACGAGGACCGTTGGGTGCTCGTCGAGAGCAACTGGAAGGTGTGCTCGCAGGCGCCGGCTGCCGGTGTCACCCTCAACGGTCAGCCGGTGACGTTGAAGGCGGACAAGTTCGAGGAGCCCTGCCCGTGACGAGGAGCCACATCGCAAGCTCAACCCTGGGGGGAATCATGCGCGTTCGTGCAACCGCGGCCACGGCTGCTCTGCTTCTGGCCGCCCTGACCGCATGCGGTGGCGGCGGCGACAAGGCTGATCCGAAGTCGCCGGACAAGGCGGTCTCGGCCGGCAAGACGAAGGACAAGAAGGACAAGAACGTCGACTGCACGGACGAGAGCCTCAGTCAGGCGGACTGGATGGCGTACTGCTCCGACGAGGCTGGGACGGGCGGGGACGGGGCCGCGGGCAAGGCGACGGGGCTCACGTTCGGCGAGTCGTACACGTGGCCGGACGGGCTGAAGGTGACGGTCGTCGATGCCAAGACGTGGACGACGTTCACCGACGCGGACTTCGCGACGGACGACCCGAAGACGACCGAGTTCCGGGTACGGCTGAAGCTGACCAACACCGGCAAGCAGCCGGTCAAGCTGGACGAGCTCTCGACGATCATCGAGGGTGCGACGAACGGCGGCGAGGCCGACACCACCGAGTTCCAGACCGGGCTCGCCCCGCTGGAAGGACGCCTCGCCCCCGGTGTCACGACGGTGAAGACGAACGACAACAGCCTGGACACGAAGTACGGCAAGAAGATCATTGTCACCGTGCAGCGGTCGAGCGACAACCTCGACTTGGGCTTCCCTGAGTTCAGCGGAGACATCGCGGGCTGACGGCGAACCGCGACAGCGAGACGCCCCCCAGCCCGAAGTCTGCGGGGGCGCTGTTGATCTCCGCGAATTCGTCCCGGTTCTCCTGGCGCTTCACGCGCTCCGCCGACCGCGCGGCACCTTGGATTCTCTCTCGGGGTTCGGTTTCGCTCCCCTCACCCCTTCGTCGACCCCAGCGTCAGCCCCGCGATGAAGTGCCGCTGGAGCAGGAGGAACACCAGGATGGTGGGCAGGGCCACCAGTACCGAGCCCGCGGCCAGCAGGTTGTAGTCGGTGAAGAACTGGCCGCGGAGGTTGTTCAGCGATGACGTGATCGGGAGCTTGTCGGGGTTGGAGATGAAGATCAGGGCCCAGAGGAAGTCGTTGTAGATCCAGGTGAACTCGAGCGTGGCCAGGGCCGCCAGGGCGGGGCGGCACAGCGGGAGCGTGATGCGCCAGAACTGGGCCCAGACGCCCGCACCGTCGACGATGGCCGCCTCCAGGATCTCCTGCGGCAGCGTGCGCATGAAGTTGGCCAGCACGAAGACGCAGAAGCCCAGCTGGAAGCCGATGTTGACGATGATGACGGCCCAGTAGGAGTCGTACATCGTGAGCGAGTCGGACATCCACCACGGCAGCGGGACCTTGTTGAACAGGACGTACAGCGGGGTGACGATCACCTGTTGGGGCAGCAGATTGCCCGCCGTGAAGAACATCAGCAGGACCAGGCCGCCGCGCAGTTTCAGGCGGGAGACCGCGAAGGCGACGAAGGAGGCCAGGAAGAGGGTGATCAGTACGCCGGGTACGGCGATCAGCAGCGTGTTGGTGAAGTACTTGCCCATGCCGGACTCGGTGTAGGCCCGGCGGTAGTACCCGAAGGACAGGTGCTCGGGGAACGAGAAGTAGCCGTGCTGTGCCGTGTCCTCGTACGGGCGCAGTGAGGCGTAGACGGCGAGCAGGAGGGGCGCGAGGAAGGCCAGGGAGACGCCCATCAGGAAGATGTGCACCCCCCAACGACCGCGTCGAGCTCGGGGCTTGGGAGCGTCGACGGGGGTGGCGGCCCGTCGCGTGGGCGCGCCGGCGCGGAGATCTGCTGTCATCGGTCGCGCGCACCTCGCAGCTCTTGGACCAGGAACGTCACGATGAACCCCAGAGAGACGGTGAGCAGGACGACCGCGATCGCGGAGCCGAATCCGATGCGGCTGGCCTCGCCGACGATGTTGTCCGTGATGAGGACCGAGAGAAGTTCCAGGCCGTTGCGGCCCTTGTTGACCGCGTAGACGATGTCGAAGGCGCGCAGCGCCTCGATGACCGTGATCACGCCGACGATGACGTTGACCGGGCGCAGGGTCGGGAAGACGACGCGGAAGAACGTCTGCCGCTCGTTGGCACCGTCGATCGCGGCGGCTTCCTTCAGCTGCGGGTCGACGGACTTGAGCCCGGCGAGGTAGAGGATCATGACGTAGCCCGTGTGCCGCCAGCTCGCCGCGATCATCATCATCCAGAGGTTGAGGTGCGAGTCGCCGAGCCAGTCGATCGGGTTGTCGTGGTTGTTCAGGATCGTGTTGACGACGCCCTGGTCGGTGCCCAGGATCAGCTGGGCGATGAAGCCGACGATGGCGAGCGAGAGCACGACCGGCAGGTAGATCACGGATTGGTAGAACCGGCTGAAGCGCACGCCGCGGTCGATGAGCACCGCGAGGAACAGCCCGAACGGGGTGGCGATCAGGCCGAGGAACAGCAGCCACAGGACGTTGTGGCGGACGGCCGGCCAGAAGACCGGGTAGTTCTCGACCATGTTCTTGTAGTTGTCGCCGCCGACCCAGTGGATGTCGCCGACGCCGTCCCAGGAGGTGAAGGACAGTCCGATGGAGGCCAGCGTCGGGCCCCAGATGATGACGATGTCGAGCAGGATCGGGATGCCGAGGAGCACGCCGAGGACGACGACGTCGCGGCGGGTGAACCGCCGCAGCCGCTGTCGTCCAGCGCGCCGCGGGTTGGTGAGCGCCACGGAACGTCTTCCCCCAGGTTCAGCCGACGGGCGACGAGAAGATGGTCTTCTTCTGTCGTTCGATGCTGTTGCAGAGACCGTCGACGTCCTTCGGATTTCCGATGAAGTCCTGGATCGCCTTGATCATCACGGTCGAGGCGAAGTCGGGCCGGGTGTCGCGGTCCATGAACTGTGAGATCTGTTTGGCGCCGGAGACGAGCTGGGCCGATTTCTTCTGCAGGGCGGTGTATTGGGAGGTGTCGGCGCCGTCGTTGACCGCCACGTTGTTGGGGTCGAGGGCGAGGTAGGTGTCCTCGGCCTTGGGCGTGCCGAGCCATTTCAGCAGGGCTTTGGCGCCGTCGAGGTTCTTCGACTTCTTGGCGACGAGGAAGCCGTCGATGGGCGCCTCCACGGCGTCCTGCGCGTACTGCGGGTCGATCTCGGGGAAGGCGAAGAAGTCGATGTCGTCGCGTTCACTCGCGGGGAACTGGGTGCCGGGGTGCGGCATTCCGAAGACCGCCATGCCCGTCTTGCGTTGCTGGAGGCTCTGCCCGGCCTCCTCCCAGGTGCGGCCGAGGGCGCCCTTCTGGTAGTACGGCATGAGTTCGCGCCAGGTGTCGAAGACGTTCTTGACCTTGGTGTCGGTCCACGCCTCCTTGCCCGCCATCAGGGACTTGTGGAAGTCGTATCCGTTCAGGCGCATGTTGATGTAGTCGAAGGTGCCCATCGCCGGCCAGCCGTCCTTGTCGCAGAAGGCGACCGGTGTGCCGTCCTTGGACATCTTCTTGGCGAGCGCGATGAACTCGTCCCAGGTCTTGGGCTGTTGGTACCCCTTGCTCTGGAAGAGGCTCTTCCGGTGGAAGACGGCCCACGGGTAGTAGTAATAGGGCACGAAGTACTGCTTGCCCGCGTGCGTGGACTGTTCCTTCAGCGCGTCGGAGAATCCGCTGAAGCCGCTCCACACGTCACTGATCTCGTGCAGGAGCCCCTTCTCCGCGAAATACTGCATGCGATATCCGGCGAACCACATGAAGACGTCGTCGGGCGTGCCCTGGAGATAGCGGTTGATGTTCTCCTGGAAGTCGTTGTGGTCCTTGGTGTTGACCTTGACCTTCTTGCCGGACGACTTCTCGTACGCGGCGAAGGCCGCCGCGAAGGCCTTTTTGGGGACCGGGTCCGAGGCGTTGGACCCCACGGTGACTTCGTTCTTGTTTCCACCGGGTCCGTTGCCGCAGGCGGAGAGCAGGGCGGGAAGCGTGACCGTGCCGGCCCCAAGGGCCGCACCACGCAAGAGATTTCGCCGGGACATCCGATGTCCTGACACGCCTCCGGGCACGATAAGCCCTTTCGACGATGACTGTGCCATGTCCCCCTCCTCGGGGTGCCACCCAACACAACCGAACGCGAGGCTTGGATCTCACTCCCAAGTGGGAGTGCCGTCAAGGGTTCCGACGAGATATCGAACAACCGTTACCACTTCTCTTCCAACATAGTTGGACAGGTCCTACCGTAAACGCGCACCGTTGACGTGGGCATGAAGACATCCCACCTTTAGCGTGTTCGGAGGAACGTAACGATGCGTCACCCTCACACCCGCACGACCCGCCGAAGAGTCCTCGGAGCGCTCACCGCGGCCCTGTTGTGTACGGTCGGCCTCACCGCGCCGGCCCTGGCCGCCCCCACCGACGAGCCGGCCTCCCCCGCTCCCGCCGATGAGCCGGCCTCCCCCGCCCTGGCCGACGGCCTCGCGCTCACTCCGCCGATGGGCTTCAACAACTGGAACTCCACCGGTTGCGGCGCGGACTTCAACGAGGCCATGGTCAAGGGCATCGCCGACCTGTTCGTGGCGAAGGGACTCAAGGACGCGGGGTACCAGTACGTCAACCTCGACGACTGCTGGGCGCTGCCCGCACGCGACGCGAACGGAAAGTTGGTGCCGGACCCCGCGCGATTCCCTGGCGGAATCAAGGCAGTCGCCGACTACGTCCACTCCAAGGGCCTCAAGCTCGGCATCTACACCAGCGCGGGCACGAAGACCTGCAACGACGCGGGGTTCCCGGGCGCGCTCGGCCACGAGTACAGCGACGCCCGGCAGTTCGCGGACTGGGGAGTCGACTACCTCAAGTACGACAACTGCAACAACCAGGGCGTGGACGCCAAGCTGCGCTACACGACCATGCGTGACGCTCTGAAGGCGACGGGGCGGCCGATCGTCTACAGCCTCTGCGAATGGGGGGAGAACAAACCCTGGCAATGGGCGTCGGACGTCGGACATCTGTGGCGCACGACCGGGGACATCAGCGACAGTTGGGGCTCGATGCTGTCGATCCTCAAGCAGAACCTGCCCCTCACCCCGTACGCCGGTCCGGGGCACTGGAACGACCCGGACATGCTGGAGGTCGGCAACGGCGGCATGACCGACACCGAGTACCGCTCGCACTTCTCGATGTGGTCGATCATGGCGGCACCCCTGCTCATCGGCTCCGACCTGCGCAAGGCCTCTGCGGCCACCTTCGACATCCTGGACAACAAGGAGGTCATCGCGGTCGACCAGGACCCGCTGGGCAAGCAGGGCGCGGTGCTCTCCTCGGAAGGCGGCCGGTGGGTCGCCGCCAAGGAGATGAGGGACGGCAGCAGGGCGGTGGCGCTGTTCAACGAGAGGGGCAGCGCACAGCGGATCGCCACGACCGCGCGGGCCGTGGGACTGCCCGCCGCGCAGGCGTACACGCTGCGAGATCTGTGGCGGCACAGGAGCTACAACACCGCGGGCACCATCGCGGCGACCGTTCCCGCACACAACACCATCCTCGTACGGGTCTCGGCCGACACCAGGTGGGCCAAGAACCCACCGGCGGTGGAACTCGGCCTGGACGGCGGCTCATTGGTCGAGGCGGGCAAGGCGGTGTCGCTGACGTCGACGGCGACCGACCGAGGCCGTACGCCGGCACAGCGCGTCGCCGTCTCGCTGACCGGGCCCGCGGGCTGGAAGGTCGAGGCGAACTCGCCGACCACCAGCGGCGCGCTGCCGACGGGCAGGGCGTTGCGTACGCGGTGGACGGTCACCGCACCCAAGGGCACGGCCACGGGTTCGTACGACCTGACACTGAAGGCGGCCTACCGCTCACCGACCGGCGTACGCGCCGAGAGCGTTCTGCCGCTGGCGGCGTCCGTGGTGGTGGCACCGCCCTCGGGAAGCTCCTACCTCGGTGACCTGCCGTGGCTGTCGACGACCAACGGTTGGGGGCCGGTCGAGCGCAACACCAGCAACGGTGAAAGCGGCGCGGGCGACGGTCATCCGATCACTGTCGGCGGTGTCGTGTACGCCAAGGGGCTGGGCGTGCACGCCGAGAGCGCCGTCGAGTACTACACCGGGAAGGCGTGCGAGACGGTCACCGCGGACGTCGGTGTCGACGACGAGAAGGACGCCTATGGCACCGTCGCCTTCGAGATCTGGGCAGACGGCACCAAGGTCGCCTCGACCGGGGTCCTCACCACCGCGATGCCGGCACAGCCGATCTCGGCCGATGTGACCGGCGCCGAGGTGGTCCGGCTGGTCGTCACCGACGGCGGCGACGGAATCAACTCGGATCACGCGGACTGGGCGGACGCGAAGCTCAGCTGCTGAAGCCGGACAGGGGGCCACAACCGTCGGCCTCAGCCACTCACCCCGGCGGCGGTCGCGCTCGGCTTCCGGCTGAGCGCGGCCGCCGCCGCGCCGACCAGACCGGCGTCCGTGCCCATCAGCGCGGGCGCCACGGTCAGGCGCTGCACGAAGGACAAGGTGGCGTACTCCCGCAGCGCGGCCCGCAGCGGCGTGAACAGGACGTCGCCCGCCTTGCCCACGCCCCCGCCGACGACGGCGATGTCGATCTCGACGAGGGTCGCGGTCGCCGCGATGCCCGCCGCGAGCGCCTGCGCGGCCCGTTCGAAGGAGGCCACGGCCACCGGGTCGCCCGCGCGGGCGGCCTCGGCCACCGCCGCGGCCGAGGTGTCGCCGTCGGGACCGGGCTGCCAGCCACGCTCCAGTGCGCGACGCGCGATGTTCGGGCCGCTCGCGATGCGCTCGACGCAGCCGCGGGAGCCGCACGGACAGAGGTCGCCGTCCAGATCGACGCTGATGTGGCCGATGTGGCCCGCGTTGCCGGTGGGGCCGGGGTGCAGCTGTCCGTTGAGGACGAGTCCGCCGCCGACACCGGTGGACACGACCATGCACAGCGCGTTGTCGTGACCGCGCGCGGCACCCTGCCAGTGCTCCGCCGCCGTAATGGCCACGCCATCGCCGATCAGCTCGACGGGCAGCCCCGAGGTGGCCTTGCGCACCCGCTCGACCAGCGGGTACTCGCGCCAGCCCGGCACGTTCACCGGGCTCACCGTGCCCGCCGAGGCGTCCACCGGGCCCGCGCTGCCGATGCCCACGGTCCGCGCCCCGCTCCACAGCGGGGAGACCGTCAGCTCGCTGATCACGTCCTCGACGGCCCGCATCACGGTGTCGCCGTCCTCCTGCGCGGGCGTCGCACGCTGCGCGCGCAGCAGGATCCGGCCGTGGCCGTCCACCAGCGCTCCGGCGATCTTGGTGCCGCCGATGTCGAGCGCGGCCACGAGGTCGGTGTGCATCAGTGTCAGATCTCCCAAGGCGGTGTCGTACGGGCCCGCCGCGCTGCGGGCCCGGGTCCCCGGCCGGGGACTGGGCAGGATTGAGCCCCGTCGATCATCACAAGGCAGGCGCCGTGCGTCGACGGGGACCACGCGCCCTTGGGGGAAGGCGCAGGCCGGAGATTGCGGTGGACAGTCTCTCCCGCATCTGACAACGTTGTCCAGGCTCTATGCTCGACGCCACATCCTCATACAACCCTACGGACCGACGCATCCCGTGGACGACAGGACAGGACAGCACATCGTGGCCGAGACCGCCCGCCGCTCCGAGAACCGCTACGGAAACCGTCCGACCATGAAGGACGTGGCGGCGCGTGCCGGAGTCGGCCTGAAGACGGTCTCGCGGGTGGTCAACGGCGAGCCCGGGGTCACCCCGGACACCGAGCGCCGCGTCCAGGAGGCCATCGACGCCCTCGGCTTCCGCCGCAACGACAGCGCGCGGGTGCTCCGCAAGGGCCGCACCGCGAGCATCGGCCTCGTCCTGGAGGACCTCGCGGACCCCTTCTACGGGCCGCTGAGCCGCTCGGTGGAGGAGGTCGCCAGGGCACACGGCGCCCTGCTGATCAACGGTTCCAGCGCCGAGGACCCGGACCGCGAGCAGGAGCTGGTCCTCGCCCTGTGCGCGCGCCGCGTGGACGGACTCGTCATCATCCCGGCCGGTGACGACCACCGCTATCTGGAGCCCGAGATAAAGGCGGGCGTCGCCACGGTGTTCGTGGACCGCCCGGCCGGAAGGATCGACGCCGACGTCGTCCTGTCGGACAGCTTCGGCGGTGCACGCGACGGTGTCGCCCATCTCATCGCGCACGGCCACCGCCGGATCGGCTTCATCGGCGACATGCCCCGCATCCACACCGCCGCCGAGCGCCTGCGCGGCTACCGCGCCGCCATGGAGGACGCCGGCATACCGGTCGAGGACGCCTGGATGTCCCTCGGCGTCACCGACCCGCAGCGGGTGCGCAAGGCGGCCGAGGACATGCTGTCCGGCCCCGAACCCGTCACCGCGGTCTTCGCCGGCAACAACCGGGTCACCGTCACGGTCGTCCGCGTCATCGCCGAACGCGGCCGCCCCGTTGCCCTCGTCGGCTTCGACGACCTGGAACTCGCCGACCTCCTCCAGCCCGGCGTGACCGTCGTCGCCCAGGACGCCGCCGCCCTCGGCCGCACCGCCGCCGAACGCCTCTTCCGCCAGCTCGACGGCTCCCTCGTCACCCCGGAACGCATCGAACTCCCGACAAGGCTGATCACCCGCGGATCGGGAGAACTGCCTCCCTACGACTAGCCCATGGGCGCCCGGGCCCTCGTGCACCCGTAGCGCTCGGCCGCGCCGAGGCGTCACGCGATCACCTGTCGGGGTGTCCGGGCGTATGGCCCAAGGAGTCCGGACTCCGGGACGCGGAGCGGCTGTTGCCCCTGAGACTCCGGGATTTCGAGGGCCGGGTCTCCGAGCTCGGCGTCGGCTCCGCCGTCCGCCCCCGCCAACTCCCGCGCAAGATGGCGGAGTACGAGGTGTCCGCACCCGCGTCGAAGCGGTCCCGAGCGCAGAACTCCTCAGGCGGCCGCCCGACGATGTCCCGTCGGCGGTCGTTGCGTCGTGAAAGTGCGGGCCACGGGTGGCTGGTCGCGCCCACGCGGCGGGGTTGTCCGAGCAAGGTGTACGAGGAGGGGGCTCCCCGGTGATCACCGGGGCGCCCCCTCCCAGCCACACAGTGGCACAGCGCCACGCCCCCCACGGGGCGCTTTCTACTTGCCCGAGATCGTCAGGTCCCCCCGCCGCGGGCTCGCGAAGCCCTCCAGGTCCGCCCGCTTCAGGCCCGTGACCCCGGCGACCTCCGCGATGTCCAGGGCGCCGCAGTCCAGGCCGCGCAGGAGGTAGCCGCTGAGGGCCTTGGCGGTGGCGGGCTCGTCCATGACGTCGCCGCCGGCCTGGTTGGCGTAGCGGGAGAGGCGGGCGGCGGCCTGCTCGAAGCCCTCGCGGTAGAAGGCGAAGACGGCCGCGTAGCGGGTGGGGATGTGGCCGGGGTGCATGTCCCAGCCCTGGTAGTAGGCGCGGGCCAGGGCGCGGCGGGTGAGGCCGTAGTGCAGGCGCCAGGCGTCGTGGACCTTCTCGGTCGTGCCGATCGGCAGGACGTTGGTGGAGCCGTCGGAGACACGGACCCCGGTGCCGGCGGCGGCGACCTGCATGATCGCCTTGGCGTGGTCGGCTGCGGGGTGGTCGCTGGCCTGGTAGGCGGCGGAGACGCCGAGGCAGGCGCTGTAGTCGAAGGTGCCGTAGTGCAGACCGGTGGCACGGCCCTCGGCGGCCTGGATCATGCGGGCGACGGTCGCGGTGCCGTCGGCGGCGAGGATGGACTGGCTGGTCTCGATCTGGATCTCGAAGCCGATCCGGCCGGGCTCCAGACCGCGCGCCTTCTCGAACTCCTCCAGGAGCCGGACCATCGCGGTGACCTGCTCCGCGTACGTCACCTTCGGCAGCGTCAGGACGAGCCCCTCGGGCAGGCCGCCGGCCTCCATCAGGCCGGTGAGGAAGATGTCGAGGGTGCGGATGCCGCGGTCGCGTACCGGAGCCTCCATGCACTTCATGCGGATGCCCATGTACGGAGCCGCCGTGCCGTTCTCGTACGCCTCCGCGATCAGCCGGGCCGCGCGCGCCGCCGCCTCGTCCTCCTCGGCGTCCGGGCGCGGGCCGTAGCCGTCCTCGAAGTCGACGCGCAGGTCCTCGATGGGTTCGCGCTCCAGCTTGGCCCGTACGCGGTCGTAGATGGGCCCGGCGAGCTCGTCGCCGAGACCGAGGACGGCGGCGAAGGAGGCGGCGTCCGGGGCGTGCTGGTCGAGGGCGGCGAGCGCCTGGTCACCCCAGGAGCGGATGGTGTCGGCGGCGAACACGTCGCCGGGGACGTACACGGTGTGCACGGGCTGCCGGGTGCCGGGGTCTCCGGGGTAGCGGCGCTCCAGCTCGGCGTCGACCGGGGCGAGGGAGGCGCTGATCTCCTCGCTGACGGCGCCCGCGAGGCTCGTCGCCACCTTCTCCTGCTGACCCTGACCCATCCCACACCCTCCACTTTTCCGCAGTACGGAATCAACAATCCGTAGAATGAAGTTATCTGGGGAACTTCCCGCCGGTCAACACCCTCTTGGATCGCGGGACACCCCGTTGCCCCGGCGCGTTCGCTCCCGTCTCCGTTCCTTCTTCCACACTGCGGTCGCCCTCCCTCATCCTGACGCGGGGCCGATCGACACGTACTCCTCGAACGGGCACTTCCCGATCGATCCTCTGATCGTGCGGGCGACGCCGGCCCTGGGGTGCGGAGCCAGTGCCCCTGCGCGGGGCGCCCCTGAACGCGGGCGAGGCCCCTGCGACCGGGACGGTCACAGGGGCCTCGCAGTGCGAAGTCGCTCAGCCCTTGCGGGACTTGATCTCGTCGGTGAGCTGCGGGACGACCTCGAAGAGGTCGCCGACCACGCCGTAGTCGACGAGGTCGAAGATCGGGGCCTCGGCGTCCTTGTTGATCGCCACGATCGTCTTCGACGTCTGCATACCGGCGCGGTGCTGGATCGCGCCGGAGATGCCCGAGGCGATGTACAGCTGCGGGGACACGGACTTACCGGTCTGGCCGACCTGGTTGGAGTGCGGGTACCAGCCGGCGTCGACCGCCGCGCGCGAGGCACCCACGGCCGCGCCGAGGGAGTCGGCGAGGCCCTCGATGATCGAGAAGTTCTCGGCGCCGTTGACGCCACGGCCGCCGGAGACCACGATCGCGGCCTCGGTCAGCTCGGGGCGGCCGGTCGACTCGCGCGGGGTGCGCGCGGTGACCTTGGTGCCGGTGGCCTTCTCCGAGAAGGAGACGGACAGCGCCTCGACCGCGCCTGCGGCCGGGGCGGCCTCCACGGGAGCCGAGTTCGGCTTGACCGTGATGACGGGGGTGCCCTTGGAGACACGGGACTTGGTGGTGAAGGAGGCGGCGAACGCGGACTGCGTGGCCACCGGACCCTCCGCACCTGCCTCCAGGTCGACGGCGTCGGTGATGATGCCGGCGCCGATGCGCACGGCGAGACGGGCGGCGATCTCCTTGGCCTCGGCGGAGGACGGGAGGAGGACGGCCGCCGGGGAGACGGCCTCGTAGGCGGCCTGCAGCGCTTCCACCTTCGGTACGACCAGGTAGTCGGCGTACTCGGCGGCGTCATGCGTGAGGACCTTCACCGCGCCGTGCTCGGCGAGCGCGGCGGCGGTGTTCTCGGCACCGGAGCCGAGGGCGACGGCGACGGGCTCGCCGATGCGGCGGGCCAGCGTCAGCAGCTCCAGGGTGGGCTTGCGGACGGCACCGTCCACGTGGTCGACGTAGACGAGAACTTCAGCCATGGGATTGCTCTCCTGCAAAGTGTGAAGTCTGAGGGGCGGTCAGCGAGAAGGGCCTTAGATGAACTTCTGGCCCGCGAGGAACTCAGCGAGCTGCTTGCCGCCCTCGCCCTCGTCCTTGACGATCGTGCCGGCGGTGCGCGCCGGGCGCTCGGCCGCGGAGTCGACCTTGGTCCAGGCACCCTCGAGGCCGACCTCGTCCGCCTCGATCTCCAGGTCCTCCAGGTCCCAGGACTCCACCGGCTTCTTCTTGGCGGCCATGATGCCCTTGAAGGAGGGGTAACGCGCCTCACCCGACTGGTCGGTGACCGACACGACGGCCGGGAGGGAGGCCTCGAGCTGCTCGGAGGCGGTGTCGCCGTCACGGCGGCCCTTGACGACGCCGTCCGCGACCGAGACCTCGGAGAGCAGCGTGACCTGCGGGACGCCCAGGCGCTCGGCCAGCAGCGCCGGAACGATACCGGCCGTGCCGTCGGTGGAGGCCATGCCGGAGATGACCAGGTCGAAACCGGCCTTCTCGATCGCCTTGGCCAGCACCAGCGAGGTGCCGATGGCGTCGGTGCCGTGCAGGTCGTCGTCCTCGACGTGGATGGCCTTGTCCGCGCCCATGGACAGCGCCTTGCGCAGCGCGTCCTTGGCGTCCTCGGGGCCGACGGTCAGCACGGTGATCTCGGCGTCGTCGGCGTCCTCGGCGATCTGCAGCGCCTGCTCCACCGCGTATTCGTCGAGCTCCGAGAGCAGACCGTCCACGTCGTCACGGTCGACGGTCAGGTCATCGGCGAAGTGCCGGTCGCCAGTGGCGTCGGGCACGTACTTCACAGTGACAACGATCCTCAAGCTCACGCCGGCTCTCCTACTGCATCGTCATTTCTGGGCTGCCTTCTTTCAGGCAGCATAGGCGCCTGAAGCGGCCGATCCCGGTCGGGGCGGCCAGCGCTCCGAACGAAATATTACTCGTCAGTACACCCATTGAATGCCCACTAAGCAAGCGCTTTGAACTGTGACCTTGGCAACGCTGCGTAACCGACGAGTAGGACCGGGGAGGAAGGCCCCGCACCGCCGGGGAGCTTCAGTCGCGCAGGCCGTTGAAGCGCCCCTGGTGGTACAGGAGCGGGCGGCCCGCCCCCGAGGGGTCGCCGAGGACGACCTCGGCCAGCACGATGCGGTGGTCGCCGGCGGGCACGCGCGCGACGACCCGGCAGACCAGCCAGGCGAGGACGTCGTCCAGGACCGGAACGCCTTCGGGCCCTTTACGCCATCGGGTGGGCGCGCCGAAGCGGTCGGCGCCGCTCGTGGCGAAGGTGGCGGCCAGCTCCTGCTGGTGTTCGCCGAGTATGTGGACGCCGATGTGGTCGGACTCGGAGATCGCGGGCCAGCTGGAGGCGCCGAGGCCGATACCGAAGGAGACGACCGGCGGCTCGGCGGAGACCGAGGTGAGGGAGGTGGCGGTGAACCCGACGGGACCGCCGGCGCCAGGGGCCGTGATCACGGCGACACCGGCCGCGTGCCGCCGGAAGACGGAGCGCAGCAGGTCCGGCGAGGCGAGCTGAGGGGTACGGAGATCGGGCGTGGCCGTCATGGAGTTGTCCTTCTGCGGGGAGTGACGTGAGGTCCCCCCGCTCGGAAAAAGCCGCCGAGTGGGGGCGGGTCCGTGGCTGCTCAACAGCCCGGACACCGCGCACTCGCGGTGCGGGCCAGGTCCACGTGGACACGCTCGAAGAGAAGGAGTTCCGGGGGCATACGGTCAGGCTGACGATAGGTGGTGTGCACAGTCAAGTACGTCCTGGCAACTGGGAGATGCCTCACCATGATCGCCACGTGTCAGACGGCCTCTCCGAGCGCGGCGATCACATCCGCCTTGCGCGGCTGACCTGTGGCGCGCCGGACGACCCGTCCCTCCGCGTCGAGCACCAGCACGGTCGGCGTCTTCAGGATGTCGAGTTCGCGCACGAGCTCCAGGCGATCCTCGGCGTCGATCTCGATATGGGACACGCCCGGCACCATCTCGGCCACCTCGCCGAGGACCCTGCGCGTCGCCCGGCAGGGAGCGCAGAAGGCGCTGGAGAACTGGACGAGCGTGGCCCGTTCGCCGAGCCCCTCCCCCAACTCCGCCGCGCCGAGCCGCTTTCCGCCGTCGCGCCCGCGCACCCTCACCCTCCCGCTCCGCCGCTGATGCAGCACTCCGTACGCGCTCGCCACCGCGAGCACCGCCACACACACCAAAAGTCCGGTCATCATCTGCACAAGCATTCACGAGACCGCAAAGATTCCCGGGGCCGGGAATCGGCCTTCGTGCGGAATGCTTGGTTCATGGACATCGATGTGAGGGGGCCGCGGTTCGGAGCGGCCGTGACGACCGTGGCGCTGGCGGTCGTGCTGATCACCGGGAGCCCCTGGCTGCTGGCCTGGCAGACGCTGGCGTTCGCGCTGGGCGCGGCGGGTGGCGTGACGCGCTCCCCGTACGGCTGGCTGTTCCGCAAGGCCGTACGCCCCCGACTTGGGCCGCCGAAGGACTTCGAGGCGCCCGAACCGCCGCAGTTCGCGCAGGCGGTCGGGCTGGCGTTCGCCGTGGTGGGGCTGATCGGCTACACGGCCGGGCCGCAGTGGCTGGGGCTAGCGGCGACCGGCTGCGCGCTCGCGGCCGCGTTCCTCAATGCCGCGTTCGGGTACTGCTTGGGATGCGAGTTGTACCTGGTCGTACGACGCGTCACGGTACGGGCGGAGTAAAGGTGACTTAAGAGCCCGAGGTGGATCAAGTGGGTTACGTGACAAGGATCTCGCCGGATCACGGCACCAGGACTGGCCCCTCGTCCGTTCTTGGGGCACGATCTGCGCAATGCCGTAAACCTACGGCTGCGTAACTTTCCCGCCGGGAGACCCCATTCCCAGGCAGAGAGAAGGGTCCACCCCGTCCATGGCAGAGCTTGTCTACCGTCCCGTCGTCGGTTTCGCGCAACTGCTTTTCAAAGCGTGGGACCTCAAGATCGACTGCAAGGGGTCGGAGAACATTCCGCGCTCGGGCGGTGCCGTGCTGGTCAGCAATCACATCAGCTATCTGGACTTCGTCTTCGACGGTCTGGCCGCACTGCCGCAAAAACGCCTGGTGCGTTTCATGGCGAAGGAGTCGGTCTTCCGGCACAAGATCTCCGGCCCGCTGATGCGGGGCATGAAGCACATCCCGGTGGACCGCACGCAGGGCGAGACGGCGTACGCGCACGCTCTGCAGTCGCTGCGCTCCGGCGAGATCGTCGGCGTCTTCCCCGAGGCGACCATCTCGCAGTCCTTCACGCTGAAGAGCTTCAAGTCGGGTGCCGCGCGCATGGCCCAGGAGGCCGGCGTCCCGCTGATCCCGGTGGCTCTGTGGGGCACCCAGCGGCTGTGGACCAAGGGCCACCCGCGCAACTTCAAGCGCAGCCACACCCCGGTCACCATCCGGGTCGGCGAGCCGGTGGAGGCGCCTCAGGACCAGTACGCGGGCGCCATCACACGGCGGCTGCGCGGGCGCGTCCAGGAGCTCCTGGAAGCCGCACAGCGCGCCTATCCCGTACGCCCCAAGGGCGCGGACGACACCTGGTGGATGCCCGCCCACCTCGGCGGCACGGCCCCGACCCCCGAAGAGGTGAAGGCGGCAGAGGCCCGGCGCTGAGCCCTCACGTCCGGCGCGACCCCGGTCCGCCGATTCGTCACGTCCGGCGCGACTCCGGTCCACCGAATCGTCGTATCCGCCGCGGCCGGGTCTGCCGAATCGTCACTCCGGGGCGTGCACGGTGAGCTGAGCCCCGGGGCTGAACTTCGCCAATAGCTCGGCGAGTTCGGCGCCGGCGGTCTCGACCTCGGCGACCGGCATGGGGGCCAGGCTTTCCAGCAGGAAGATCGCGGCGGTGGATTCCTCGGTGAGCCGGGTGCGGGGGCCCTGGCGCCAGTTCCAGCGGCGGCAGGTCACACCCATGTCGTCGCACCACACCACCTCGCCCGCGTCGGGATGTTCGACCACCTTCTCGCCACCCGCGACGGTCACGAAGTCCTCGGCGCCCGTGGCGCGTACGAGTCGCATCGCGCCCTGGATGTGAGCGGTGTCCTCACCGCCGACCGGGATCAGATGGGCGACGCTGATCGCGTTGTAGACGTCGACGAGGACATTGATCCGGGGCAGGCCGGCGTCCGAGAGGGCGCGCTTGGCCAGCGCCTCAGCGGAGTTGCGGGTCCGTGAGGGCTTGGACCCGAACGCGGTGTAGACGTCCCGCCAGGCCGCCATGTGCGAGTCCTCGTGCGGAGGCCGGCCGTCCAGTCGTACGGCCAGTCGGCGGGCCGCGTCGTCGAGCAGCGCCGAAGTCGCTTCGGTGCTGGGCCCGTTGACCAGTCCGTACGCCTCGATGGCGACGTGGGTGAAGCCGGGCGCGAGGGCGCGCACCTCATCCGACACGGTGAGCGTGAGAGTCATTGTCCGCCTTGCCTGCCTTGCCTCAGAGTGCGGTGGGGAGCGTCGTCCACAGGGACGGCCGGTCCGGTGCCTCCTGGAGGGCGCGCAGAACGGCCGGGTGAGGTTCAGCATAGAGCACCGGGTAGTCCATCTCACTGGACTCCGGGTCGGGGATCCAGGCCAGCCGCTCGCCGTCGAGCGAGAACCGGGCGTCGACGCCGGGCTTGTTCCCACGGCAGTCCTGTCGGTGCCAGGCCCCGTTGAACCGGACGGCGACCAGGCCGTGCACGGCACGCCCGCTTCCGTCGTCGTGCAGCAGCGACTGGTAGCAGAGGGCGGTCGGGATGTCCTCGGCCCGCAGCAGCGCGGCCAGCGCGTGCGCCTTGGCGTGACAGATGCCGGTGCGCCACTCCAGGACGTCGGAGGCGCGCCAGGTGACACGGAGGTCACCGGCGTCCTGCGAGTGCGGAATGGTGTCGCGCACGAACTCGTACGCGGCTTGCGCATAGGCATACGAATCCGCCACACCCTTGGCGAGGTGCGCGGCCGCCTCCCGGACGACCGGGTGTTCATGGTCGATGACCTCGTCGGCGGCCAAGTAGGCGGACAGGTCAGGGGTTTCCTGGATGAGCTCCATGTCCGCAGAGCATAGGAATACGACCGACCGAGCGTCAATGACTTTTCGGTCGGCCGTATATCTATGCACAAGTGCCTGGGTTGCCGTCCCACTCGGGCTAGTGGTGGGCCATCTCTTCCTTGAGCGCCGCCAGGAAGCCGTCGACGTCGTCCTCGGTCGTGTCGAAGGAGCACATCCAGCGGACGTCGCCCGCGGCCTCGTCCCAGAAGTAGAAGCGGTAACGCTTCTGCAGCCGCTCGCTCACCTCGTGCGGCAGCCGCGCGAAGACCGCGTTGGCCTGGACCGGGTAGAGGATCTCCACGCCGTGTACCGCGCGGACGCCCTCGGCGAGCCGCTGGGCCATCTCGTTGGCGTGCCGGGCGTTGCGCAGCCACAGGTCCTTGGCGAGCAGTGCCTCCAGCTGCACGGAGACGAAGCGCATCTTGGAGGCCAGCTGCATCGACAGCTTGCGCAGATGCTTCATGTGGCTGACGGCGTCCTGGTTCAGGACCACGACGGCCTCACCGAACAGCGCGCCGTTCTTCGTCCCGCCCAGGGAGAGGATGTCGACGCCGACCGCGTTGGTGAACGTCCGCATCGGGACGTCCAGGGAGGCGGCGGCGTTGGATATCCGGGAGCCGTCCAGGTGCACCTTCATGCCGTGCGCGTGGGCGTGCTCGCAGATCGCGCGGATCTCCTCTGGCGTGTACAGGGTGCCCAGTTCGGTGCTCTGGGTGATCGAGACGACCTGCGGCATCGCGCGGTGCTCGTCGTCCCAGCCGTACGCCTGCCGGTCGATCAGCTCGGGGGTGAGCTTCCCGTCCGGCGTGGGAACCGTGAGCAGCTTGAGGCCGCCCATGCGCTCGGGCGCGCCGCCCTCGTCCACGTTGATGTGCGCGCTCTCCGCGCAGATCACCGCGCCCCAGCGGTCGGTGACCGCCTGGAGCGCGACCACGTTCGCCCCGGTGCCGTTGAAGACCGGGAAGGCCTCGGCCGTGGCACCGAAGTGGCTGCGGATGATCTGCTGGAGATTCGCCGTGTAGTCGTCCTCGCCGTACGCGACCTGGTGTCCGCCGTTGGCCAGGGCCACGGCGGCGAGCACCTCGGGGTGGGTCCCCGCGTAGTTGTCGCTGGCGAAGCCGCGGACGGCCGGGTCGTGGTGACGCCGGGCGTCGGTCTTCGGAGGGTTCACGGCTTCTCGGTCAGCCACAGACGTTTTCCGTTCACTTCACCGGCGGGCTGGTCCCAGACGCCGGCGATGGACTCGGCCAGATCCTTGACGTCCGTGAAGCCCGCGAACTTCGCATTCGGGCGCTCGGCGCGCATGGCGTCGTGCACCAGTGCCTTGACCACCAGGATGGCAGCCGCGGACGTCGGACCGTCCGCGCCCCCGGCCTTGCGGAAGAAGTCGGCCATGGCCAGCGTCCACGCCTCGGCGGCGGCCTTGCCCGCGGCGTAGGCGGCGTTGCCCGCGGTGGGCTTGCTCGCGCCCTCCGCGCTGATCAGGACGTACCGGCCGCGGTCGCTGCGCTGCAACGCCTCGTGGAAGGCGAGGGTGGTGTGCTGCACGGTGCGGATGAGCAGCAGCTCCAGGAAGTCCCAGTCGTCGAGGCTCGTCTTGGTGAAGGTCTCGCTGCCGCGCCAGCCGCCGACGAGGTGGACCAGGCCGTCGACGCGGCCGAAGTCCTTCTCGATGCGGGTGGCCCAGTCACGGGTCGACTGCAGGTCGAGCAGGTCGACCGTGTCGCCTACGACGGTGGCGCCGCCGTGCCCGTAGCGGGCGGCGTCCACGGCCTCCGCGAGCCGCTCGGGGTCGTTGTCCGAGCCGACGACGGTCGCGCCCGCGTCGGCGAGCCGGGCGAGTGTCGCGCGCCCGGCGGGTCCACCCGCGCCGGCCACCGCGATCACCGCACCGCTGAGAGCTCCGTTGCCCGTCATCTTCGCCTCCTGAGCGTCCTGGACGCGGGCGCTCACGCGGCGACCCGCTCGGCGCCGGCCGCGGTGATGCCCTTGGTGGAGGCGATCACGTTCTTCAGCTTCTTGGAGAGCGCCTCATAGAACATGCTCAGCGGAAACTCGTCCGGAAGCACGTCGTCGACGAGCTTGCGCGGGGGCTGGGTCAGGTCGAGGGCGTCCGGACCCTTGGCCCAGCGGGAGCCGGGGTGCGGGGCGAGGTAGGTGGAGACCAGCTCGTACGCCTTGAACCAGTGGACGAGCTTGGGGCGGTCGATGCCGGCCCGGTAGAGGTCCTCGATCTCGGCGCAGAGCTGGTTGGTGACCTGCGGGGCACGCTGCCAGTCGATGTGCAGCTTGTTGTCCGTCCAGCGGACGACGTCGTGCTTGTGCAGGTAGGCGAAGAGGAGCTGGCCGCCGAGGCCGTCGTAGTTGCGGACGCGGTCGCCGGTGACGGGGAAGCGGAACATCCGGTCGAAGAGCACCGCGTACTGCACGTCACGGCCCTGCGGGAAGCCGTCGGCCTCCAGCTTCACGGCCTCCTTGAAGGCGGTGAGGTCGCAGCGCAGCTCCTCCAGGCCGTACATCCAGAACGGCTGGCGCTGCTTGATCATGAACGGGTCGAACGGCAGGTCGCCGTGGCTGTGGGTGCGGTCGTGGACCATGTCCCACAGCACGAAGGCCTGCTCGCAGCGCTCCTGGTCGTGGACCATGGCGGCGATGTCCTCGGGCAGCTCCAGGCCCAGCGTGTCCACGGCGGCGTCGGTGACGGCGCGGAAGCGGGCCGCCTCGCGGTCGCAGAAGATGCCGCCCCAGGAGAAGCGCTCGGGCGCCTCGCGCACGGCGATGGTCTCCGGGAAGAGCACGGCCGAATTGGTGTCGTAGCCCGCGGTGAAGTCCTCGAAACGGATACCGCAGAAGAGCGGATTGTCGTAGCGGGTGCGCTCCAGTTCGGCCAGCCAGTCCGGCCACACCATGCGCAGGACGACCGCTTCGACGTTGCGGTTCGGATTGCCGTTCTGCGTGTACATCGGGAAGACGACCAGGTGCTGGAGGCCGTCCTCGCGGTGCGCGGCCGGCTGGAAGGCCAGCAGCGAGTCGAGGAAGTCGGGCACCTGGAAGCCGCCGTCGGCCCAGCGGCGCAGATCCTTCACGAGCGCCTCGTGGTACGCCGCGTCGTGCGGCAGCAGCGGGGCGAGCTGCTCGATCGCGTCTATGGCACGGCGCACGGCCAGCTCGGCGTCGGACGCGTCGGGGGCACCCTCCGCCTCGAAGTCGATGGAGCCGTCCTTGGCCTGCCAGGGCCGGATCTCCTCCACGGCATCCTTGAGCACGGGCCATGCCGGGTGCTCCACCACCCTGGCCACGGGAGGAACCCGCTCCTCCGTACCCGCCTGCACAAGAATTTCCGTCATGTCCCATCCTCCACTGGAGAACCTCGCGTATGGACACCGTATGTAAACGAGGTTCCTTCCCGCAAGAGGAGACTCGGGAGATTATCCTGCACAACCCCCGCTTCCACCGCTCTTTTTCCTGCCGGGCACCGTGGAGGCGATTACTTCCGCTACGCGCCGCTGGGCGGCACGGGCGTCCGCGAGGAGCTCGGGGAAGCCGAAGAAGCCGTGGAACATGGCCGGATAGTGACCCTCGGTGACCGATATACCCGATTTGCTCAGCTTCACGGCGTACGCCCGCCCCTCCTCGCAGAGGAGGTCGAACCCCGCGGTGACGATGTGGGCGGGCGGCAGACCGTGTGGATCGGCCAGGAGAGGCGAGGCATACGGGTGCGCCCGGTCGCCGTCGGTGCCGAAGTACTGCTCGGCGAACCAGCGGCCGTGGGCCGCCGTGAGGAAGTAACCGGTGCCCTGCCGGCCGGAGGTGCCGGTGCCGGAGGGGCCTCCGCCGGATGCGCTGGTGCCGGAGGGACCTCCGCCGGATGCGCCGCTGCCGGACGAGCCTCCACCGGATGCACTGGTGCCGGACGGCCCTCCACCGGACGCGCTTCCACCGGATGCACTGCCGCCGGACGCCCCTCCACCGGACGCCCCTCCACCGGACGCCCCTCCACCGGATGCGCCAGCGCCGGATGCGTCCTGGTGAGGTGCCCCGCCCCGCTGCCGTGGGCGGACGTCGGTCGCCGGGTAGACGAGCACCTGCAGCGCGAGCGCGGGGCCGCCCCGGTCGCGGGCGATCAGTGCGGCGACGGCCGCGAGGGTTCCGCCGGCGCTGTCGCCCGCGACCACCAACGCGCCCGGATCCCCGCCCAGTTCGCCGACGTGCTCGGCGGCCCAGCACACCGCGGCGTACGCGTCGTCGACGGCCGCGGGGAATCGGGCCTCGGGTGCGAGCCGGTAGTCGACCGACACGACGACCGCGCCGGCGTCCCGGCACAGGGCACGCGCGATGGGGTCGTGGGTGTCCAGGCCGCCGATGACCCAGCCGCCGCCGTGGAAGAAGACGACGGTGGGGCGGGGTAGGGGTGACCGCGTCGGCTCCGGCGTCGGCTCCGGGCCGGGGTTCGGGTCCGACGCCGGTGGAGAGAGGTCCGACATCGGTGGATGGAGGTCCGACGTCGGTCGATGGAGGTCCGACGTCGGTCGATAGATCCGCAGGGGAATGTCCGGGGCGCCCGTCGGCCCCGCTATCGCCCGGTCCTCGACCGAGCCCACGGTCGGCGGCTCGAAAGGCCACTCCGGTGCGGCGGCGAGGATGCGGCGGGCCTCGGCCGCGTCGGTGACGGCTCCCCCGAGGTCCGGGAAGTGGGCCCGGATGGCGTCGATGAGGGCGAGGACGTCGGGCGCGGGTTCGATGGGCATCGCGGCACTCTCCAAGGCGAGCGGGTGAACTTCCTTGCCGGAACAGGAATATGACTAGCCATCAGGCTGCCAAGGGGCAAGAGTCGTGGCCCTCGGTCAACCGGCCCAGGACTCGCCCACCCCAGAGTGACCCGTCACGGGGTCCCGAGGCGGGTCTCCCCTTGCCCGGCGCCGCCATTGACCCGCGTACGAGCGGGTACATCGCAGACGGGGGCCATTAGGCTGCGGCCTTGCCGCGTGGACGCCCCGGTCGGACCACCACGCGCGAGCCGAGCCGCCGTCGACGGAAGCGAGTCGCATCTTGAACTTCCTCACCATCGGTCACCGCGGAGTGATGGGTGTCGAGCCCGAGAACACCCTCCGTTCCTTCGTCGCCGCCCAGCAGGCGGGCCTCGACCTGATCGAACTCGATCTGCACCTGAGCAAGGACGGCGCCCTCGTCGTCATGCACGACGCCGAAGTGGACCGTACGACCGACGGTTCGGGGCCGATCGCCGAGAAGACGCTCTCCGAGCTGCGCGCGCTGGACGCTGGGCGCGGTGAGCGCGTGCCCGTCTTCGAGGAGGTCCTGGACGCCGTCACGACGCCGTTGCAGGCCGAGATCAAGGATCTGGCCGCGGCCAGGGCGCTGGCGGAGGTCATGCACCAGCGGGATCTGGTCGGGCGGGTGGAAGTGTCGTCGTTCCACGACGAGGCGATCGCCGAGGTCGCCCGGCTGGTGCCGGGCGTCCGCACCGCGCTGATCGCGAGCCGGTACGGAGTCGATGTCGTGGAGCGCGCCACCGAAGCCGGCGCCGGGACCGTCTGCCTCAACATCCGCAGGCTGACCCTGGAGGTCGTCGAGCAGGCCCGCAAGGCCGACCTGCGGATCATCGGCTGGGTGGTGAACACTCTGGGCCAGCTGCGGCTGGTGCGTGCCCTGGAGCTGGACGGCGCGACCACCGACTACCCCGAGATCAAGCGCACCGGCCGCTTCACCGCGTGAAAACCACACGCGGCGCGCCGCACCACGTGAGCGCCACAGCAAGGGCCCCGCACCGCGCGGGCGTCACGCCAGGGGCTTGACCAGCAGTTCGAACTGCAGGTCGTCGCGCTGCGGAATGCCGAAGCGCTCGTCGCCGTACGGGAACGGCGTCATCTTTCCCGTACGGCGGTAGCCGCGCCGCTCGTACCAGGCGATGAGGTCGTCGCGTACGGAGATCACGGTCATGTGCATCTCCGTGGCGCCCCAGGTCTCGCGGGCCGTCCGCTCGGCCTCCGCGATGATCACCTTGCCGAGGCCGCCGCCCTGGAGGGTGGGGCTGACCGCGAACATGCCGAAGTAGGCGTGGGCGCCGCGGTGCTCGAGCTGGCAGCAGGCGATGACCGCACCGTCCCGCTCGACGGTCAGCAGCCGGCTGTCGGGGGACTTGATGACGGCGAGCACGCCCTCCGGGTCGGTCCGCTGTCCGTCGAGGATGTCCGCCTCCGTGGTCCAGCCGGTCCGGCTGGAGTCCCCGCGGTAGGCCGACTCGATCAGCGCGACCAAGGCGTCCACGTCGCTGTCGGTGGCGTCGCGGAAGGTCAGTCCGGTGGCGGCGGCGGTGTCCATGGAGCGGTTCTCCGTTCAGTGGCGCGGCTCGGGCACCGACGAGCCTAACCCTCCTCTAGGGTGCGGCTGCATGGTGCATGTACTGAGCAGCCGGACCCTCTTGCGACCCACCGACCCGGAGCGCTCGCGCCGTTTCTACGGGGAGCAGCTGGGCCTCGACGTCTACCGCGAGTTCGGTACGGGCCCCGAGCGCGGGACCGTGTACTTCCTCGGCGGCGGCTTCCTGGAGGTCGCCGGGCGCTGCGAGACGCCGCCCTCCCCCGCGCTCAAGCTGTGGCTCCAGGTCGCGGACGCTTCCGCGGCGTACGAGGAGCTGACGGCCGCCGGTGTCGAGGTGCTGCGGCCGCCGGTGAAGGAGCCGTGGGGGCTGATCGAGATGTGGCTCGCGGATCCGGACGGGACGGAGATCGTGGTCGTGGAGGTCCCGGAGGATCATCCGCTGCGCTACCGGCCCTGAGGGATGCGTCCGCCCCCGCGCCGCGTACCGCCTCGGACATCCTCCGCCGGGTGCGCCTTCGGACAACCCCGCGGACATATCTGAACTCCGTTCATCAAAGGTGAGACTTGTTCAGGAAATGACATTTGCCGGGATTACCACTCGGCAAACAATGCCCTTAACCCCGTACGCCCCTTACTGACGCGTATTCAGAAGGAGCCAAATCCGGCCCTTCCGATGGAATTAACAATTCCACATCCACTGGCGGATAGAATGGATCAACCATGGCCCATCACGGGGCACCCGCAAGCTCCGGCAGGGACTTCGGAGCAGGGGAGGGCAAGTGGAGAAGCCGTTGCGCTTCAAGATTCTCGGTCCGCTCGGCGTGCTCGCGGACGACGGACAGGTGAAGGTGGGCGGGCCGCGCCACCGGACCATTCTGGCGCTCTTGTTGCTCAATCCGGAGCGGACCGTCTCGGTCGACAAGCTGGTCGACGCGGTCTGGGGAGACCAACCGCCCGCCACCGCACGTACACAGGTATCGATTTGCATAGCCGCCTTGCGCAAATCATTCAGGAAAGCTGGAATCACCGAGGAAGTCATCGTCACCGCACATCCCGGATATCTCCTCCGCGCGACCGGACATCGGCTGGACAGCCTCGAATTCTCGGCGCTCGTGTCGAGTGCCGAGCGAGCCGTCCAGGAGAAGCGGCTGTCCGACGCCGCCCGGCATTACGAAGAGGCGCTGCGGCTGTGGCAGGGCCCGGCGCTGGCCGGGGTGACCGGCGCCGCCGTGGAGGACGAGGCACGGCGCCTGGAGGAGTTACGTCTCAACACCTATGACGACGCGATCGCCGTCGAGCTGGAACTCGGCCACCACCAGAGAATCATTCCGGAGCTCGACGCCACAGTGCGCGCGCATCCCATGCGTGAGCGCACCCGGCTCCATCTGATCACCGCGCAGTACCGTTCCGGCCGCCGCGCCGAGGCCATGGAGACGTTCCGTCTCGGGCGCCGTCTGTTCATCAATGAACTCGGGCTCGAACCGGGACCCGCGCTACGCGAGTTGCACGACGCGATCCTGCACGACGACGTGGAACCGGCGGCGGGCGAGCGGGAGCCCGCCGCGGCGGAGCGCGAGCGGCCCCGCGACCCGGTGGGCAAGCCGTTCGAACTTCCCCCGGACGTGCCGGGGTTCACCGGCCGCGTACGGGAGATGGCGCTGCTGGACGCCCTGCTGGAGCGTACCGACGAGGTGCGCGGGCCGACGGCCGGGCTCATCACGGGAGTCGGCGGACTCGGCAAGACCTGCCTGGCGGTGCACTGGGCGCACAGCGTCTCCGCGCACTTCCCCGACGGTCACCTCTTCGCCGATCTGCGCGGTTACGACGACAACCATGAGCCGGCGCCCGTCGGCGAGGTCCTCGGCCGCTTCCTGCGCTCGCTGGGCGTACCGGGCGACCGGATCCCGATGGGTGTCGAGGAGCGGGCCTCGCTGTATCGCAGCATCCTGGCCGAGCGGCGGGTGCTCGTGGTGCTCGACAACGTGCACTCCTATCCGCACATCGTGCCGCTGCTGCCGAGCAGCCCGGGCTGCTGTGTGCTGATCACCAGCCGGGAGCAGCTCGCAGCGCTGGTCGCCTGGCCGCCGCAGTGCCGGGTGCAGCTGGGCCGGCTGACCGGGCCCGAGGCGGTGGGGCTGCTCAGTCGCATCGTGGGTGAGCGGCGCGTCGCCGACGATCCCGCGTCCGTCGCCAGGGTCGCCGAACTGTGCGACCGGCTGCCGCTGGCCCTGCGGATCGCCGGGGCCCGGCTCGCCGCCAAGCCGCACTGGACGGTGGCGCGACTCGTCTCGCTGCTCAGCGACGAACGCCGTCGGCTGGACGAGCTGAGCGAGGGCGAGTCGCAGGTCAGAGCGGGCTTCGCGCTGAGCTATCGGTGCCTGAGCGATGAAGCCGCGCGGCTCTACCGCCTCCTCGGGCTCCTCGAAGTGCCGGACTTCGCGCCCTGGTTGGGCGCCGCGCTCGTCGACGCGGATCCGGCGACGGCGGAGCGGCTCCTGGAGCAGTTGGTGGACGCCCAGTTCCTGGACGTGACCGGCGCGGACGCGCGAGGCCGGCCGCGCTACCGCTTCCAGAACCTGCTGCGCCTGTACGCCCATGAGCGCACCCACGCCGAGGAGTCCGAGCCGGAGCGGCGGGCGGCCCGCGAACGGGTCTTCCGCTCCGCGCTGTCCCTGGCGGAGCTGGCCCACCGGCGTTTCTACGGAGGCGACTTCAGCATCATCCACGGCACGGCCCCGCGCCGCCCGGTGCCCGACGAGGCCGCCGCCGAGCTGTCGGCCCGGCCGCTGGAGTGGCTGGAGGCGGAGCGGCACACCCTGTCCGCGGTGGTGGAGCAGGCGGCGGAGCTCGGCCTGGACGAACTGGCCTGGGATCTGACCATGTCCACGGTGGTGCTCTTCGAGACCCGGGACCACACCGACGACTGGCGTGCCTGCGCCGAGCGCGCCCTCGCCGCGGCGCGGACCGCCGGGAACGTCCGCGGGCAGGCCGCGATGCTGCACATCCTGGGCGCGCTGGAGATGCGGCTGCGGCGCTTCCCGGAGGCCGACGACCGCTTCGCCACCGCGCTGGCCCTGCACACCCGGGCCGGCGAGCGGCACGGGCGGGCGCTGGTGCTGCGGAGCATGGCGATGATCGACGAGATGCGCGGCGAGCTGACCCGGGCGATGAGCCGCAGTACCGAGGCGCTGGAGGTCTTCCGCGAGGTGGGCGACCTCTCCTCGGAGGCCCATGTCCTCAACAACATGGCGCAGATCGAGCTGGACCGCGGTCAGGTCGACCGGGCGGCCGAGCTGGGCCGGGAGTCCGTGCGGGTCGCGGAGGCCATCGGGGCGGGCGGCACGCGCAGTCTGGCCCTCGCCACGCACCGGCTGGGGCGGGTGCTGGTGGCCCAGGGCCGTTTCGCGCGGGCCGAGGAGACCCTGCTGCGCATGGTGCGGATCGTGCAGGACAACTCCGACACGCTGGGGCTCGCGCACGGGCTGCTGGCGCTCGGGGAGGCGCGCCTCGGGGCGGGCCGCTGGGAACAGGCCCGGATGACGCTGACGCAGGCCCTCGACGCGGCGGTCCAGGTCAGCAATCCGCTGGTGGAGGGGAAGATCAAGCTGGCGCTGGGCGAAGCGTGCGGGACGTGCGGTCATCGTGCCCGCGCGCTGCACCATCTGACGGAGGCCCGGGAGTGCTTCGCCCGTATCGATGTGAAGCCCTGGCTCGAGCGGGTCGACCGGGCCCTCGAAGGGCTGGCGGGCGAAAGGGCCCAGGCGCATCCCCCGGCGCAGCCGTCCACGTCGGCACATGCGTCGCCGGACCGTGCGAGCACGGCGCGGGCGGCGGCAGCGGCCTCCGGGCGACGCCGCTGAGGGGTGAGGTGAGGTGATGGGCCCGGCTGACGGCGCCGTCGGGCGGGGCGGCTCGGAGTGACCGCGCCGTCCGGCGAGGCGGTACGTCGAAGTGAGCGCGCCACCGGGCGAGGCGGTACCGCCGGGTGAGGCGGTACCGCCGGGTGAGGCCGGGCGTCGGGTGAGGCCGGGCGTCGGAGCGACGGCGGAGTGTGGGACGAAGGCGGATCGATAGTGGTCCGAAGTCGCCGGTCCCTAGTTTCGATTGCGAACGAAAGGGACGACGCCGGCGGGCGCCGTCCCCTCGCACGCACCCGCACCCGCACCCGCACCCGCTACGGCAACACACTCAGGAGTGGTCATGCAGAACATCTGGAGCACGACGATCGGGCGGATAGTCACAGTCTGGTTCATCGCGCTCTGCGCGCTCGGCGCGGCCGGTTCCCTGGCCACCGCCGGCACCGCCGCCGGCCCGGCGGGTACGACGGCCGTCAGCCCCGACGAAGAGGACTGGCACTGAGGTATCCGCCGCCGACCGGCCGGTCCGGCTCCGCCACCGCGGAGCCGGACCTCCGTCGGCCTGATTCAGGCCCGACGCCGAGCGGCCGGCAACGCTGTCATCAGTGCGCGGCTGTGGACCGTTCCCGTTCGCGATGTGCAGTCGCGAGGGATTCGGCGAAGAGCAGGATCAGTTCGTGGAAGCGGTACAGCGGACGGCCGAGGCGGTCGACGCCACAGATGTCCAGCAGCGCCGCGTCCACGAGGTGTTCCAGGCTCTCCTCCGCCGCCGACTCGGGCTCGGCGAGATGCCGGGCAGCGCGCTGGGCGGGGAAGGGCTCCGTGCCGATCCCCGCCAGGCGCACGAGCGTACGCCCGGCCGGTCTGGGCAGCTGCCGCAAGGACGGAAGCAGCGCACGGCGCAACTCCAGCCCGCCGTACGAGAGTTCACGCAGCCGGTGTTCGGGGTCGGCGAGCCGGGCGGCCAGCCAGGAGACCGGCCAGTGCGGTCGCGCGGCCAGTCGGCTCCCCGCGATGCGCACCGCGAGCGGCAGCCCTCCGCAGTGGGCGAGGACCTGGTTCGTGGCGTCGGGCTCGGCGAGCAGCCGCCTGCGGCCGACGCCGGCGGCGAGCAACTCGTATGAATTGTCCCGCTCGAACGGGGTCAGGACGGTGGTGCGTGCCTGGGCCACCCTGGTCAGTCGGGCGCGACCGGTGATGAGGACGGCGGACGCGTCGGACCCCGGCAGCAGCAGGTCGAGCTCTCTGCTGTCGACGGCGCCGTCGAGGACCACGAGCAGCCGCCTGCGCGCCGTGCGGGTGCGGTAGCGGCGGATCAGTTCGTCGAGGTCGGCGCTGCGGCCGGTACCGTCGACCGGTGCGCCCAGAGCGCCCAGCAGGACGGTCAGGACCTCGGCCAGCCTCTTGGGACGGCCGTCGGGGTGGGCCAGTTCGGCGAAGAGCTGGCCGTCGGGGAAGTGCGCGGCACTGCGGTGCGCGGCCCGTACCGCGAGCGCCGTCTTGCCGACCCCCGCCATGCCGGTCACCAGCAGGGCGCGCGGCCCGCCGCCCTTGCGGGACTCGGCCAACTGCCCGCAGAGGGCCGCCAGTTCCTCCTCACGGCCGATGAAGTCCTCGATGTCCGGCGGCAGCGTGGCCGGGCGGGGCTCGTACGGGTCGTAGGCATCCCCGTCCGCGTACGCCGCCGAGAGCGTCGTACGGGCCGGGGCTCCGCTTCTGGCCCCAAGGCTGCCCACGAGGACGGCCTGGTAGGTGGCGCCGAGGGCTTCGCCGGGCTCGATGCCCAGCTGTTCGTCGAGGACCTTGCGGCCCTCGTGGTAGGTGTTCAGCGCGTCGGCCTGCTGGCCGCAGCGGTAGAAGGCCGTCATGAGCTGGGCGCGCAGCTTCTCGCGCAGCGGGAACTCGGCGACCAGGCCGGTGAGTTCGGCGGTGAGCTGCTCGTGCCGGCCGAGCTCCAGGTCCGCCTCGACGCGGCTCTCGAGGGCGTGCAGCCGCTGCTCCTCGAGACGGGCCAGCTCGGCCCCCGCCAGATACTCCGTCACATTGCCGAGCGCGGCCCCGCGCCACAGCCCGAGCGCCCGGCTCAGCAGGGTGCTGGCCTCCCGATGGCGCCCGCGACTCAGGGCCGTACGGCCCTCCCGGTCCAGCTGTTCGAACTCCAGGAGGTCGATCGTGCTGTGCGGCGCCCGCAGCACGTACCCCGGCGGGCGCCGGTCGATCTCGACGTCGTCGCCCAGCAGTTTGCGCAGGCGCGACATGTAGGTGTAGATCTGCGCTCCGGCCGTGGCGGGCGGCTCCCACCCCCACAGCATGGAGCTCAGCCGTTCGTCGGACACGACGCGCCCCCGGGCGAGCAACAGGCTCGCGAGGACCGTGTGCACCTTGGATCCGGACAGTGCGATTCTTTCGCCACCCTTGCGGGCTTCCACCGGGCCGAGGACTTGGAAGTCCATTCGGCACCCCCCGTTCTGACATCTGCGGAACTTGGCTCGGTGGAGAAACTATGAAGGACCGTTATTCCTGCGTTATCCGTCGCCTTCTTTGGCTTACCGGTGCCTTGCGCTAGGCGGAAATGATCCTTCCGAGCGAGGCGGCGACAGCCCGGTGGAGCTGCTTGCCGTTGTCCGAGTTCGTCATGACGACGCAGCCGGTACCGGAGCGCAGGAGGAGCGAGGTCAGCGCGCGGAAACCGGCGGTCTGGCCACCGTGGCCGAACTCGGGCTCCCCCGGTGTGCCGTCGACCACCGTGCCCAAACCGTAGAAACTGCCCGGAAACGCCTCTGCGAGCATGACGCCCGCGAGCCGCGCGGACAACAGTTCGGACAGGCCTCGGTGGGCGCGGCGCAGCGCCGCGGCGAAGACGGCCAGGTCGGCGGGCGTGGACCACAGACCGCTGCCCGCCCGGACCGGACGCACCCGATGGCCGCCGGACAGTTCGCGCCCGTGCTGGTCGTGTCCCGCCGCGGCGTCCGGGGCGCCGGGTGCCCCGAAGGCGCTGTCCCGCATGCCGAGCGGCTGGAACACGAGCTCGTGGACGGCCTTGTCGAAGTCCCGGCCCGTGACATCGGCCAGAAGCTGTTCCACGACCGCCCACTGGGCGCCGTCCTTGCGGAACAGGGAGCCCGGCTCGTGCTCCGCCCGGACCTCGTCCAGGATGCCGGCGAGGTCCGGCATGGCCTCGTCGGGACGCCACCAAGTGGCCTGACCGCCCACCAGGCCCGAGGTGTTGGACAGACACTGGCGCAGCGTGACGGCCCGGCCGCCGGTCGGCTTCGGCAGCGTACGGCCGATGAGCAGTCCGTCCAGGTCCGTGTCGAGGCCGACGACGCCGCGATCGACCAGGCGGAGCGCGGCGTACGCCGTGATGTGCTTGCTGATCGAGCCCGCCTGGAAGCGGGTGCGCAGCGTGACCGGCGCGCCCGTCTCGGTGGAGCGGACGCCGTAGGCGTGGACGCCGACGGGTTCGCCGTCCCGCAGGAGCGCGACGGCGGCGCCCGGGATCCGGTGCTCCGCCATGACCTGGGCGACTTCGGCCGAGGAGAGGGCGCGGCTGAGGGCGCGGCTGTCGGCTGTCGTCGTCATCGGTGGCGTCTTCCTGGTCGTCTTTCCGGTCTGTGTCTTTCCGGTGTCTGTCTTTCCGGTCTGTGTCTTTCCGGTGTCTGTCTTTCCGGTCTGTGTCTTTCCGGTGTCTGTCTTTCCGGTCTGCGTCTCTCCGGTCCTCCGCTCCGTCTGTGTCTCTCCGGTCTGCGTCTTTCTGGTCCTCCGCTCCGTCTGTGTCTCTCCGGTCCTCTGTTCCGTCGCGACCTGGGTCTCTCCGGTCGTCCGGCGCGTCGCATCGAGGGCGTCGGCCAGTTCCTCGATGGTGCCGTTGTCCAGAAGCATCCGCAGGGTGATGCCGAGCCCCGCGCGGCGGGCCGCCGCGAGGACGTGGACGATCCGCATGGAGTCGGCGCCGAGATCGGCCAGCCGGTCCCGTACGCCCACGTCCGGGACCCCCAGCACCTCGGCGCAGACGTCGGCCATCAGTCGCTCGGTGGGGGTGCGGGGAGCAACGTACGCCCGGTCGGCGAGCAGCGCGGAACGGCCGGGGGCGGGAAGTGCCTTGCGGTCGATCTTTCCGGCCGCGTTGAGGGGCAGTTCGTCGAGGAGGACGAAGGCGGCGGGCACCATGTAGGCGGGCAGTTCCTCCGCGAGACCGCCGCGCAACGCCTCCTGGTCCAGGCCCGACGCCCGGTCCGCGGCGACGTACGCGGCCAGCCACTTCTCGCCGCCGGCGTCCTCACGGACCACGACGACGGCGTCGCGGACACCCTCCCGGGTCAGCAACCGCTCCTCGATCTCGCCCAGTTCGATGCGGTAGCCGCGGATCTTCACCTGGTGGTCCTCGCGGCCCAGGTACTCCAGCTCACCGTCCACGCGGTACCGGGCGAGGTCGCCGGTCCGGTACATACGGGAGCCCGGAGTCCCGCCGAACGGCTCGGGCAGGAACCGTTCGCCGGTGAGCGCGGGGCGTCCCACATAGCCGCGGGCCACACCTGCGCCGCCCAGATACAGTTCGCCGACCACACCCACCGGGACGGGTTGCAGCGCCGCGTCGAGCACATAGGCCCGCATGTTGTGGATCGGCCGGCCGATCGGCACGGTGTCCACGTCGGGCTCGACCTCCCAGCCGGTGGCCCAGATGGTGGTCTCGGTCGGACCGTACAGGTCGACAAGGCGGTCCACCTGCGCGTGCAACTCCCGGGCGAGGGGCGGCGGGCAGGCCTCGCCGGTCGTGATCGCGGTGACCGGACGGCGCTCGAACCCCGCCGCCCGCAGCAGCTTCCACCCGGCCGGGGTGGCCTGCACATGGGTCACACCACGGCCGTCGATCAGCTCGAGCAGCGCTCCGGAGTCGCCCGCCTGGCCGTCACCGGCGAGCACGATCCGGCCACCGGTGATCAGCGGCAGGTACAGCTCCGCCGCCGAGATGTCGAACGACAGCGAAGTCGCCGCCAGCCAGGTGTGTTCGGGCCCGGACGTGAAGCGCTCCCGCATCGAGTACAGCAGGTTCAGCAGGGAGCGGTGCGCGATCTGCACTCCCTTGGGGCGGCCGGTGGAACCGGAGGTGAAGAGGGTGTAGGCAAGGCTGTGCTGGAGGCCGTCCGCCGGACCGAGGTCCGGGACGGAGTCGCGCTGCCGTGCGATGGCGTCCTGCTCGCGATCCAGATCCAGGAGGGCGCCGTCGTAGTCGCCGCCGTCCGGGCGTACGCGGCCGGGGGCGCCCCCGCGTTCCCCCTGGGAGTCGCCGCCGATCCGGTCCGTCAGTTCCCTCTCCGTGACCACCAGCCGGGCGCCCGCCGCGCGCAGCATGTAGGCGAGCCGGTCGCGCGGCAGCGCGGGGTCCAGCGGGAGATGGGAACCGCCCGCCTTCCAGATGCCGAGGAGCACGGGCAGCAGGCCCCGGCGGCGGCGCAGCAGCACGCCGACCACCGACTCGGGCCCCACGCCCGCCGCACGCAGCCGGTGCGCCACACGGTTGGCCTGCCGGTCGAGGTCGCCGTACGTCAGGGTCCCGTCCGCCGCCTCGACGGCCACGGTGTCCGGGCGGGCGGCGGCGGTGTCCGCGAACACCTCGTGGACGCGCCGGGGTCCTTGTCGGGGGTTGCTCGTCCCTTGTCGGGGTGTGCTCGTCGCTTGTAGGGAGTTGCTCGCCCCTTCTCGGGGTGTGCTCGTCGCTTGTAGGGAGTTGCTCGCCCCTTCTCGAGGTGTGCTCGTCGCTTGTAGGGAGTTGCTCGCCCCTTCTCGGGGTGTGCTCGTTCCCTGTCGGGGTCGGGGCTCGCTCATTCCCACTCCACCTCGGTGTCGTTCCAGTCCTGGAGGATCTGCGTGCGCTCCGCCTCCGCAACGACGGTCGCCTGCGCGTCGCCGTCCGGGCCCGCGGCCATGGAATCCAGCACGGCCCGGTACATTCCGGCGAGCCGCTCGGCGTTGGCCCGGCTCAGTCCGGTACTGATCGCGCGCAGGACGAGCCGCCCCGGCACATTGGCCAGGGACAACGTGAACTCGTTGGAGCTGTCGCCGGCGCCGGCCCGCACGTCGACCGTGCCGGTGTCGACCTGGTGGAAGTCCTGGTAGCGGAACATGACGTCGAACAGCCGGCGACCGCCCGCGAGCCGCTGCACGGCGGGCAGCGGATGACGCCGGTGCCCGTACACCTCGGCCTCACGGTCGAAGACCTGGCGGACGAGCTCGCCCCAGGTGCGGGCGCCCCGCCGATGGGCGAACGGGAGCGTGTTGAGGTACATGCCGTACACCCGCTCGATGCCCGGCACTTCGGGTCGCGCGCTGTACAACACGCCGGTGTGGAAGGCCTCTTCGTGTGTGAGAGTGCTCAACACCTTGAGGTGCGCGGCCAGCAGCACCGCCTTGAAGGAGGTCCCCGTTTCGGCGGCCAAGGCGCGCAGTTCCGCCTCGATGTCACGGAACTCCACCGACAGCTTGAAGTCCTCCCGCGGCGATCCGGGCGTGTCACCCCAGTCCGACGGCAGGCTCCACGGGGCGTGCTCGCCGACGATCCGCCGCCAGTACGCCCGGTCGTACTCCGAGTCCAGCGAGACGAGTTCGGCCGCGATGAAGTCCGCGTACCGCACGGGCACGGGTTCCGGTGCCTCGGGCTGCACCCCCGCCGCGTAGGCGTGGTAGAGCCCGAGCACCTCCATGAGGAGGGACTGCTGGCTCCAGCCCTCGGTGATGGCGTGGCAGTGCGTGAAGCCGAGATGCCAGGCCTCGTCCGACTCGACCAGCGCCGAGATCCGCAGCAGCGGCGCCCGCTTCAGATCGAACAACTCACCGCGCTCCCGGGCGATGTGGGCCCGCCGCGCCTCCTCGAACTCCTCGGCGGAGCTGCCCCGCAGATCCCGTACGGCGACCGGGGCGTCGGCCACCGCGTGTACGAGCTGGAGCGGTATCTCGAAGTCCTCCAGCTCGATGGAGGTACGCAGCATCTCGTGCCGTTCCACAACCGTGCGCGCGGCCCGGGCCAGCGCGTCCTCGTCGAAGGGCCGCCCGTCCTTGATCCGGAACGTCGAGGTGTTGTGGTACTTGTTCAGGCCGTCGTCCGCCAGCATCTCCAGCACCATGCCGAGCTGGACCTGCGAGAGCGGGTACGCGTCCACGACGCCCTCCGGGACGGAGTCCCTGACCTGGGCGGAGACCAGCGCGAAGGGCGCCACGGCCGGGGGCGCGGACCGGTCCAGCCCGTCCGTAGCGCTGCCGGTGCCGGTGCCGAGCGCCGCGGCGAGTCCTGCCACGGTCCGGTGCCGGAACACATCACTGACCGCCGCCTCGAACCCCTCGGCCCGCAGGGCGCCGACCAGCGCGATGGCCTTGATGGAGTGCCCGCCGAGGTCGAAGAAGTTGTCCTCGACGCCCACCTTGTCCAGGCCCAGGACCTGACCCCAGATGGCGGCGATGCTCTCCTCGGCGTCGGAGCGGGGAGCTACGTAAGTGTCCGTGGTCGTGGCCTCCGCGTCGGGCAGGGCACGCCGGTCCAGCTTGCCGTTCGCCGTCAACGGGATCTCGGGCAGCGGCACGAACACCGAGGGGATCATGTACTCGGGGAGCGTCCCGTTCAGCGACTCCGCGAGAGCGTCCGGCTCTCCGCCGACGACATAGGCAACCAGCCGCTGGTCGTCAGTGACGGTCACGGCGGCGTCCGAGACCTTCGCCTGCGCGATCAACGCGGCCCGGATCTCGCCGAGTTCGATGCGATAGCCGCGCACCTTCACCTGGTCGTCGATACGCCCCAGGAACTCCACCGCACCATCCGCCCGCCAGCGTGCCAGATCCCCGGTGCGATACAACCGGGCGCCCGGCTCGCCGTACGGGTCCGGCAGGAAGCGCTCCGCCGTCCGCGCCGCATCACCGGTGTACCCGCGCGCCACGCCGGCACCACCGACGTACAACTCCCCCACCACACCCACCGGAACGGGCAGCAGTCGCGCATCCAGAACACGCATGGTCATGTTCGGCAGCGGACGCCCGATCGGGACGACACCCTCATGCGCCTCCTCGATCGGGAAGACACACGTGCCGACGGTCGCCTCGGTCGGACCGTACTCATTCAGAAGCCGCCCATCACCGAGCAGACGGCGCCAGCGCTCGACCAACGCGCCAGGAAGAGCCTCGCCCGCGACAACGATGCGGGTCGTGAGCGCGCCGATCCGCTCGTCACTCAACTGGCCACCGATCACCTCGAGATGACCGGGCGTCAGCTTCAGGAACGAGAACGGACCGGCCTCCGCCAGCGCCTCCCCCAGCTCCGTCAACTCACCGTCGTACAGCCACACCCGCTGCCCGGCAGCCAGCGGCGCCCAAACATTCGGCACCACCAGGTCGAACGCCACCGACGAGAACACCGGCGCACCACCCGAACCACACGACGCCAACTCCCGCACCGCCCAGTCCACATGATTGGCCAGGCTTCGGTGGGTGACCTGCACACCCTTCGGACGGCCCGTCGAACCCGAGGTGAAGATCGTGTACGCCAGCGAGTCCAGACCCACCGGCGGCAGCAACACATCCACCTCCGGATGGGTTTCATCCACCCGTACGACATCGACCGTGAACCGGTCGGCATACGCACCGGACGTCACCGCCACCGACACACCCGCGTCCGCCAGCATCCCCGCCACCCGGTCCACCGGCAGCACCGGATCGAGGGGCAGATAGCCGGCACCAGCGCGCCACACCGCCAGCAGCGCCACCACCAGATCCACCGAACGGTCCAGCAACACCGCCACCGAGGACTCCGCGCCCACACCTCGTGAACGGAGCACTCCCGCGAGGCGATTGGCACGCGCATCCAGCTCAGCGAAGGTCAGACGAAGACCCTTCGCCTCCACCGCCACCGCACCCGGCGCCTCGAACGCCCGCTCCGCGATCAGCTCCGATACCGACACCTCACGTACCGGCACCACCGTGTCGTTCCAGGACGAGAGAACCAGCTCCCGTTCGACCTCTGGCAGATACGTGGACTCCGCGTTCCCGTCCACGTCCTGGGCCAGGGCTTCCAGTACGGCTCGGTACATCGACGCGAGACGGTCGACGGCGGCCGGGGTGAGCCGGCGGGGATCGGCCGTGAGGAGCAGGCCGCTCGCGCGGGCCGCCACGGCGAGGCCGAACTCGGTGGCGCCCTCGCCCATGCCGGAGTCCGCGTCGACGATGTCGGACTCGGCCTGGGCGTCCTTGAGGTCGAGATAGCTGAAGCGGACGTCCAGCAGGCGGGATCCGTCCGCCAGTTCACGCTGCATGACCGGCATCGGGAACCGGCGATGGGGCCAGAGCGTGGCTTCCTGGTCGTAGACCTGGCGGACGAGTTCGCGCCAGGTGCGGGTGCCGCTCCGGAAGGCGAACGGCACCGTGTTGAGGTACATGCCGTACACGCGCTCCGCGCCCAGGATCTCGGGGCGTCCGCTGCAGACCAGGCCGGTGTGGAAGGACTCCTCGGGGGTGAGCAGGCTCATGACCTTCAGGTGCGCCGCGTGCAGCACGGCCTTCAGTGAGGTGCCGGTGTCGCTCGCGGCGGCGCGCAACGCCGGCGCGAGATCGGCGAGGGGCACGCGGACCGTGTGCGCGGGGCCGGGCGTCACGGCGCCGCCGCTCCAGCCGGAGGGCAGTTCGAACTTGGCGTGCCCCTCGATGACCCCGCGCCAGTACGAGCGGTCCTCGTCCGACGCCAGGGAGGCGCGCTCGGCCGCCACGAAGTCCGCGTACCGCACGGCGGGCATCTCGGGCGCGGGCAGCGGTTCGCCGGCGCGGACCCGCAGGTAGCCCTCCACGATCTCGCTCAGCAGCGAGCGGTGGCTCCATCCTTCGGTGATGGGGTGGCAGACGCTGACCGACAGCCACCAGGCCTCGTCCGACTCGACGAGCGCCGAGATCCGCAGCAGCGGTGGACGGGCGAGATCGAACGTGGCGGCGCGCTCCGCGACGACGTGCTCGCGGCGAGCGGCCTCCTGGCTCTTCGCGTCCCGGCCCCGCAGGTCGTGCACCGTGACCGGGATGTCCGCGCTCGGGTGAATGAGCTGGAGCGGTACGGAGTAGTCCTCCAGCGCGAACGACGCCCGCAGCATCTCGTGGCGCTCCACCAGGGCCCGCGCCGCCTGTTCCAGGGCGCCGGAGTCGAAGGCCCGTCCGTCCCTGATCCGGAACGTCGTGGTGTTGTGGTATTTGTTCAGGCCGTCGTCGGCCAGCATCTCCACCAGCATGCCCAGCTGCACCTGCGCGAGCGGGAAGGCATCGGCCAGCCCCTGGGGGAGCCGGGCCCTGTCCTCCTCGGAGAGCAGGGCGAAGGGGGCCACGACAGAGGTGTCTCCCTCGCCGCCACCCGCACCCGTACCCAGCGCGTTCGCGAGTCCCGCCACGGTCCGGTGCCGGAACACATCGCCGACCGCCGCCTCGAACCCCTCGGCCCGCAGGGCGCCGACCAGCGCGATGGCCTTGATGGAGTGCCCGCCGAGGTCGAAGAAGTTGTCCTCGACACCGACCCTGTCCAGGCCCAGGACCTGACCCCAGACCGCGGCGATACTGGCCTCAGTCTCAGTACGGGGTGCGATGTACGTATCGGTGGCGGCACCGGGATCCGGGTCGGGCAGGGCACGCCGGTCCAGCTTGCCGTTCGCCGTCAGCGGGATCCTGTCCAGCTCGATGAAGAGGGACGGCACCATGTACTCGGGCAACACAGACGCGAGAGCCTCACGCAGTCGTTCGACGCCACCGACGACGTAAGCGATCAGGCGCTGGTCGTCGGTGACGGTCACTGCGGCGTCCGAGACCTCCGGGCGCGCGATCAACGCGGCCCGTATCTCCCCGAGTTCGATGCGGTAGCCGCGCACCTTCACCTGGTCGTCGATACGCCCCAGGAACTCCACCGCACCATCCGCCCGCCAGCGTGCCAGATCCCCGGTGCGATACAACCGCGAACCCGGCGCACCGTACGGATCGGGCAGGAAGCGCTCCGCAGTCCGCGCCGCATCACCGGTGTACCCGCGCGCCACGCCGGTTCCGCCGACGTACAACTCCCCCACCACACCCACCGGAACGGGCAGCAATCGCGCATCCAGAACACGCATGGTCATATTCGGCAGCGGACGCCCGATCGGGACGACACCCTCATGCGCCTCCTCGATCGGGAAGACACACGTGCCGACGGTCGCCTCGGTCGGACCGTACTCGTTCCAGACCCGTCCGTCGCCGAGGAGTTGCCGCCACCGCTCGACAAGGGCACCCGGAAGCGCCTCGCCCGCGACTACGATCCGTGTCGTGAGTGCGCGGATCCGCTCGTCACTCAACTGACCCCCGATCACCTCGAGATGACCTGGCGTCAGCTTCAGGAACGAGAACGGACCGGCCTTGGCCAGCGCCTCCCCCAACTCCGTCAGCTCACCGTCGTACAGCCACACCCGCTGCCCGGCAGCCAGCGGCGCCCACACATTCGGCACCACCAAGTCGAACGCCACCGACGAGAACACCGGCGCGCCGCCCGAACCGCAGGACGCCAACTCCCGCACTGCCCAGTCCACATGATTGGCGAGGCTTCGGTGGGTGACCTGCACACCCTTCGGGCGGCCGGTCGAACCCGAGGTGAAGATCGTGTACGCCAGTGAGTCGAGGTCCACCGACGGAAGGGGCGACCCCGCCTCCGGGTGCTCCTCGTCCGCCCGTACGACATCGATCGCGAACCGATCGGCATACGCCCCGGACGTCACCGCGACCGACACCCCGGCGTCTTCCAACATGCCCTCGACACGCTCGCGCGGCAGCACCGGATCCAGCGGGACATAGCCCGCCCCAGCCCGCCACACCGCCAACAGCGCCACCACCAGATCCACCGAACGGTCCAGCAACACCGCAACCGACGACTCCGCGCCCACGCCCCGCGCCCGCAGGACGCCCGCGAGGCGATTGGCACGCGCATCCAGCTCAGCGAAGGTCAGACGAAGACCCTTCGCCTCCACCGCCACCGCACCCGGCGCCTCGACCGCCCGCTCCGCGATCAGCTCCGATACCGACACCTCACGTACCGGCACCACCGTGTCGTTCCAGGACGAGAGAACCAACTCCCGTTCACCGTCGGGCAGGAGCGTTTGCTCGGCGTCTCCGTCCGGGTGCGTGGCCATGGACTCGAGGACCGAGCGGTACATGGAGGCGAGCCGGTCGACGCCCGTGCGGCCGATGACGTGCCGGTTGGCGGTGATCACCATGAAGCCGGCGCGGGTGGAGACGCCGAGGGGGAACTCGGTCGGGCTGTCGTCGATGGTCGCGGCGTAGTCGATGAGGTCCTGGTCGACCTGGCGGAAGTTCTGGTAGCTGAAGCGGACGTCCACGAGGCGTTCGGCGGCGCCGAATTCGCGCTGCATGGCGCCGAGCGGGTAGCGGCGGTGCGGCCAGACCTCGATCTCCTGGTCGAAGACCTGGCGGACGAGCTCGCGCCAGGTGGCGGCGCCGCGTCGGAAGGCGAAGGGCAGGGGGTTGAGGTAGACGCCGTGGACGCGTTCGGCGCCGACCGCCTCCGGGCGGGCGTTGGTGACCAGGCCGGTGCGGAAGGTCTCCTCGGGGGTCAGGTGGCTCATGACCTTGAGGTGGGCGGCGTGCAGCACGCTCTTGATGGGGACGCGGGCCTCGCCGGCCAGGGCGAGCAGCCCGGCTTCGAGGTCGTGGTACGGGACCCAGGCGCGGTGCAGGCCACGAGGGGTGGTGAGCGGGTCGTCGCCCCAACCGGCGGGCGGGACGAACTTGGGGTGGCTCTCCACGATGCCGCGCCAGTAGTCGCGGTCCTCGTCGGAGTCGAGGGACTTCAGTTCGGCCGCGACGAAGTCCGCGTAACGCACGGCGGCGGGCTCCGGCTCCTGGAGCGGTCGTCCGTCGCGCAGGTCCCGGTAGGCGGTGACGAGTTCCATGAGGAGGGAGTGGTGGCTCCAGCCCTCCAGGACGGCGTGGCATTCGGTGAGGGTGAGCCACCAGCTGCCGTCGTCGCGGGTGTGCGCGGTGAAGCGGATCAGCGGGGGGCGGGTCAGGTCGAAGAGTTCGGCGCGCTCCTCGGCCATGAAGGCGCGCAGGGACTCCTCGGTCGCCTCGGAGTCGAGGGCCGTCAGGTCTCGCGTACGGAGGGTCGAGCTGACCTGCGACGGGTCGTGGACGAGTTGCAGGGGCGCCGAGTAGCCGTCCAGCGCGAACGAGGTGCGCAGGATCTCGTGGCGGCCGATGACGGTCCCCACGGCCTTCTCCAGCGCCTCGGGGACGAAGGGATCCTCGTCGAGGATCCGGAAGCAGGTCGAGTTGTGGTAGTGGTTGCGGCCGTCGTCGGCGAGCATCTCCACGACCATGCCGAGCTGCACCTGGGCGAGCGGGTAGGCGTCGACGACTCCCTCGGGCAGGCGTGCGCGGTCTTCGTCCGTGAGGAGGGCGAAGGGGGCGACGCCGGGTTCGGGGCGGGCGGGGGCCGGGCGTCCGGTGAGGAACTCCACGAGCTCGGCCGGGGTACGGTGCGCGAAGACGTCGCGGACCGTGACGTCGTACTCGGCGTCGCGCAGCGCGGCGGCCAGGGCGACGGCGCGGAGCGAGTCGCCGCCCAGGTCGAAGAAGCTGTCCGTGACACCGACCCGGTCGACGCCGAGGACGTCGCGCCAGACCTCGGTCATCCGTTCCTCGGCGGCGGTGCGCGGGGCCACTCGGTTCCGACCGACGGTGAGTGCGCCCCGATCGGGGGCGGGCAGGGCGGCCTGGTCGAGCTTGCCGTTGACGGTGAGCGGGATCCTGCCGAGGGCCAGGAAGGCGGTGGGGATCATGTAGGCGGGCAGGGTGCGGGCCAGCAGGGCGCGTAGTTCGCTGGGGGCCACGACGGCCTGGCCCGCGAGCACGACGTACGCGACGAGCCGCTTGTCGCCGGGGGTGTCCTCGCGGGCGACGACCACCGCGTCCCGTACCAGCGGGTGGGCCGTCAACGCGGCCTTGATCTCACCCAGTTCGATGCGGTGACCGCGGATCTTGACCTGGTGGTCGATGCGGCCGAGGTAATCGAGGCCGCCGTCGGGGCGCCGGCGCGCGAGGTCGCCGCTGCGGTAGAGGCGGGACCCGGGCGGTCCGTACGGGTCGGGCACGAACCGCTCGGCGGTGAGCCGGGGGCGGCCCAGGTACATACGGGCGACCCCGGGCCCGCCGACGTGGATCTCGCCGGGGACGCCGATGGGCACCAGTTCACCCTGTGGTCCGAGGAGTTGGACCTGGAGGTCGGACAGCGGGACGCCGACGTCGTTGCCGTGGTCGGCGGTGAGGTCGGCGTCGGTGACCGGGTGGTAGGTGGTGTGCACGGTGGTCTCGGTGATGCCGTACAGGTTGATCAGCGCCGTACGGTCGAGGCCCCGGCGGGCGACCCACGGGCGCAGGGCCGGCATGTCGAGGCGCTCGCCGCCGAACGTGACGACGCGCAGGGCGAGTTCGTCGATCAGCGGGTGTCCGTCGGCGGCGAGGGCGACGAGGCCGCGGAAGCCGGACGGGGTCTGGTTGAGGACGGTCACCTGCTCGTCGGCGAGCAGGCGCAGAAGGTCCTCCGGTGAGCGGGCGACGTCGTGCGGTACGACGACCAGGCGGCCTCCGTACAGCAGGGCGCCCCACAGTTCCCACACCGACATGTCGAAGGCGTACGAGTGGAACAGCGGCCAGACGTCGTGCGCGTCGAAGCCGAAGTGCTCCTCAGTGACGGTGAACAGGCGCAGTACGTTCGCGTGGGTGAGACCGACGCCCTTGGGGCGGCCGGTGGAGCCGGAGGTGTAGATGGTGTAGATCAGGTCGTCGGGGTGGACGCCGGAGGCCGGGGCGGTGGTGGGTGCGGCGGCCAGGGCGGCGCGGTCGCGCTCGCCGTCCAGGTTCACCAGCGGGCCGTCGTGGGCGGCGGCGAGCCGCTCGGCGTACGCGTCCGAGGTCACGACGACGCGGGCGCCCGCGTCCTGGAGGGTGTAGGCGAGACGGTCCGCGGGGTGTTCGGGGTCCAGCGGGAGGTAGGCCGCGCCGGATTTGAGGACGCCGATCAGGGTGGGGACGAGGTCGATGCCCCGGTCCAGACTGACGCCGACCAACTGGTCTGGGCCTGCGCCGAGTTCGCGTAGATGATGGGCGAGTCGGTTGGCGCGGGCGTCGAGTTCGGCGTAGCTGAGCCGCTGTCCGCCGAGGACGACGGCGGTGGCGTCCGGGGTCGCCGCCACCCGCTCCTCGAAGACCTCGTGAACGCAGCGGTCCGGTGCCGGGAAGGAGCGCGGCGCCGGCGCGAGGACGGCCAGGTCCGTGTCGTCGAGGAGGTCGAGCAGCGACAGGGCGCGGTCGGGGTGGGCGGCGGCGGACTCCAGCAGGCCTACGTAGTGGCGGGCGAGCCGCTCGGCGGTGGCGCGGTCGTACAGCGCGGTGCTGTACTCCAGTGTGCCGTGCACGGAGCCGTCCGCCCGCTCGCCGAGCTGGAGGGTGAGGTCGAAGCGGGAGACGCGGGAGGGGGCGCGCAGTGGTTCGGCGGCGACTCCGGGGAGCCGGAAGGCCTCGGTGCGCTCCTGGTGGAGGGTGAAGGCGACCTGGCACAGCGGGGTGCGGGACATGTCGCGTTCGGGCTGGAGCTCGTCGACCAGCCGGGCGAAGGGATACTCCTGGTGGTCGAGGGCGTCCAGGACCGTGGCACGGGACCCGTCCAGCAGGGTGCGGAAGGAGGGGTCTCCGTCCCAGCGGCCGCGCAGGACGAGGGTGTTGATGGCGTACCCGACCAACTGCTCCAGTTCGGGGCGCCCGCGCCCTGAGACCACGGTGCCGACGGGGATGTCGGTGCGTCCGGTGCAGCGGGCCAGCAGGGCCTGGTAGCCGGTGAGCAGGGTCGTGAAGAGGGTGGCGCCGTGCGCCGAGCCGAGGGCGCGCAGCCGTTCGGTGAGCGCGGCGGGGAGGGTGACGGGAACGGCGTCGCCCGCCCAGCTGCGGGTGGCCGGGCGGGGGCGGTCCGCAGGCACCTCCAGCGGGGTGATGCCGGCCAACTGCTCCCTCCAGTAGGTGAGCTGGGGATCGAGCGTGCCGTCGGCTAGGCGGGAGCGTTGCCAGGCCGCGTAGTCGGCGTACTGGAAGTCGACGGGGGCGAGCGGATCCGGCCTGCCCGCCGTGAACTCCCCGTACACGGAGGAGAGTTCGCTCAGCAGCAGACCGACGGACCATTCGTCGCAAGCGACGTGGTGCAGCACCACGGCCAGGATGTGATCGTCGTCCGCGAGACGGATCAGCCGGGCGCGCAGCGGCCGGTCCCGCTCCAGGTCGAAGGGGCGGCCGGGTTCGGCCTCGGCCAGGCTCAGCGCCCGGCGCTCCCGCTCCGTGGGGTCGTCGAGGTCCGTCAGGTCGTCGACCGGGAGGTCGAACGGGCCGGGTGGGCCGATGAGTTGGACCGGCTCCGCGCCGTCGAGACGGTAGCGGGTGCGCAGGATCCCGTGCCGGGAGTGCAGGGCCTCGAAGCCGCGGCGCAGCGCCTCGACGTCGAGCGGTCCCCGCAGCCGCAGCACGACCGGGACGCTGTACTCCCAGCTGTCCGGGTCGAGGCGGCTGAGGAACCACATCTGCTGCTGGCCGTGGGAGAGGGCCAGCGGGCCGTCCCGGTCCGCCCGCCGCAGTGCGGCGCGCCGCCCCCGGCGGGCCCCGGCGAGCCGGGCGCGCACCAGTTCCTCGCGCTGGTCCCCGGCTTCCTGGCCCGTACGAACTCCGCCCGTGCTCATGCTGAGCGCTCCTCCCCCACGGTGTACTTCTCGTGTTCCGGCTGTGGTGCTGTGCGTGTGCGTGCTCCTCGAAGGCGGGCGCCTCCCGGGCGACGGCTTCGGGTGCGGACACGTCTCAGGCGGAGGCCTGCTCCATGCGGCGGCGCAGGCTCGCCGGGCGCAGGTCCGTCCAGACCTCCTCGATGCGGTCCAGGCACTCCTGCCGGGTCCCTTCGGTGCCTTCCGCGTGCCAGCCCGCGGGCAGGTCCCGGTCCGCGGCCCAGAGGGAGTACTGCTCCTCGTCGTTGAGCACCACCCGGTACACGCGGTCGTCGGTCTGCTCGTCAGCCATGTCGGCTCTCCCTGTCGGACATCGGTTCGGACATCGGTTCGGACAACGGATCGGGTTTCGGATCCGCCGTCAGCTTCCGGTGGGGGCCTATACCGGGCCTCTACGCGAACTGTCGTGCGCAGCGGGGCACTTGCACCGGCATTCGGGCGGGCACGCAGAAGCGCGCGACCTGGTCCCCTCGGGGGGAGGGACCAGGTCGCGCGCGGTCTTCGGGCGGAGCGTCCGGGTTACTCGCGGGCGCCCACCAGTTGGACGATCCGGGAGCGCAGTGCGGCCGAGACCGGCAGTACGGTGCCGATGACGGCGAGCACGGTGGAGACGGCGGCGATAGCGACCACCACGAGCCAGGGGGCCACGATCGGTGTCGTCCCGAAGAGTTGCAGCAGCGCCGCCCACAGGGCCGCGATGTTGAGGGCGGAGGCGAGCAGGGCGAGGACGATGCCGATGCCGGCCACCAGCAGGGACTCGGCGACGAAGAACCGTACGACCTGCTTGGGGGTGGCCCCCGCCAGGCGGAGCACGGCCAGGTCGCGGCGCCGGTCGGAGGTCGCCATGAGCAGGGTGTTGAGGATCGCGATGAAGCAGAACAGCACGACGATCACGGCGGTGGAGCGCTGCCGGACCTCGATCAGATGGCGGGCGTAGGCACTCTCCGAGGCGACCAGCTGGTCCCGGGTCAGGAAGCGTGCCCCGGTGCCCTGGACGGCCTTCGCGATGGCCGCGGTGGCGGCCGCCTTGTCCGTGCCGGGATCGAGGGTGATGTAGGCGCGGCGGGCGAGTCCGTCGCGGGCGTAGGCGGCGGACGGGGCGAAGCGTTCCGGGAGGTACGCGACGTCCTCGCCGCGCATCGCCTTGTAGACGGCCGCGACCTTGAGCGTGGCCCGAGTGCCGTCGCCGAGCAGGATCTTCTGCGCGGTGCCGGCGTCCCAGCCCCACAGGTCGGGGGCGGCGATGCTGTTGTCGTCGAGTTTGTCGAGGGAGCCCTGGGTGATGGTGAGGTCCATGGTCCGCTTGAGCGCGGAGGTGTCCACGACCATGCCGTCGTTCTCGTCGTAGCGGTTCTCGTCGCGGGTGTACACGGTGGTGAGGAGGGGTGCCGCGATCCGGACGCCGTCGATCTTCTTGACCCGGTCGACGACTTCGGGGCTGATGCCCGGGGTTCCGTCGGGTGCGAGGGCGTACGCGGAGGCGACCTGGTTGCGCAGTCCGTGGTCGCGGGCCGCACCGAGCGAGTCGGTGGCAGCGAGCAGGGACAGGGCGAGACCCACGGTGAGCAGGATGGGTGCCGCGGTGGCGGCGGTGCGGCGGCGCGAGGTGAGCACGCTCTCGCGGACGAGCATCGCCGTGGGCCCGGCGGAGTTGCGGAAGGGCCACATCAACAGGCGGGCCAGGGGGCCGATCGCGAGCGGGGCGATGACGGCGGCGGCCAGGACGGGGACGAGGAGCTCGGTGACGTAGGTGTTGGGCGAGAGGATCGTGGCCGGTTTGCCGACCGCGATCCACGCGGCCAGGCCGACGCCGCCGCCGACGCCGAGGGCGCCGATCAACAGTCGTCCCGGTGTCATGCCGGAGTCGTCGACCGCGGCCTCGCGCAGCGCCTCGACGGGCCGTACCCGTCCGGCGCGGTGCGCGGCGGCGGCCGCTCCGCACAGCGCCACCAGCACACCGACGAGGAACGCGCCGGCCAGCGGCGCGGTCACCGTCCAGTGCAGCGAAGGCCGGACGCGGAACCACGGCGGCGAGATGTCGAGGTCGATGAGCATGTCGGTGAGCAGCTGTGCCCCGTACAGGCCAAGGGCCGTGCCGATCGCCGAGGCGAGGGTGCCGACGAGCAGGGCCTCGCCGCGGATCATGCGGCGGACCTGCTTGGGCGTGGCGCCGACGGTGCGCAGCAGGGCGACCTCGCGGCGCCGCTGGATGACGGCGAAGGCGAAGGTGGAGGCGACGACGAAGACGGAGGTGGTGCCCGCGACGGACGCCATCACCGGGACGAGCGTGATGGTGTTGTCGAGGGTCTCGCGGTCCTCGGCCTCGCTGGCGTCGGCCTTGTGCCGGTCCTTGCCGGTGAGGACCTCCGCGTCCTTGCCGACGGCCGCGCGGACCCGGTCGAGCGGGCCGAGCGCGACCAGGGCCTGGATGCGCGGGGAGATGCGGGCGGCCTCGGCGTCGCCGAAGAACACCGCGTTCTCCCAGTCGACCGGGGCGACCGTGCCGGACACCGTGTACGTGGAGACGCCGGTGGCGGTCATCACCGTGACCTTCTCGCCGGTGTGCGCCTGCTCGGAGGGGACGACGATCTCCCGCTCCCCAGCAGGCTGGTGACCGTCCGTCAGTTTGTAGCCGCCGAAGCGCGCGACCGACCAGGGGTGGCCGACCTGGTTCTTCGGGCCGTCGTGCAGCTGGGCGTAGAAGGCCCGGTCGACGACGGTTTCCCCGGTGGCCGACACCCGGCCGAGCAGGTCCTGGGAGACGCCCTGGGCCTCCTGGAGTGAGCGGACGCCGAGGTCGTGGTGGGCAGGGTCCCAGGAGGGGTCGGTGGGCAGCACCACGGCGGAGGCCCCCGCGAACCGCTCGGGCGGCCGGTCGGGCAGGTCGAGCATCGTCATCAGCAGTACGCCCATCGCGGCGAGCTGCGCGACGCCGAGCACGAGCGCCACGATGGTGCCGAGGAACGACACCCAGCGGGCGCGAAGGGTCTGGAAGGCGATGCCGAGCACTACGACACCGCCAGATCGGTCATGCGAGCGGCGACCGCCTCGGCCGTCGGCGAGGTCAGCTCGCCGACCAGCGCGCCGTCGGCGAGGAAGACCACCCGGTCCGCGTACGCGGCCACGTTCGGGTCGTGCGTGACCATCACGATGGTGGTCGGCTCGTCGAGCTCGGGATCGTCGGCACCCTGGCCGCCGGTGACCGGGCTGCCCACCAACTTCCGCAGCACTTCCAGCAGTTCACGGCCCGTGGTGATGTCGAGGGCGCCGGTGGGCTCGTCGGCGAAGAGCACGGCGGGACGGGTGACCAGGGCGCGGGCCACCGCCACCCGCTGTTGCTGGCCGCCGGAGAGCTGGCTGGGCCGCTTGCCCGCCTGGTCCTCCAGGCCGACCTGGGCGAGCGCCCGCAGCACGGTCTGCCGGCCGGGCTTGCGGCCGGCCAGCCGCAGCGGGAGCCCGACGTTCTGCGCGGCCGTCAGCGAGGGCAGCAGGTTGAACGCCTGGAACACGAATCCGGTGGACTCCCGGCGGAATTCGGTCAATCGGGTCTCGTTCAGGCCGCCGATGTCGGTGCCGTCGATGAACACCCGCCCGGACGTGGGCCGGTCGAGCCCGGCGGCACACTGCAGCAGAGTGGATTTGCCGGACCCCGAGGGGCCCATGACGGCCGTGAAGCTGCCCCTCGGGAAGGACAGGCCGACCTCGCGCAACGCGCTGACCGCGCCGCTGCCCGAGCCATAGGTCTTGGTGAGCGACTCCAGCCGCACTGCGTCATCCATCGATTCTCCGTAGCGTCATGGTGGTGGGGGGACCGGCCGTCAGCTCGCGCTGCGGTCCGGACGCCTCGTCCAAGGCGCTCCGGTCCTCGCGCTCCGCCCCGGGGCGGGTGAACACGACGGTCGCCACCACGGCGAGCAGGGCCATCACTCCGGATGCGATGGCCAGTGTCCCGCGCGTGCCGACGCCTTCGAGGAGATATCCGGTGCCGAGCGCGCCGAGCGAACTCGCCCCGGAGACAAGGAGCATGACGACGCTGCCGACCCTCCCCTGCATGGCGTCGGGTGTGATGCGCACCTGATGGGACATGCCGCAGACGGTAACAGCGGCTCCTATATGCGACGTTATGAAGAAAAGAACCCCAAGTGTCACGGGATGCAGGAGAAACACCGTTCCGGGCATCACCAGGGCCCAGGCGATATGCGCGTACATCATCACGCGCCGCATCGGCAGCCGTCTGCTCAACCAGCCGCCGCTGAAGGCACCGAGCAGTCCGCCGATGCTGCCGGCCGCCATGATCAGGCCGACCGTGCTGGCCGGCCTGCCCTGCTCCCTGACCAGGACGGCGACGGTGAGGATGAGCCCCTGGAAGACGAGGTTGCTGCCCGCGATGATGAGCAGGGCCGAGCGGAAATAGGCGCGTTGCCACACCCAGCGCAGTCCGCCGGAGATCTCCTCGCGCATTCCGCGGGCGCTCTTGGCCTTGCCGGACCGCTCCGTCTTCGGAATCCGCAGCCGGGCCAGTGTCAGCAAGGACATCAGGTACAGGCTGGTGCTGGTCAGGAACGGCACCCAGGCCGACAGGCCGAACAGCACACCGCTCGCGGGATGCCCGACGAAGTTCACGGCGCGGGAGCGCGCCTCGTTCTGCGCCATCGCGGTGGACACCTGCTGGGGCGGTACGACCCCGCGCACGGCGGCCCGTTCGGACAGCTGGTAGAAGACGGTGAGGCTGCCCTGGACGAAGGCGACGATCGCGATGTGCCAGACGCGCACTTCGTCCCCGACGAGCGAGACGGCGACCGAGCCGATGGCCAGCGCCCGGCCCGTCACACACACCAGCATCACCCGCCGTCTGTCCCAGCGGTCCACCAGCACCCCGGCGGGCAGCTGCATGACCAGCATGGGCAGCAGGGCGCTGAAGCCGACCAGCCCCGCGGCGCTCTTCGACCCGGTGTGCCAGAGCACCAGCAGGGTGAAGGCCATGGTGGAGGAGCGCTCCGCCATGACCGACAGCGCGGAACCGCCCCACAGCAGCCGGAAGCGCCCGTTGCTGCGCAGCGGCGGCAGCTTCTCCTCGCCGCCGTCCCGCGCCTGGAGTTCCGTACTCATCGATCGCCCGCCCAGCACCACTCCAGGACCGCCATCGCGCTGTGCAGCTTGTGCGTGGCCTGCGTGAAGGCGATGCTGGCCGGCCCGTCGAGCACCTCGGCGGTGACCTCCTCGCCGCGGTGGGCGGGCAGGTCGTGCAGGAAGACGGCCTTCGGGCTGGTCTCCCACAGTGCCGGGGTGACCTGGAACGGCGCGAAGACCTCGCGCCAGTCCGCGGTCGGCTTGCTGGTCCCGGTGGTCTGCCAGCGCGTGGTGTAGACGGCGTCGAGGTCGGCGGGCAGCTCGCGCATGTGGTGCCGCTCGGCCACCTGGGCGCCGCTGCGGGCCGCCTGCTCGGCCGCCGTGGCGAGGATGCCGGGCGCGAGGCCGTAACCGGGCGGGGTGCGCAACTCCAGCTCGGTGCCCGGGAACCGGGTGAGGGCCAGCGCGAGCGCGGCGGCACTGTTGTTGCCCTCGCCGACGTACAGCAGCCGCAGGCCGTCGACCCGCCCGAAGTGCTCTTGCAGGGTGGTCAGATCGGTGAGTCCCTGCGTCGGATGCTCCTCGGCGCTCATCGCGTTGATCACCGACATGTCCCCGGTGCCCGCCCACGTCCGCAGCTCGGCGGTGGCGTCGGCGGTCCGCGCCACCAGCAGGTCCAGCATCCCGGCGAGCACCCGCCCGGTGTCCTCGCTGGTCTCGCCCGTGTTGGTCTGCAGGTCACCGGGGCCGAACGTCACGGTCTGCGCGCCGAGCCGCAGCGCGCCCGCCGTGAAAGCGGTACGGGTCCGGGTGGACGTACGCCGGAAATAGACGCCGGCGACCGCGCCGTCCAGGGTGTTCGCCCGTGCGCCGGAGGCGAAGGCGACGCCTCTCGCCACGATGCCCCGCAGTTGGTCGTCGGTCAGGTCGGTGAGGGAGATGAGGTGTCGCGCGGATCCCATGGCGATGGGGGTCCCTTCTGGTGGATGGGCAGGCTTCAGCGGGCGTCGGTCAGGAGCGCGTCGATCTCGGCCCGCACCCGGTCCTCGATCTCCACCGCGAGCTGCGCCACGGTCGGGCGCTCGAAGGCGACCCGCACCGGAAGGTCGAGGTCGTACTCGGTCTGGAGGCGTGAGATCAGCCGGACGGCGAGGATGGAGTGGCCGCCGAGGTCGAAGAAGTTGTCCTCGACGCCGACCTTGTCCAGGCCGAGGACCTGGCCCCAGATGGCGGCGATGCTCTCCTCGGTCTCGGAGCGGGGCGCGAGGTAGCTGTCGGTGCCGGGGGCCTCCGGGTCCGGCAGCGCACTCCGGTCCAGCTTGCCGTTCGCCGTGAGCGGGATCCGGTCCAGCACGATGAGGAGGGACGGCACCATGTACTCGGGCAGCACCGCCGCGACGGCCTCGCGTACACCCTCGGTCTCGCCGACCACATAGCCGACCAGACGCTGGTCGTCGGTCACGACCACGGCCGCGTCGGACACCTGAGGCTGCGCGGTCAACGCGGCCCGGATCTCTCCGAGTTCGATGCGGTAACCACGCACCTTCACCTGGTCGTCGATACGGCCCAGGAAGTCCACCGCACCATCCGCACGCCAGCGTGCCAGGTCACCGCTGCGGTACAGCCGGGCGCCCGGCTCGCCGTACGGGTCCGGCAGGAACCGCTCCGCCGTACGCGCCGCATCCCCGGTGTACCCGCGCGCCACGCCCGTTCCGCCGACGTACAGCTCCCCCACGACACCGACCGGGGCAGGCCGCAGCTCGGCGTCCAGGACGCGCAGATGGACGTTGGGCAGCGGACGGCCGATGGGCACGACACCGTCGTGGGCACGCTCGACCGGGAAGACACACGTGCCGACGGTCGCCTCGGTCGGACCGTACTCGTTCCAGACCCGTCCGTCGCCGAGGAGTTGCCGCCACCGCTCGACGAGGGCTCCCGGGAGCGCCTCGCCCGCGACCACGATCCGCGTCGTGAGCGCGCGGATCTGCTGGTCGCTCAACTGACCGCCGACGAGGTCCAGATGACCGGGTGTCAACTTCAGGAACGAGAACGAACCGGCCTCCGCCAGCGCCTCCCCCAACTCCGTCAACTCACCGTCGAACAGCCACACCCGCTGCCCGGCAGCCAACGGCGCCCACACATTCGGCACCACCAAGTCGAACGCCACCGACGAGAACACCGGCGCACCACCCGAACCACACGACGCCAACTCCCGCACCGCCCAGTCCACATGATTGGCGAGGCTTCGGTGGGTGACCTGCACACCCTTCGGACGACCCGTCGAACCCGACGTGAAGATCGTGTACGCCAGTGAGTCGAGGTCCACCGACGGAAGGGGCGACCCCGCCTCCGGGTGCTCCTCGTCCGCCCGTACGACATCGATCGCGAACCGATCGGCATACGCCCCGGACGTCACCGCGACCGACACCCCGGCGTCTTCCAGCATGCCCTCGACACGCTCGCGCGGCAGCACCGGATCCAGCGGGACATAGCCCGCCCCGGCCCGCCACACCGCCAACAGCGCCACCACCAGATCCACCGAACGGTCCAGCAACACCGCAACCGACGACTCCGCGCCCACGCCCCGCGCCCGCAGGACGCCCGCAAGGCGATCGGAACGCGCCGCCAACTCACGGAACGTCAGCCGGACACCGTCCGCCTCGACCGCCACCGCGTCGGGCGACTCGGCAGCCCGCTCCGCGATCAGCTCCGGGACCGACACCTCACGCACCGGCACCGCCGTGTCGTTCCAGGCCTTGAGCAGACGGCGTTCCTGGACAGAGGTGATGTCGACGGCGGAGAGGGAGGTGTCCGGGCCGGCGGCGACCGCTTCGAGGAGCTGGACGAAGTGGTGGGCCAGGCGCTCGACGGTGTCGTGGTCGAAGAGAGAGGTGGCGTACTCGAAGGCGCCGATCAGGGAGCCGTCGCCCTGACGCCAGACGAAGAGCGTGAGGTCGGTCTTGGCGACCCGCCAGGCGCCCTGGAAGGCGTCCATGAGGACGTCGTCGGCGGCCACCGAGGTCGCGCCCTCGTCCTGGAGGTCGAAGGCGACCTGGTAGAGCGGGGTGCGCGAGAGGTCGCGGGTGGGCTGGAGCTCGTCCACGAGCCGTTCGAAGGGCAGTTCCTGGTGGGCGAAACCGGCCATGACCGTGGCCCGGACGCGCCGGAGGAGCTCGGCGAAGGTCGGATCGCCGGTCAGGTCGCAGCGCATCACGAGGGAGTTGAGGAAGAAGCCGACGGTGTGCTGGGTCTCCGGGCGGGTCCGTCCGGTCACCGGGCTGCCGATGCCGAAGTCGTCCTGGCCGCTGTAGCGCCCGAGCAGCGCGCCGAAAGCGGCGAGCAGGGTCACGTACGGGGTCGCGCCGTGCCGGCGCCCGATGCCGGTCAGGGCGTCGGCGAGGGAGGCGGGCACGGAGAACCGGACGCCGGAGCCGTGCGCGTCGCGCTGGGCGGGCCGGGGGCGGTCTGTGGGGAGTCTGAGCTCGGGCAGCCCCGCGAGGGCCTGCTTCCAGTGGTCCAGTTCGCGCGACGAGGAGAGGTCGGAGGCGTGGGCCGCCTGCCAGGCCGCGAAGTCGGCGTACTGCACCGGGAGTTGTTCCAGTACGGGGGTACGGCCCTCGGTGGCCGCGGCGCACAGTTCGCGCAGTTCGCGGTCGAGGACGACGGTCGACCAGCCGTCGGTGGCGATGTGATGAGCCGTCACCAGCAGCACCGGGCCGCCCTTGGGGACGCGGACCAGCAGCGCCCGCCACAACGGTCCGTCCGTGAGGTCGAAGCCGCGGGCGAACTGCTCGCCGAACAGCCGCTCCAGGTGGGCCTCCGAGGCGTCCTCGACCCGCAGCTCGACAGCGCCCGGTGCGACGACCACCTGACGGGGTTCCTCGCCCTCCACGACGTACCGGGTGCGCAGCGACTCGTGCCGGGTCTCCAGTGCCTCGAGGGCCGACCGGACGACGGCACTGGTCGTGCCGGGGGGCAGCCGCAGGAAGAACGGGGCCACCCACTCGGGGCTGCCCGGGTGCATGCGGTCCAGGAACCACAGCCGGTGCTGGCCGAAGGAGAGCGGCAGCGGCTCGTCACGGCCGACCGGCGTCACGCCGGGTACGGCGGGCCGGGCGTCCTCAAGGAGCCTGGCCTGCGCCTCGACCGTGAACGCGCCGAACAGGCCGCGGAGTTGGATGTCGTCGCCGGACGCCTTGCGCAGGGCGTCCGCGAGCCGGGTGAGGACGAGGGAGGAGCCTCCGAGCGCGAAGAAGTCGTCGTACGCGCCGACCTGTTCGACCTGCAGGAGCTGCTCCCACACCTGGGCGACGAGCCGTTCGGCGGGGGTGCGGGGTGCGACGTACTCGGCGTTCTGTGCCTGCTCCGGAACCGGGTCGGGCAGCGCGGCGCGGTTCACCTTGCCGCTGCTGGTCAGCGGGAAGGCGTCCAGCGGCACGAAGAGCGAGGGGATCATCGGCTCGGGCAGCCGGCCGCGCAGGAAGGTGCGCAGCTCGTCCCGGGGGATGCGGCGGCCCGTCGTCAGATACGCCACGAGCCGCTTGCCGTCACCGACGACGCGGGCGTCGACGACGGCACCTCGGACATCGGGGTGGGCGTTCAACGCGGCCTCCACCTCCGCCGGTTCGATCCGGACGCCGTTGACCTTGACCTGCTGGTCGGCGCGGCCCAGGAAGTCCAGGGCGCCGTCGGAGCGCCAGCGCACCAGGTCGCCGGTGCGGTACATCCGACTGCCCGCCGGACCGTGCGGGTCGGGCAGAAAGCGCTCGGCGGTCTGCCCGGGACGGCCCGCGTAGCCGCGCGCCGTGCCCTCACCCGCCGCGTACAGCTCCCCCACGACGCCGATCGGCACCGGGTCGAACTCGGCGTCGAGGACGTACACGCGCAGATGGTCAAGGGGGCGTCCGATGGGGACGGCCTCGGTGTGCCGCTCGGGGTCGAAGAGCTGGGCGGTGACATCGATGGAGCACTCGGTGGGGCCGTACGTGTTCCAGACCCGGGCGCCGCCCGGTTCGGCGAGCCGGCGGCAGAGCTCGGCATCCAGCGGCTCGCCCGCCGAGCACACCAGACGCAGGTCCGCGCAGTCCGCCCAGTGTGGCTCGGCCACCAGCAGGCGCAGCACGGACGGAACGCCCTGGAGGACGGTGATGTGCTGGTCGACGACCGTCCGCACGAGCAGCGCCGGGTCGGCCTCGGCGCCCGTCGGTGCCATGACGACGGTGGCTCCCGCGGCGAGCGGAGTGAACAGCTCCCAGGCGGCGGCGTCGAAGGTGAGCACCGTCTTCTGGAGCACCCGGTCCGCCGGCGTCAGGCCCTGGTGGTCGAGCGACCAGGCGACGCGGCCCGCGATGCCCCCGTGCTGCACGAGCACCCCCTTGGGACGCCCGGTCGAGCCCGAGGTGTAGGCGAGGTAGGCGGCGTGGGCGGTCGTCACCTCCAACTGGGGTGCGGTGTCGGGGAATTCATCCAGCGTCTCGGCCTCCAGGGCCACCACGCCGCCGGGCAGCAGCTCCTCGAACCCCTCGGCGTCGGCGGCGGTCGTCACCACCGTGCGGGCACCGCTGTCGGCGACCACCCACGCCGTGCGTTCCTGTGGGTGCCCGGCGTCCAGCGGCACATAGGCCGCGCCCGCCTTCCACACGCCGAGCAACGCGGCGACCAGGTCGTGGCCGCGCGGCAGGCAGACGACGACCCGGTCCTCCGCGCCGACGCCACGGGCCGCGAGGAGGTGCGCGATCCGGTTGGCGCGCCGGTCGAGCGCTTCGTAGCTCAGCGGCCCCTCGGCGCCGTCGACCGCGACGGCGAGCGGAGTCGACGCGGTCTGGTGGGCGACGAGTTCGTGCAGCGGGACTGTCATCTCTTCTCCAGGGAAGGTCATCACATACGGCGGTGCGGGCCCTGCGCGGGGAGGACGGGTGCTGCGCGACGAAGGCGGATGTGTGCCGCGCGGGCGGGTACCTACGGGTGGCCGATTCGGATCGCTAAGCGGCGGGCGCCGGCAGGAAGTCCGCGACCTCGCTGCCCAGGCCCCCGGCGCGGGCCCGGTCCCGTACGAAGCGGGCGAGCGCGAGGTCGAGGACGCCGAGCCCGAAGGGCGAGTAGACGAGCGGCTTGCCGGGGCGCGGGGCGAGCGTCGCGGTGCCGCGCAGCAGCGCGCCGATGCTCGCGTCGATGAAGTCCCTTCCGTCGGTGGCGAGTTCGGCGAGGTGCACCGAGGTGTTCTCGCGGCACACGTGGTCGGGGTCGTCGACGACGTTGTGGGCGTCGAGCACGGCCCGCACGGTCAGGTCGCGCAGGGAGACGTGCAGCACCACCGTGCCGGGCGGGCACGCGTCCAGCGAGGTGTGCGGGGTCGCGGCGGTGGTGGCGAGGGACACCAGGTCGTGGGCGGCCAGGGCGTCGTCGAGGGTGTCGCAGTGCCGGACGGTGGCCGACGGCAGCAGCCGGGCGTTGTCCTGGGTGAACTTCCTGGCCCGCTCGGCATCCGTGTCGTACACCGCGAGCCGGTCGAGGCCGGGGTGCTCGACGGCGAGGAACCGCAGCACCTCGCGGTTGATGACCCCGCAGCCGATGAGCGTGATCCCGGAGGGCCTGCGGCCCCCGAGCAGTGTGCGGGCGCCGACGGCGGCCGAGGCGGCGGTGCGCTGGGCGGAGATCAGGGAGCCCTCGATGAGCGCCTCGGGCTGTCCGTTGCGCAGGTTGTTGAGCAGGATCGCGGCGCTGGCGCGCTGTACTCCGGAGGCGATGTTGCCGGGGAAGGAGGCGATCCACTTCATCCCGGCGATGTCGTCCTCGCCGCCGTCCGCGCTGCCGCCGAGATAGCCGGGCAGGCCGATGATGCGGTCCCGGGGCCGGTCGGGGAAGCGCAGGAAGACGGAGTGCGGCAGGCTGGTGCGGCCCTCGTCGTGGCGCCGGTAGGCGTCGGCGACGAGGTCGATGACCTCCCTCTCGCGACCTTCGAGGAGTCCCGCGACCGTCTGGTGGCCGATGATCAGCATGTTCCCACCGCCATGGTGTGCTCCGGTTCCTTCCACAGGTGGCTCACTTCGCCGAACTGGCGTCGCACCCATGCGTCGTCGTAGATCGTGTCGAGGTAGCGGTCGCCTCGGTCCGGGAAGATCAGCACGCAGGTGCTGCCCGCCGGAACGCGGTCGGCGAACCGCCGCAGCGCCGTGGTGACGGCGCCGGACGAGCCGCCCGCGAGGATCGCCTCGCGCTGCGTCAGCGTCCGGCAGCCGACCACGCAGTCGAGGTCGGAGACCAGCAACACCTCGTCGGCGAGCGTGGGGTCGAAGAGCGCCGGGCGGATCGCCGCGCCGTGCCCGGGCAGCAGCCGGGGCCCCGGCGGGCCGCCGAACAGCACGCTGCCGAGCGCGTCCACGCCGACGAGCGTCGTGGACAGGCCGTGCTCGCGGATGTACTCGGCGCAGCCGCGCAGGGTTCCGCCGGTGCCGGTGGCGCAGAACAGGTAGTCGACCTGGTCGTCCAGCGCCTCGGCGATCTCCCGCATGGTCCGGGTGTGGGCCCGCGGGTTGAGCGGGTTCGCGTACTGGTTGGGCCAGTACGCGCCGGGCAGGGCGGCCACCAGTTCCCGTACCCGGGCGAGCCGGGCCGGCAGGTAGGCGCCGGTCTCCGGGTCGGGTTCGGTGACCATGTCGACGGTGACCTGGTAGGCCCGCAGGATCGCCAGGTTCTGCCGGGTGGTCTTGGGATCGACCACGCAGATGAAGTCGACCCCGTAGTAGCGGCAGATCTGCGCGATCCCGATGGCCAGGTTGCCGGAGCTGGACTCCACGACCGTGGACCGCCCGGGGATCAGCTCGCCGCCCCGGATCCGGCCGAGGAGCATGGACAGTGCGGACCGGTCCTTGACGCTGCCGCCGGGGTTGAAGCCCTCGAGCTTGGCGAGGACCCGGGAGGGGAAGCGGGGCAGCAGGCCGCCCAGTTCCACCAGATGTGTGTCACCGATGGCGTCGAGGATGCCGTCGAGCACCGGTCGTGGCGTCATGGCCGGGCGCTCCTGCCGGGATCGTGGTCCATCACGGGGAGAACGGTCACGGGGTGCCGTTCGTGGTCGGTCACGGCATGCCGTTCGTGGTCGGTCACGGCATGCCGTTCGTGGTCGGTCACGGCACGACGCTCGTGGTCGGTCACGGCGTGCCACCGGGTCCGCCGCTGCCCAGGGCGAGCAGCGCCCGGCGTTCCGCGTCGCCGGTGAGCGGGATCCGGGCGACACGCCGGCCGGGATCGTCCGCGGCCGCCTCGACGAACCGGATGAAGAGGTCGAACAGCCGCTCCGCCGTGGCCCGTTCGAAGAGGTCTGTGTCGTAGCGGAGGGCCACCGTGAGCCCGTACACGTCACGGGTGATCTCCAGCGAGAGGTCGCACTGGCCTTCGAGGTGCGGGATCTCCAGGTACGTCGTCTCGATGCCCGCCACGTCCATCGGCTCGCCCGAGGCGGCGCCGCCCATGCCGGGCCCGAACCGGTCGGTGGCGACCATGGTCACGGAGATCCGGTAGAGCGGTCCCGGCGTGGCCGCGTCGCGGGCGACCAGCGGGTACGGGTAGGAGACGCGCGCGGTGGCCTGCCGGACCCGGTCGGCCGCCCGGTCCATCGCGTCCGCGAGGGTGGTCTCCCGGTCGAACCGGCCGCGGATCAGCACCGGGTTGACGAAGTAGCCCACGACCTCGGAAGCGGAGGAGCGCCGCGTGGACGCGGGGCAGGCGAGCAGGAAGTCGCTCTGGCCGCCCCAGCGGTGCAGCAGGGCCTGGAAGGCGCCGAGCGTGAGGGCGAACGGGGAGACGCCGCGCCGCGCGGCGGTGCGCAGCACCTTGTCGGAGAGCCGGTCGGGCAGCCGGCGCAGCAGGCTCGCGCCGGACTGCGAGGACACCGCCGGGCGGGGCCGGTCGGTGGGCAGTTCCGCGGCCCGGGACCCGGCTGCCTCCTCCTGCCAGAACTCCGCCTGCCGCTTGCCGCGCGAGGAGTCGAGGAGCACCTGTTCCCGCTCCACGAAGTCGTCGTAGGAGACGGGCAGCGGTTCCCAGGCGGGCTCGCGCGCACCGGTCGCGAAGGCTTCGTAGGCCTGGAGCAGATCGCGCCACAGCAGCCACTGGGAGAAGGCGTCGGTGGCGATGTGATGGGTGACGACGAGTGCCACGGCGTCCTCGCGGCGGCGCAGCAGTACGGCGCGGAAGGGGCCCTCGGTGTCCAGCCGGAAGGGCCGTCGCACCTCCGCCGTGACGAGTGCGTCGAGCTCCTCGTCCGTGGCGTCCGGCACCTCATGGACCGTCAATTCACCAAGTACACCCACCTCTTGCACGATCCGGCACGGCTGTCCGTCGGTCTCCGTGTAGAGCGAGCGGAGCATGGCATGACGGTCTGTCAGGGCGCGGACGGCGCGGCCGAGGATCTCGGGGTCCGGCGCGGGCGTCATCCGGGCCCCGCCCGCGAGGTTGTACGTCGCGCTGTCGGGGGCCAGGCGCTGCAACAGCCACAGCCCCTCCTGGCCCACCGACAGCGGGAGCGGTGTGCCGCGGACGGTGTCCACCGTCGTCCCCTCCTGGTGAGGGTGCCCCGCCCGCCCCTCCTGGTGGAGTTCCGCCGGCGGCCCCCCGTGGTGAAGTCCCACTGTCAGACCTCCGCTTTCGCCGTGGCGAGGAAGGCGACGACGTCCCGCACCCGCAGCAGCTCGGCGACCGTCTCGTCGGGCACCGCCAGGCTGTAGGTCTTCTCGACGGCGGCCAGCAGGTCGACCCGGGTGAGCGAGTCCATGCCGAGCTCCTCGAAGCTGGAGTCGGCGTCGATGTCGCCCTCCAGGTCGGGAGCGGTGCGCTGGACGAGTGCGATGACCTCGGCGGTCAGGGCGTCGGTGGTCAGCTCGTCAGTGGTCATGTGAGGTTCCGTCTCTGTCGTCGTTACGTGTGGAGGAAGGTGCGGGCGGCCGGTCAGGGCATGCGGACGACCTGTCCCGCGTAGGTGAGGCCGGCGCCGAAGCCGAGCAGCAGCACGTGGTCACCCGGGGTGGAACGGCCGCTGTCGTAGAGGCGGCTGAGCGCGAGCGGCACCGAGGCGGCGGAGGTGTTGCCGGTGTCGACGACGTCGTTGACGACGCGCTCGGGCGGCAGTTCCAGCTCCCGGGTGAGGGTCTTGATGATGCGGTTGTTGGCCTGGTGCGGCACGAACCAGTCGATGTCCGCCATGGTGATCCCGGCGGCGGCGCAGGCGCGGTGGGCGACGTCCGGCATGGTCGCCGTGGACCACTTGTAGACGAGCGGGCCGTTCATGGAGACGTACTCGCGTCCGTCGGGCCGCTCGGTGAGGCCGAGGACGCTGTGCCGGGCGCCGTCGCTGCCCCACACGGCGGGGCCGATGCCGGTGCGCTCTGCGCGCGAGACGACCGCGGCGCCGGCCCCGTCGCCGAAGATGACGAAGGTGTCGGGGTCGTTCGGGTCGATCCAGTCGCTGGTGCGTTCCGCGCCGACCACGAGGACGTGGCGCGCCTCGCCGAGCCGTACGGCGTTGGACGCCATCGCCATCGAGTAGGTGAAGCCCGCGCACACGGCGTTCAGGTCGTAGGCACCGGAGTGGGGCAGTCCGATGCGGCTGGCCACCTCCGGGGCGATGCCCGGCATACGGCGCTTGCGGGTCGCGGTGGCGACGATGGTCAGGTCGACCTCCGCGGGGTCGATGTCGGCCATGACCAGGGCCTTCTCACCCGCCGCGACCGACATGGTGACCAGGTCCTCGGCCTCGCCGGCGTGGTGCCGGGTCTTGATCCCTGTCCGCTGCTCGATCCACTCGGGGGAGACCGTGGTACGCGGCGACAGCTCCTCGTTGGACAGCAGCCGGGCGGGCCGGTAGGCGGCGATGCCGGTGATGCGGGACCCGTGGGTCGGCGGGGTCAGATAGGTCTCCGACGGGGCCTTCGCGGCTTCGGGTCGTGCCATGACGTCCTCAACTCCCCTCGTCCGACGGGGCGTCGGACGGCTCGGCCATGGCCACGGCGATCCGCCGGGGCCCGGTGAACGGCTCGCGCGCGTGCGCGGTGAGCATGTTGTCGACGATCAGCACGTCGTCGCGCTGCCAGTCGAAGCGGACGGAGTTGGCCCGGTAGACGGCGCGCAGATGGTCCGTCACCTCGTCCGGGATGACTCCCCCGTCGCCGTAGTACGTGTTCGTGGGCAGGTCCTCGTCCGGGAAGATCGCCCGCAGCCCGGCGCCGACCTCCTCGGCCACCGTGGTGACATGGAAGAACGTGGCGTGGTTGAACCAGACGCGTTCGCCGGTCAGGGGGTGGCGGTGCACGGCGGCGCGTATCGCGGTGGTGCGCAGTCCGCCGTCGGGCCGCCACTCGGCGACGATGTGCCGCTCCTCGCAGTACGCGATCACGGCGTCCTGGTCCGTGGTGTTGAACGCCTCCTGCCAGGGCACGCCGAACCCGGCGTGGAAGTTGCGCACGACCTGCCAGCCGCGCCGCTCGAACTCCTCGCGCACGTCCGGGTCGAGGGCCGCCAGCACGCGCCGGGTGTCGGCGAGCGGGGTGGCGCCCTGGGTGGTGGGCGGCTCGGCGCAGTAGAAATAGAGGGTGCCGGGCCAGACCGCCTGGTAGGAGTTCTCGTTGTGCAGGAAGATCTCCTCGCCCGGCGGATAGTCGGTCGAGGTGTAGACCTGCCCCTTGATCGTGCTGCGGGGCGAGGAGCGCTCCGAGTACGCCAGCGGTGGTGTGCCGGAGAAGGCGCGCACGACGGCGTCGAAGCCGTCGACTCCGCCGATGGCGTGGCCGCGCAGCAGGACGGCGCCCCGCTGGGTGAGCGACCGGCGCAGCTCGTCTCGGTGTCGGGCGAGGTCGTCGAGGACGAAGACGCCCTCGGTGGCGCGGTGCAGCGCGGGAGCGGTGCCGGTGCCGGCCCAGCCGGGCAGGACGTCGGTGTCAGCGGTCGTCATGTCGCTCGCCGCCTCTCAGTCGGACATCGCGACGAGGACCCGGCGGTCACCGGTGAACGGCCGTCGCCCGTGGGCCAGCAGCACGTTGTCGATGAGCAGCAGATCGCCCCGGCGCCAGTCGACGTCGACGGCGACGGCGAGGCCCCGGTCGCGGATCTGGGTGACGTGTCCGGCGGGAATCGGGCTCCCGTCGGCGAACTTCACCATCTGCGGAAGCTCGTCCTCGGGGAGGATCGCGGCGAGTTCGGCGGCCGTGTCGTCGCCGAGTCCGGCGGGGTGCCACTGGTCGGCCTGGTTGAACCAGACCTCGACGTCCGTGACGGGGTGCCGGGTGGTGGCCGGGCGCACCGACTCGACCCGCAGGCTGCCGTCCCGGCGCCAGGTCCACTCGGCGCCGGTGCCGGACAGGAACTCCTCGACGTCGCCGCGTTCCTTGGTCTCGAAGGTGTCCTGCCAGCTCTTGCCGAGCCCGTATCCGTCATGCAGGTTCTGCACGTAGCGCACCCCGCCCGCGAAGGCCTCGCGTACCTCGTCGTCGAGTGCGTCCAGCCAGCGGTGGGCGTCGGTGACGGGGGTCGCGCCGCCGCCCCCGGGGGTCACCTCGCAGTAGAAGGCGAGCCGGGTGGGCCAGGCGTGGGCGTAGCTCATCTCGTTGTGCATCGAGATGGTGTACTCCCGCGGGTACTCCGTCGACGTGTACACGTTGCCGCCGACCTTGGTGCGCGGCGAGTTGCCGTGGACGTACGCCAGTCGGTGCGGCAGCAGCCGGTCCAGCGCCGTGTCGAGCGTCTCGGGCGTGATGCCGAAGCCGCGGAAGACCAGGCCCTTCTCGCGGACGAGGAGGTCGTCCAGACCGGGGTCCAGGGCGTCGATCCGGGCGAGCAGTGCGTCGGCGCCGCCACCGTCCGCGGCCTCGATCTCCAGCGGCGCCCAGGTCTCGGTGTTGGTCATGGAGCTGTCCTCGCAGTCGTGGCGGTCTGGTGGGCGAATGCGGCGGCCCCGATCCGGTCCGGGTCGAGCCGCGCGGCGATGTCCGCGGTCAGCTCGGCCTCCCGCGGGGCCAGATAGAAGTGGTCGCCGGGGAACGACCGCAGGTCGAAGCCGCCGGTGGTCAACTCGGCCCAGGCGGCGACGCGTTCGACCGCGCAGCCCGGGTCGGCGGCCCCGACGTACGCGGTGATCGGGGCCCGCAGCCGGGGCGGCCGCTCGGGGGCGTACGTCTCGATGAGGCGGTAGTCGCTGCGCAGCACGGGCAGCAGCAGCTCGCGCAGTTCCGGTACGCCGTAGGGGTCGCCGCCGAGGGTGCCGAGCCGGCGGACCGAGGCGAGCAGGACGTCGTCGGCGGCCCGGTGCAGGCTGCTGCGGGGCGCGCGGTGCGGGGCGTTGCGCGCGGACAGGAACGCGTGCACGGGACCGGGGCCGGTCTCTTCGAGGCGGGCCGCGACCTCGTACGCCACGGCGGCGCCCATGCTGTGCCCGAACAGGGCGAGCGGAACGTCCCGGTATCCGGCCAGTGCCCCGGCGACCGAGCCGGCGAGCTCGTCCATGGACTCGGCACACGGCTCGGTCATCCGCTCCTGACGTCCGGGGTAGCGCACGGCGAGCACCTCGACGTCGCCGGGCAGCCTGAGGGACCAGCCGTGGAAGAGCTGGGCGTTGCCGCCGGCGTGCGGGAGGCACACCAGCCGCAGCCGGGGGGTGCGTGCCGCGGGATAGCGGCGAAACCACAGATCCTCGGAGGTCACAGCGCCATGCCCCCGTCGACGCGCAGCACCTGGCCGGTGATGTACGCGGCCTGCGGCGAGACCAGGAACGAAGCGAGGGCGGCGACCTCGTCGGGCTGTCCGAACCGCCCGAGCGGAATGCGGGTCAGCGCCCCTTTGACAACGTCGTCGGAGAGCCCGGCGACCATCTCGGTCTCGATGAATCCGGGGGCGACGGCGTTGGCCCGTATGCCGTAGCGCCCGGCCTCCTTGGCCAGCGACTTGGTGAGGCCGATGATGCCCGCCTTGGACGCCGAGTAGTTGGCCTGGCCCGCGTTGCCCGCGACTCCGGCGACCGACGACAGGGTGACGACGGCTCCCGCCCGCTCACGGATCATCGGGCGGATCACGGAGCGCAGCAGGTGGTAGGTGCCGCTCAGGTTGGTGCTGACGACCGAGTGCCAGTCCTCGTCCCCCATGAGGGCGAGCGGCCGGTCCCGGGTGATACCCGCGGACGTCACCACGGCGTCGGGGGTCCCGAGCTCCGCCTCCACGGCGGTCACGAACTCCTGCACCTCCTGGCGGACGGCAACGTCCACCCGGCGGACCAGCGCCCGGCGCCCCGCGTCCTCGATCTCCTTCTGCACCAGCTGCGCCGCCGCCTCGTCCGACCGGTAGCAGATCGCCACGTCGAAGCCGTCCCGCGCCAGTCGTACGGCGACGGACCGTCCGATGCCCCGCGATCCCCCGGTCACCACCGCCACCCGTGCCGCGCTGCCGTCCCGACCCATGTCCGAGCCCCCTCGTCCGTTCGAATGAGTCGAGCGTGGGTTCGGTCGCTATATGGGGCCTATACGGTGTCCAGCACGGCCTTCGGATGGCCGGTGCGGCGACCCGGGCATAGCGTTCTGAGGGGGCTTGCCGCGGGAGGAACACCATGAAGCTCGACAGGCCGGTGACCGGCGGACCCTGCTGGACCGAGCTGGGGACCACCGACCTGGAGGCGGCCAAGCGTTTCTACGCCGACCTCTTCGGCTGGCGCCCGGAGACCGATCCTCGCCAGGAGGCGGGCGGCTACACGGTCGCGCACCTCGGCGACGCCGCGGTCGCCGCGCTCTCGCCGCTGTACCAGGAGTCGCAGCCCGTCGCCTGGACCGTGTCGTTCGCCGTCGCCGACGCGGACGCCGCCGCGGCAGCCGTGACGGCCGCCGGCGGCACGGTCGTCCTCGGCCCGATGGACGTGTTCGACGTGGGCCGCTTCGCGGTGGTGTTCGATCCGGGCGGCGCGGCCTTCCAGCTGTGGCAGCCGCGGGCCTTTCCCGGTGCGGGGCTGTTCAACGCCCCCGGCGCACTCGGCTGGGTGGAGTTGATGACCCGCGCCCCGGACCGGGTCAAGGAGTTCTACACGACGGTGTTCGGCTGGACCGTCAGCGCCTCGGACTACTACCCGCAGTGGGGCATCGACGGCGCCGACTTCGGCGGCATGGTGACGATGGGCGACAAGTTCCCGCACGAGGTGCCCTCGCACTGGATGCCGTACTTCACCGTCGAGGACGTGGACGCCACGGCGGACGCCGCCGTCCAGGCGGGCGGGCACCTGCTCATGGAGCCCATGTCCGTGCCGCATGGCCCGCGGATCGCGGTCCTGCGGGACCCGCAGGGGGCGGCCTTCGGGGTGCATGCGGCGGGCGAGGAGGGTTAGGGCCTGTCCGGCGGATCAGGCCGGAGGAAAGCGGCGCGCCTCATCAGGCTTCCAGCCCCGGCTGTGCAAAGTCCGCGAGAGTGCGCTCATGCTGATGTCGACGATCGTGCGGAGCTGCTTCTGGCTCGCCCGGGCCCTGCTCATCACGGCCAGCGACTGGTTGACCGCCGTGATGTGAGTGGCGTAGTTCTCGGCGTCGCCGTCGGCCAACTCCGCGGTGTTCAAGGCGGTCCGCAGCCGCGCATGCTGAAGCGCCACAGCTTCGATCGCACGCGTGGCGATAGCGGGGCTGAGTACGGGTGTCGCCATCGCGGTCTGGGCGACCAGGCATCCGTCCGGCACGGCGGGGTCGGCGATGCGTTGGAGGGTGACCTCGAAAAACGCCTGTATCGCCCGCAGCGGTTCCCCGGACGCACCGGAGGAAAGCGCCTGCTCGTACCTGTCTCCGTACCGGACGGCGTAGCGGTCCAGGCAGCGCAGGTAGAGCGAGTCTTTGTCGCCGAACGAGGAGTAGAGGGAGCTTCGGTTCAATCCGGTCGCCTTGGAGAGGTCGTCGAGCGAGGTGTCGGCGTACCCGGCCCGCCAGAACTGGACCATCGCCGCGTCGAGCACGGTGTCCACGTCGAACTGCTTCTTCCCGGCCATCCCGCATGCACCCCGTTCTCGAGCCGGCCCCGTCGTGGCCTTGCCCATCCTATCTTGAACTGAACAGTCCAAGATGGGTTAGGCTCGATGCATGACCGACGCCAGCATCGCCCCGAACGGCTCTCCCGGCCAGAACCACGTCCCCGGGCTGCCGCTGCGCGACCTCGCGGGCTTCACCCACCGCTGGGTCGATGCCGAAGGAATCCGGCTGCACGCCGTGGAAGGCGGCCGGTCGAGCGGCCCCACCGTCGTGCTGCTCGCCGGGTTCCCGCAGACCTGGTGGGCGTGGCACAAGGCGATGCCGCGCCTTGCCGAGCGCTTCCATGTGATCGCGGTCGACCTGCCGGGACAGGGCCACTCCGATCGTCCCCAAGGGGGCTACGACACTCACACCCTCGCTTCGCGCGTCCAGGCCGCGCTGACCGCGCTCGACGTGCCGAAGTACTGGCTCGTCGCCCACGACATCGGGGCCTGCGTCGCCTTCTCGCTCGCCCTGAAGTACCAAGAGCGCCTGCACGGTGTCGCTCTGCTCGACGCCGGCATCCCAGGGATCACCCTCCCCGACGCCATCCCGACCGACCCCGACCGGGCCTGGAAGACCTGGCACCTCGCATTCCACCTGGTGCCCGACCTACCCGAGACGCTGCTCACCGGCCGCGAGCGTGACTACGTCGGCTGGTTCCTGAGGGTCAAAGCGCTGTCACCGAACACCTTCGACAGCGCCGATATCGACCACTACGCCGCCTCCATCGCGGCCGAGGGAGGGCTCCGAGCGTCTCTCGCCTACTTCCGCGACGCCGCCGAATCAGCGCGTCTGAACCATGACGCTCTCGGACGAGGGCACTTGACCCTCCCGGTCCTGGGAATCTCCAGCTCCCACGGCTCCATCCCCGATATGGCCGCCTCCATCAGCCCCTGGGCGGACAACGTGACCGGCGTCGTCATCCCGGAAGCCGGACACTTCATTCCCGACGAGCAGCCCGACGCAACTGTGGACGCGTTGACCGCGTTCATCGATCACGCGCGTGTCGGGTAGAGCGAGTCGGGTAGGGCGAGTCGGGGAGTTCGCCGACACCGCCACCAGATCCTCCGCACCCTCGCCGAACCGGCAGTACTAGGGCAGCGGTCCTCCGGGCCGCATCGGTGTGAGCTGGTGGATGCCGTGGGCTGACCCCACCTCCGCGATCGTGGCCACGTCGGGCGGTCCCGACGCGTCGAGGATCTCGGCGACCTCCCGGATGTAGTGCTCGTGACCGGCCGGCGCGGCGAGGAAGAGCATCCGGGGGGCGTGGAGCCCGGGTCTTCGGCGTCACCGGGGTGCGTCAGCGCGGCAGCCCCAGTCGGCCCTCCAGCTGACCGAGCAACTCGCCCAGCAGGTCGGCCAGTTCACGCTGCCGGGTGCGGTCGACGGCGGACAGGACCGTCGTCTCGTACGCGAGCTGCTCGGGGAGGATGCCGTCGACGAGTTCGCGCCCCGCGTCGGTGAGCCGGACGTGCGCGACCCGCCGGTCACGGGTGTCACCGCGTCGCTCGACCAGACCGCGCTCGGTCAGCTGCTTGAGCCGCTTGGTGACGGCGGCCCCCGAGGAGAACGTCTCGCGGGCGATCTCGCTGGGGGTCAGTTCGTGCCCGGTGCGCCGCAAGGTGCCGAGGACGTCGAACTCGGGCCGGGTGAGCCCGGCCCTGCGCAGCGGGGCGTCCTCGGCCTGCTGGAGGAGCGCGGCGCAGCGGTTGACCCGGCCGATGATCTCCATGGGCCCGGTGTCGAGATCGGGACGCACCGCCTGCCACTGCCGGACGACGGCGGCCACGGTGTCGCCGGGGGGCGCCGGTTCGACGGAGGCGCTCGCCGCCGGCTCGGCACGCAGGGCGGAGGCCGCCGCGTCAGGGGCGCCCTCCCCCTCCGTACGCCCGGCCGGAGCAGCCGCCGCCGGGGCACCCTCTGGCTCCGCCCGCCCGGCAGACGCCCCCTCCGCCCCGGCAGAGGCAGCCCCCGGCTCCGCTCGCCCATCCGCTCTCGTCATGCCCGCGCACCCTCCAAGCAGTGCAGTCCCTGCCGTCGTACCGTCGCCGCGAGCGTACGGTGTCCGGCCTGCTCAGCGTGCATGACCCGCTCCTCCGGCAGGGCGCGCTGCCACCATTCGCCGGCCGCGGCGTCGGCGGTGGCGCGCAGATCGACGACGGCCGCGGCCAGGGCGCGGCGGGCGGACTCCAGGGCACCGGGCGCGGGACGCTCCTGGGCCACGACGGTGAGGGCGTGGTCGCGGGCGCGCTCCGCGGCGGACAGGGCGTGCTCGATGCGGTCGCCGGCCCGCCGGTTGGTGACGGCGATCGCGGCGACGAAGCCGACGAGCGCGCCCACCAGGGTGTCCACGACGCGGTCGGTGATCAGCGCACCGGACTGCTGGGTGCGCGCGAACTCGGTGATCAGCAGGGCCATGGGGGTCACACAGATGCTGCCGAGCCAGTAGTTGCGGCTCATCAGCGCCTCGGCGCCGAAGTTGAAGGCGAGGCAGCACAGGACGAGGGCGGCCTGACCGAGGTGGGCGAGGGGCGCGACCGCGGCGAAGACGAGCACGCCGACGAGGTTGCCGACGACGCGCTGCACACCCCGGCTCCAGGTCAGGGTGACGTTGGCCTGATAGAGCGAGGCGGCGGTGACCAGCGCCCAGTAGGGGCGGCCGACGCCGAGGGCGAGCGAGACGTATCCGGCGAGGGCACAGCCGAGCGCGGTGCGCAGGGCGATGGGAGCGAGCGGGCCGAGGCGGCGCAGCAGCGGCGGTTCGCCGAAGGCGAGTGCGGCCTCCACACCGAGCAGTTCGTCGGCGGCGTCCGCGAGGTCGTCCGGGCGCGGCACGGGCCCGGTGCCGCGCAGCTCGCGGGCCCATGCCCGCAGCCGCTCGGGCTCGGTGTCGGCGGGCACGGCGAGTGCGACCTCGGCGCGCACGACAAGCCGTTCGAGGGCGCGCCGGGGCGCGGAGCGGGCGCCGGTGGACAACAGCGACTGCCAGGCGCCGTGCACGGCGGCGGCCGCGGCAGCTCGGGCGCGGGCGGCCCCGTCACCCTCGCCGCGCGACGCGACGTAGGCCGCCGTGGCGTTCAGGGCGTGCACGGTGGCGCGCCGCTCCGGCCCGTGCGGGCGGACGAGACCGGGGGCCATCCCGACGATCCAGGCCCAGACAGCCGCCGCCCCGCCCAGCGCGAGATGGCCCGGCACCTGGCCGAGGGTCTGTGGCGCGAACAGGAACGCGGAGGAGATGAAGGCGAGGACCACATGGCCGGGCGGACCGACGCGCGTGGCATCGCACACGGTCTTCTGCACGGCGGCGAGCAGCGCACCGACCGTGACCAGCACGACGGCGTCCGTGGTGAGCGAGGCCGTGACGAGGGCGACGGCGAGACCGCCGAGCATGCCGAGCACCACCCAGGCGAGGGCACGGGCCCGGGCGGCGTACGGGCGGTTGTGGGCGTAGAGCGCGCAGAGCGACCCGGCCATCGTGTACATCGCCAGGTCCAGCCGGCCGAGCGCCAGGAGCGTCAGGTTCGGCGGAGCGACCGCGCAGACGGCACTCAGCGCGGGCTTGAACCAGATGTCGGAGGGCCGGCCGATCCGCAGCACCCCGGCCAGCGGGAGGCGAGGCACACAGGAAGTCCGGGGACGGGTCGCACTGCTCATACCCACAACCTTAGCAGGTGTTTTACTTGTAAAACATAAATCGGCATCCCGCGCCCCACAGCCCCCACCTGCGATGCACCCCCGCACGCTCCCCCGCGTACACCCTTGCGCTCGCTTGCGCACCCGCAATTCCGGGCATGCCCCGACCGACTGTCCGATGTCCGACATCGTCCAGCGGGGAGGTACACGGTGCACGGACCGGCTTCGCCCGGCTGGCTGCTCGTCGTGCTGTGCGCGGCGACCGGGGCCTACTGCCTGCTGCGGATGCGCAGTCCCTTCGAGGAACAGCGGCGCACCGCGGGCGGCGAGGCGCTCATGGGCTTCGGCATGGCCGCGATGGCCGTACCCGCGGCGGTGGCCACCCCGCCGCGCTGGACCTGGCTCGCCTACGCCGCCGTGTTCGGCGCGAGCGCCGTACGCACTCTGTGGGCGTCCCGCACGGGCCCGCACCACCTGCACCACCTGATGGGCGCCGTGGCCATGGTCTACATGGCGACGACGATGGCCGCCGCACCCGGCCATCACCACCACGGCGGCGCCGGAGTCCCCCTGCTCAGCGGCGTATTGCTGCTCTACTTCTCCGGCTACGTCCTACGCTCCGGCGTCCGCCTCCTCCCCCTCACCACGCCGGTCACCGCCCCCGCATCCCCCGAGACCCTCAACTGGGGCGACCGCCCCGAACTCTCCCAGGCCTGCCGCCTGTCCATGGGCATAGCCATGCTGGCGATGCTGGTCACGCTCTGACATCGGCCCACGAGAGTTCGAGCCTTGCGATCGAGACTTGGGTTCGAGCCTTGGGTTCGAGCCTTGGGATACGGGAATTCAGGCTTCGCTGCTGTACGAAACCGTGGCGTACGTCACTTTGGCGTCGCGGCCCGTATCCACCGGCTGTGCCGCGCTCATAGGCTTCGCCTCATGATGGTCCCCGCGGCACTGCTGCTGCTCGGCGCCCTGGCCGCCGTGGTCGCTCCGCGGCTGCTCGCGCGGGCGAGCTGGTCGGACCGTGAACCGGTGGTCGCGTTGTGGGTGTGGCAGTGCGTGGTGGCGGCCGTGCTGCTGTGCTGCGTGCTGTCGATGACGCTGAGCGCGGCCGCGGCGTGGGTCGCCGTGCGCGGGCATCTGTTCGGGTCGGCGCCACGCTCGGTCGTGGACGCCTACGCGCTGAGCACGGGCGGGGCCTGGGCGGCGACGACCGCTGTCGCGCTCGCGTGCGGGGGCGCGTGGACCGCCGCGATGCTGATCCGCGAGATCGTACGAACCCGGGGGCGCCGTCGGCGCCGGCGGGCCGAACTCCTCGTACGCGCACCGGTGTTGCCCGGCGAGGAGCCGGGTGCCGACCGGCTGGTGGTCCTGGAGGGCGAGCGCCCCGACGCCTGGTGGCTGCCCGGTGCGGCACCCCAACTCGTGATCACCACAGCAGCGTTGCGCCGTCTCAAGGGGCGCCAGCTGGATGCCGTACTGGCGCATGAGCAGGGGCACGCGCGGGCCCGGCACGACTGGCTGCTGCACTGTTCGGCCGCGCTGGCCGTCGGCTTCCCGCAGGTGCCGGTGTTCGCCGCGTTCCGCGACGAGATGCACCGCCTGGTCGAACTCGCCGCCGACGACATGGCATCGCGCCGCTTCGGCCGGCTCACCATCGCTCTCGCGCTGGTCGAACTCAACGAGGACCGGGGTGTGTTCGGTCCCTGCCCCACCCCGGACGCCCACGTCCCGCAGCGCGTCCAGCGCCTCCTCACTCCCCCGGACCGGCTCACCGCGGCCAGGCGGCTGCGACTGACGGCGGCGGCCGCGCTGGTACCGGTGATTCCGGTGCTGGTCGCGTTCGTACCGGGGCTTCGGGCGCTGGGCTAGGAAAATTCCCTCCGCCCGGGCCGGACTGAGGCCGGACTGGGTCAGTGCCCCCTCGGCGTCCCGGGGTTGGCCTCCCAAGTTGGCCTCCCACCGCGTCCGTCCGCGAGGATCACCCCATGTACTCCGCGCCCGTCGGCTCACCGTCCCGCACACGGGGCCACCCCCGCACCGCGGCTCGCACCGCGGCCGCACTCGCCCTGCCCTCCGTGCTGCTGCTCCTGCTGGTCGCGTCCTCCTGGCACCCCCTGCTCGCCCTCGACGGCGACATCGCCCGCACCACACACACCTGGGCGGTCGGCCATCCCAGCGTCACTCATGTGTTCCGGATCCTGACGGACTGGGTGTGGGACCCGCTGACGCTGCGCGCGGTGTGTGGGGCCGCCACGATCTGGCTGGTGTGGCGGCACTCGGCATGGTGGCTCGCCCTATGGGTGGTAGCCACGTGTGCGCTGGGCACCGGGCTGCAGCAGGGGCTCAAGTCGGCGGTCGGCCGCGAGCGCCCCGTCTGGACCGACCCCGTGGACTCCGCCCACTACGCGGCCTTCCCCTCCGGCCACGCCATGACCGCCACGGTGGTGTGCGGAGTGCTGCTCCGGCTCCTCCTCCTGTACGGCGCCGGGCGCGCCCTGTGGCGTACGGCCCTGACCCTGGCCGTGCTCTCGGTCGTGGGCGTCGGCCTGACCCGTGTCTGGCTCGGCGTCCACTGGCCGTCGGACGTCGTGGGCGGCTGGCTCATCGGCGCACTGATCGTCGCGCTGGCGGTGACCTCGTACGAACGGTGGCCCGGCTCAGGACAGGAACGCGCGACGCGACCCAGGACCCCCTGAGCCGCGAGGCTCAGGCCATCCCGACTGCGCGGCTCAGGCCATCCCGACCGCGCGGCTCAGGCCATCCCGACCCGCGCGACCCAAGACTGCCCGACGCCGCACCCCGAGACACCCCAGGACACCCCGAGCCGCGCGGCCCGAGACTCCCCGCCCCCACGGCCCAGAACACCCCGAGCCCAGCGGGCCAAGAACCCCCGCCCCGCGCGACCCAAGACGCCCTTGACCGCCTCGGCCGTGCCCCGAAGGATCGGGCCCATGACGATCAAAGGCGTGCTCTTCGACTTCTCCGGAACCCTCTTCCGTATCGAGTCCGCGGACTCATGGCTGCGCGCGGTGCTGACCGAGGCCGAACTCTCCGTGCCCGAAACGGAGTTGATCCGGGCGGCGCAGGCCCTGGAATCCGCCGGCGCACTCCCGGGCGGACCCCTTCCGGCGCAGCCGATGCCGGAGGCCCTCGCCGAGGTCTGGAAGATCCGCGACCAGTCCGCCGAACTGCACCGCGCCGCGTTCACCGGCGCCTCCCGCCGGGTTCCGCTGCCCGACCCCCGGCTGCACGACGCGCTGTACGACCGTCACATGACAGCGGCTGCCTGGAAGCCGTACCCCGACGCGGCCGACGTGCTGGGCGCGCTGCGCGAGCGCGGGCTCGCGGTCGGAGTGGTCAGCAACATCGGCTGGGATCCGCGGCCCGTGTTCCGCGAGCACGGCCTCGACCCGTACGTCGGCACGTACGTCCTGTCCTACGAGCACGGCATCCAGAAGCCGGATCCGCGACTGTTCAAGACCGCCTGCGACGCGCTCGGCGTCGCACCCGAGGACACCCTGATGGTCGGTGACGACCGCCGGGCGGACGGCGGGGCGGCGGCCCTGGGCTGCCAGGTGCACTTCGTGGACCATCTCCCGGTGGCCGCCCGCCCGGAGGGGCTGCGTCCCGTCCTGAGCCTGGTCGGCTGACCACCACGCACAACCGCCCGGCGCGCTCCCTCAGCCCTGATAGCCCTCGACCTGCGACTCGGGACGCACCCGCGCCTCGTCCGGGTTCTCGCCGAACTCGGACTTCGCGCGCCGCTGGCGCAGCAGGTCCCAGCACTGGTCGAGCTCGCGCTCCAGCTGTCCGAGCCGTTCGTGTTCGGTGTCGCTGTCGATCCGCCCGGACGTCAGGGCGTCGCGCAGTTGACGCTCGTCGTCCACCATCGCCGTGATCCTGGCCAGGATCTGCTCTTGATCCATGTCCGTACGCCTCCTCGGGGGACTCCCGCCCACTCTAAGGAGCACACGGTGGCTCTGCGAGAGGGAAGCAGTAGCCCTAGGACACCATCTGCGGCCTTGCCCGTCCGACCTGGGACGATCCCCCGCGTCGCCCCAGGTCGGCGGCAGCCCGGAACCGACCCTTGAAGGGTCTCGGTCCGGACGCGTTGAGTATAGTTGGCTGGCAGCCAGTCAACGCAGGAGTTCCAGCATGTCCCCGCGAAGCGCCTCGGTCAATGAAGAGTTGCGGCGGCGTTCCCGGGAACGGCTGTTGCAGGCCGCGGTGGAGCTGGTGAGTGAGCGTGGCTACGAGGCGACGACGCTCGGCGACATCGCGGATCGCGCGGGCTCCGCGCGCGGACTGGTCTCGTACTACTTCCCCGGCAAACGCCAGCTCCTGCAGTCCGCCGTGCATCGGCTGATGCACCGCACGCTGGAGGAGGCACTGGAGCGCGAGCCGCGTACCGAGGACGGCCGGGAGCGGATGGCGCGGGTCATCGACGCGATCCTGGGGCTCGCCCGGAGCCGGCCCGTGCTGATGCGCCAGCACATGGCCGGGCTGCTTCAGGCGGAGGGGTTCGTGCAGTGCCCGGAGCAGCAGCGGCTGGCCCAGTTGCTGCGGGAGACCGTCGCCGGGCAGGGCTCGCCGGACGCCGCCACCGACTACCCGATGCTGCGCGCGCTGCTCATGGGCGCGGTGTACGCGGCCTTGGTACCGGGTGTTCCGATGCCGGTCCCTACGCTGCGGGCCGAGCTGTTCGAGCGCTACCACCTCGACTGGGAGATGGGCGTCCCGCCGGACACCGAGGTGCCCGGCGGGACGGACGAGACGGACCTGTCACGGTTCTTCGCGACCGGCCGCCGGCCGGAGGACGATCCGCCCGACGGGGCCGATCGTCCCGCCGACGGTCAGTCGAAGTAGTCCGGCTGTGTCTGGACGTTGAGCTCGCGCAGGCGGACCCACTTGGCCGGATCCGTACGCCGGTCGCTGAGCTTCAGCACGTCGAAGCCCTTGGCGATGTCGTTCGAGTAGATGTAGCCGTTGTAGTAGTACGCCGACCACGAACCGCCGACCTGGAGGGTGTCGGTGGAGAGCGGCCCGCGCTCGAAGAAGGCGATCTCCTTCGGGTTGGCCGAGTCGGTGAAGTCCCAGACGGAGACGCCGCCCTGGTACCAGGCCTGGACCATGATGTCCTTGCCCTCGACGGGGATCAGTGAGCCGTTGTGGGCCACGCAGTTCTCGGTGTCCGCCTGCTGGCGGGGGATCTTGTAGTAGCTCTTGAAGACGAGCTTGCGGTCGTCGCCCTTGCCGACGATGTCGTAGATGCCGTCGGCGCCGCGGTTCGGGCCGATCGCCGCGTTGCAGGTGGCCGCGCCGCCGCCGCCCAACTCGTCGGTGAACACGACCTTGTTGGCCTTCTGGTTGAAGGTCGCCGAGTGCCAGAACGCGAAGTTCACGTTGTCCTCGACCTGGTCGATGACCTTCGGGTGCTCCGGGTCCTTGATGGAGAACAGGATGCCGTCGCCCATGCAGGCGCCCGCGGCCAGGTCCTTCGACGGCAGGACCGTGATGTCGTGGCAGCCGGTGGTCTTGGAGACGCCCGGGTTGGTGGGTCCGCCCGGGTTGCCGCCGCCGTCCGGCCCCTCGCCCGGGAAGAGCACCGGGAAGTTCACCACCGCCGCTTCCTCAGGGGCGTTGCGCGGCACCTTGATGACCGAGATGCCGTCGTGCGGCGGCTGGCAGTCGGGGAAGGTGGCGCTCGGCGAGTACGAGGAGACGTAGATGTAGACGTTCTTGCGCTCGGGCACCAGCGAGTGGGTGTGCGAGCCGCAGGCGGTCTCGACGGCGGCGACGTACTTCGGGTTCGCCTTGTCGCTGATGTCGAAGATCTTCATGCCCTCCCACGACGACTTCTCGGTCGCGGGCTGCGAGGTGCTGTTGCAGGAGTTGTCGTTGCGCGAGGAGTCGGTGGACAGGAAGAGCAGGTTGCCGGAGACGGAGACGTCGTTCTGGGAGCCCGGGCAGAGCACCTGCGCGACCGTCCTGGGCGCCTTGGGGTTGCTGATGTCGAAGATGCGGAAGCCGTCGTAGTTGCCGGCGAAGGCGTACTTGCCCTGGAAGGCCAGGTCCGAATTGAGGCCGGTGAAGGCTTCCTTGGGGATGTTGGCGAGATGTTCGATGTTGTCGGAGTGGACGATCTCGTCCTTCCCGGGTATCTCGCCACTCGCTATCGCGGCCCTCGCCTCGGCGGCGTCGCTCTTCGAGACCTGCTCCTGCGCGGCGGGACTGTCCCCGGGGTCGGGGGTCGCGGCCGCCGGACCGGCGGTGAGCAGCGCGGCCAGGAGTCCGGCCGCGGCGACGGCAACTCCCAGGCGTCTGTGCCGCGTTCGGGGGTTGTTCAACAGGGTCACTGTGTTCTCCCTTGTAGCCGTTCGCGGTTGAACGGTTCACGGACCCCTGTAAGTATCGTCCGCCCCATCGAGAGATCAACAGATGGCAACGTACTCGTAATGAAGGTTTTTGATCAGTCGCATGCGGAAGCGTGCTAGGACGGTACGGTCATCAACACCCTTGAGGTGTCCGCCCCTTCGTGTGCCGCAGGAGGTCGCTGTGCTGGTTCGCCGTACGTCCGGTGCATCCCTGAGCCGTACGTCCCGCGCATCCCTGGTCGCGACGTCCATGGCGGTCGCGCTGCTCGCGCTCGGGGGCTGCGACTCCGGCTCCGGGTCCAAGTCCGCCCAGGCGGGCGGGGCTTCGGTGATCGCGCCCGGAAAGCCCGGCGAAGCGGCCCGGACGCTCTCCGCCGAGGACGCCGCGAAACAGCGGGCCGACGACGACTCCCCCAACACGGCGGACTTCACGTACGCGCGGATGATGATCGAACACCACACACAGGCCTTGGTCATGACCGAACTCGCCCCGAAGCAGGCCGAGTCGGGGAACGTGAAGCGGATCGCCGCACGGATCGCGGCCGCGCAGGGGCCGGAGATCACCACCATGAAGAGCTGGCTGACGACGCACGACGGCGAACCGAGCGCCGCACATCAGGAGCACGAGCACGAGGCGATGCCCGGCATGGCGACGGAGGCCCAGCTCGAGAAGTTGCGCGCGGCGAAGGGCAAGGCGTTCGACGAGCTCTTCCTGAAGCTGATGATCACACATCACGACGGAGCGATCACCATGGCCACGGACGTGAAGGCCGAGGGAAACAACGTCCAGATCGAGGAGATGGCCGACGACGTGATCGCGCAGCAGACGAGCGAGATCACGCGGATGCGTGAGATGTCGTGAACACCGGGCTCAGCGCCGGGCATGACGCGGCGTCAAGAACCCCGCGTCGCGCGCTCCGGCGATCATCCTGAGTGATGCGCGCCTGCTGTGGCCGGTGGCGCACATGACCGCGAGGACCGGGTCGACGCCCTCCTGCTGTGCCGCGCGGTACTCCTCCGCGACCTGCCACCGCCCCTCGATGCCGCGCGGCCACGCGGGCCGCGCGCGGCGCGCCGGCCGTTCCTCGGACTCGCCCGCCTGCGCGGTCGCCGGGCCGCACGCCTCCAGGAGCGGTTCCTCGATCCATTCGGCGAGCGCCGCGAGATCGTCGAAGGAGAGCGGCGGTTGGGCCCGTACGTCCTCGATCGACAATCCCGCCTCGCACAGTACGGCGAGTACGTCGACCTGGGCGCCGTCGGCGAAGGCCAGCCGGACGTTGAACCAGGACGCGGCCCTGACGTTGACCCACGACGCGGCCCTCTCACGCTCCTGCACCTCCCACGCGGGCCACACGGACACCACGCCGTCCGGAGGGCACCGGTCGGACAGATTGAGAAAGGATGCTTCTAGCACATACGGAACGTAACCGCATGATCACACTCCATACGAACGGACACGCGCGTGCGTGTCGCGTACCGCACCCTGTCAGCGGAGCACCGGCGGTGCGATCCTGGAAGCATCAGCGATCTCCTGTAAGCGTTCTCCGTGGTCCCTCGGGTAAGGAGTTCGGCCGTGCTGCATGTCGCCGTCGTAGGCTCGGGGCCCAGTGGGGTCTACAGCGCCCAGGGTCTCGTCCAGCAGAGCCAGGTGCCCGATGTCCGGGTGGACGTCCTGGACCGGCTGCCCTGCCCGTACGGCCTGGTGCGTTATGGGGTGGCCCCCGACCACGAGAAGATCAAGTCGCTGCAGAACAACCTGCGGGCGGTCCTGGAGGACGAGCGGGTGCGGTTCCTGGGCGGCGTCCAGGTCGGCCCGGGCGGGGTGCCGGTGGCCCGGCTGCGGGAGCTGTACCACGCGGTGGTCTACTGCGTGGGCGCCGCCACCGACCGTCACCTCGGGGTGCCCGGCGAGGAGCTGCCGGGCAGCTGGTCGGCGACCGAGTTCGTATCCTGGTACAGCGCGCACCCCGACTCCGTGGCCGACGCCTTCGTCCTCGGCGCCCGTTCGGCCGTGGTGATCGGCGTCGGGAACGTCGCCGTCGACGTGACCCGGATGCTGGCCCGCGGCGCGGCCGAGCTGAGCCCCACCGACATGCCGCAGTCGGCGCTCAACGCGCTGGCCGCGAGCAGGGTGACGGAGATCAGCATGGTCGGGCGGCGCGGCCCGTCGCAGGCCCGCTTCACCACCAAGGAGCTTCGCGAGCTGGGGGCGCTGCCGGACACCGACGTCGTCGTGGACCCGGAGGAGCTGGCCCTTGATCCGGCCTACCTCGACCCGTCGGACCTGCCCGCCGCCCAGCGCCGCAATGTGGAGGTGATGCGGGGATGGGCCGCCGCGGGGCCGCAGGGCCGTCCACGGCGGATCCGGCCGCGCTTCTTCCTGCGCCCTGTCGAACTACTCGCCGACGGCGGCCGCGTGGGGGCGGTCCGCTTCGAGCGGACGGTGCCGGACGGGCAGGGCGGGGTGACGGGCACGGGTCAGTACGAGGACATCGAGGCGCAGTTGGTGCTGCGCTCGGTCGGCTATCGCGGGGTGCCGCTGGAGGGGCTGCCGTTCGACGCCGACCGCGCCACCGTGCCGCATCTCGCGGGGCGGGTCCTGCGGGACGGCGCGGTCTCCCCGGGCGAGTACGTGGCGGGCTGGATCAAGCGCGGTCCGACGGGAGTCATCGGCACCAACCGGCCGTGCGCCAAGGAGACGGTGACCTCGCTCCTGGAGGACGCCCCCGTCCTCGTACGGCGGGACGTACCCGAGGATCCGCTCGCGGCGCTGCGGGCGCAGGGGGTGCACCCCGTCGAGTGGACCGGGTGGCAGGCGATCGAGCGGGCCGAGGCGGCACTCGGGGCCTCGCTGGGCCGGGGTGTGGTCAAGCTTCCCGACTGGGAGGCTCTGCTGACGGCGGCGCGGACGGCGACGTCATAGCAGAGTCACACGGCACCCAGAGGGCATGACACCTGACGGCAACACACCGGAAATCAACAAACTGTTCAAGCATCATACGGTCTCGTGCTGTTGAACCGTCTGAACCGTCCGCCCCCACCCGCCGCTCTCAGGAGTGCCCATGGCGACCACAGCACCCGTGCATCCCGTCGACGAGGTCCCACCCGTACGCCAGCTGGCCGCCTTCGGGCTCCAGCACGTGCTCGCGATGTACGCGGGCGCGGTGGCCGTTCCGCTGATCGTGGGCGGAGCGATGAAGCTGTCGCCCGCCGATCTGGCGTATCTGATCACCGCGGATCTGCTGGTGTGCGGGATCGCGACGCTGATCCAGTGCGTAGGCTTCTGGGGCTTCGGGGTGAGGCTGCCGATCATGCAGGGCTGCACCTTCGCGGCCGTGTCGCCGATGGTGCTCATCGGGACGACGGGCGGCGGACTGCCCGCGATCTACGGATCGGTGATCGTCGCGGGCCTCGCGATCGTCCTGCTCGCCCCGGTCTTCGGCAGACTGCTGCGCTTCTTCCCGCCGCTCGTCACCGGCACGGTCATTCTGATCATCGGTGTCTCACTGCTGCCGGTGGCCGGCAACTGGGCGGCGGGCGGTGTGGGCGCGAAGGACTTCGGCGAGCCGAAGAACCTCGCGCTCGCGGCATTCGTGCTGGCCGTGGTGCTCGGGGTACAGCGGTTCGCCCCTGCGTTCCTCAGCCGGATCGCGGTGCTGATCGGCATAGCCGTAGGCCTCGCGGTCGCCGTCCCCTTCGGGTTCACGGACTTCGGCGGAGTCGGGGACGCCGACTGGGTCGGGATCAGCACGCCGTTCCACTTCGGCGCGCCGTCGTTCCATGCCTCCGCGATCATCTCGATGCTGGTCGTGGCGCTGGTGACGATGACCGAGACGACCGGTGACTTCATCGCGGTCGGTGAGATGACCGACCGGCCGATCCAGCCGCGGGCGCTCGCGGACGGACTGCGCGCCGACGGTCTGTCGACGGTCCTCGGCGGAGTGTTCAACACCTTCCCGTACACGGCGTTCGCGCAGAACGTGGGCCTCGTCGGCATGACCCGGGTGCGCAGCCGCTGGGTGGTCGCCGCCGCGGGCGGCATCCTCGTCCTGCTCGGCCTGCTGCCCAAGCTGGGTGCGGTGGTCGCGGCCATACCGGCGCCGGTGCTGGGCGGCGCGGGCCTGGTGATGTTCGGAACGGTCGCCGCGAGCGGTCTGCGCACCCTCGCCGAGGTGGACTTCAAGGGCAACCACAACCTCACCGTCGTCGCCGTCTCGGTGGCCGTGGGCATGCTGCCGGTCGGAGTGCCGACGGTCTACGCGAAGTTCCCCGACTGGTTCCAGACGGTGATGAACAGCGGGATCAGCGCGGGCTGCCTGACCGCGATCGTACTCAACCTGCTCTTCAACCACCTTCCGGGGAAGGGGAGTTCGACCGGCGACGAGGTCGCCTCCGAACCCAAGGCCGGCGCCGCTTCAGCCTGAGCCCGAACGGGCGGCCCGGCGCGCGGCGGCCGCGCGGCCCTGGCCCATCAGCTCTCCTCGAAGTGGCTGGGCCGGTCGTCCCGATGGATCAGGCGGCCCCGTTGCGCGGCCTGGGCACGGGGCATGAGGGTCCAGGTGCCGTCGGTACGGCGCAGGGCCGCCGCGTGCCATGGGGTAGTCCAGGCGTCGGCCGCGTCGAGGAGACGGATGCCGAACTTGGGGGCGCCGATGGGCTGGGGATGGATGGACAGGCGTACGGCGCGGGGGTGATGGCGGGCGATCAACGCGCCCCAGGCCCGGCTGCGCTGGATGACGCCGTAGGCGCGTTGTCGGCACTCGCGTTGCAGAGCGGACCGGGTGCCGGTGAAGTCGGCGGTGTCCTCGACGAGGAAGCGGGTGATGCCCCGGTAGAGGGCCAGGGTGTGATCGTCGGCGCGGACCTCGGCGCGCAGGGCGTCGACCGTTGGGGCGTAGGAGTCGTGGATGTGGGCTCGTTTCGCGTCATGCGGCAGGTCACCGAGTATGTCGCGCAGGTCGAACACGGACAGCCGGCGCAGGCCCGACTCCTTGATCAGCGAGCGCAGTGCGTCGGAGTAGGCGTCGATGTGATGGTCGGGGACGCGGATGAGATCGCCGAAGACATGGCCGTCGGAGCAGATCAGGATCCGGGCGCCGGGGGGATGGATTCTCTCGATGTCCGCGCACATTGCGTCGAGGAAGCCGAGGGAGAGGCGTTCTCCCTGGTCGGGCAGGTGGCCGAGGACCTTTGCCGGGTTGGGCGACTTGCAGGGAAAGCCGGGCAGGGTGAACACGACGGGGGCGCCCGCGCGGACGAAGTCGGCTGTCCGGCGCAGTTGGTGCGGGAACGCCTCGGCGACGAGGGCAGCGGTTCGGCCGGTGGCGCGGTGGTGCGGGAGCAACAGGCCCAGGATCGCGGCGCTGATGCTCAGGGGGGTGGTGTCCGGCGCGGTCGTCGGCGGCACGGCAATCCTCCATGAGGCCGGTGTCGGGGTCAGCGGCGTCGGTCGTAGCCGACGGGCAGGTGATGGGTGCCTCGGCCGAGGACGGCGGGGACCCATTCGAGGTCCGCGTCCGGGACGGCGAGGCGCAGGCCGGGCAGCCGGGTGAGGAGCGTGCCGAGCGCGATCTGGAGTTCGGCGCGGGCGAGGGCGGCGCCGGGGCAGAAGTGAATGCCGTGCCCGAAGGCGAGGTGAGGGTTCGGGGAACGGTCCAGGTCGAGGGTGTCGGGATTCTCGAAGCGGCGGGGGTCGCGGTTGGCCGCGCACAGAGAGACGATCACCGAGTCGCCGGCCGGGATGCGGGTGCCGTGCAGGTCGCTGTCCTTGCCGAAGAAGCGCCAGGTGGTGAGCTCGAAGGCGCTGTCGTAGCGGAGCAGTTCCTCGACTGCGCGGGGCAGCAGGTCCGGCTCGTCGCGCAGGCGGGTGAGCTGGTCCGGGTGGCGGAGCAGGGCGATCAGGGCCGTGGTGATCTGGTTGGTGACCGGCTCCTGGCCCGCGACGAGGAGCTGGAAGATCATGGAGTCCAGCTCCTCCCGCGTCAGCTCGTGGCGGTCGCGGGCCACGACGAGACGGCCGAGCAGGTCGTCGCCGCCGTACTCGCGCTTGTGGGCGACGACCTCGGCTATATAGCTCTGCAGACCGTGCAGCCGGGCCTCGTACTGCGGGCGCCCCGGATCGGTCGGGCCGACCGGCTGGACGACCTTGCCCCAGTCGCGGTCGAAGCGCCGCGCCAACTCCCCGGGCAGTCCGATGACTTCGGCCAGCACCTGGAAGGGGAAGCGCGCGGCGAAGCCGGTGACGAGGTCGGCGGGTCCGGTGCCGGGCAGCGCGTCGACGAGGTCATCGGCCAACTCCTGCATCCGGCAACGCAGTTGCTCGACCCGACGCGGCGCGAAGGCGTCCGACACGAACCGTCGCATACGGGTGTGCCGGGGCGGGTCCTGGTGCAGGAGGTGGGCCTGGAGCTGGGAGTGCTGCGGCTCCGGCATGATCGAGGCGCGGGCCCGCCACCGGTCGTTGCCGAGGTCGTGGTTCTTGCCGAGGCGGTCGTCGTTGAGCGCGGCGTGGGCGGCCTCGTAGCCGGTGACGAGCCAGGCCGTGACCCCGCTGGGGAAGAGCACGGAGTGGACCGGTCCGTCGTCGCGCATCCGCTCGTACAGCGGGTAGGGGTCGCGCTTGTACGGGCAGCCCATCAGCGGTACCGGGGCGGAGCGGGGCTCCTCAAGGGAACTCCCCAGGGGATTCTCAAGGGGATTCTCGACAGTCAAGGTGGCTCCTCAGAAGGCGAGTTCGGGCCGGTAGTGCTCCAGCCACAGGGCGAGGTCGACAACACGCTCGAGGCGCAGCCGGTGGCCCCACTCCAACCGCTCGGGCGGGGTGTCGAGGCAGGGCTTGATACGGGTCTCGTCGGCCAGGGCACGGACTTGGGGCGTGGCCAGCGCGTCGCGGGCCAGGGCCTGGAGTCCGCGGTTGTAGTCGGGGTGATGGGTGGCCGGATAGTGGTTCTTCGGCCGGTGCAGGACGGAGTCGGGCGCGAGACCCTTGCTCGCGGCACGCAGCAGGCTCTTCTCGCGGCCGTCGAAGCTCTTCAGCGCCCACGGGGCGGCGAAGGCGTACTCGACGAGCCGGTGGTCGCAGTACGGAACGCGGACCTCCAGGCCTTGCGCCATGCTCAACCGGTCCTTTCGGTGCAGGAGTTGGCGCAGCCAGCAGGTCAGGGACAGATGCTGCATCTCACGCTGCCGGTGCTCGGCGGGCGTCTCGTCGTCGAGGTGGGGTACGGCGGCGAGGGCGTCACGATAGGTGTCGTCACGGAACTCCCCGATGCCCAGCTTGAGTTCGGGATTGAGCGGCATCGCGGCCTCGTCGCCGGTGACCAGCAGCCACGGGAAGGTGCGGGCTGCCAGCGCTTTGGGGCTGTGGAACCACGGGTAACCGCCGAAGACCTCGTCCGCGGCCTCCCCGGACACGGCGACCGTGGAGTGCCGCCGTATCTCCCCGAAGAGCAGGTACAGCGAGGTGTCCATGTCGCCGACGCCGATCGGCGAGTCACGGGCGACCACCACGGCCCGCCGGTGCTCGAGGTCGAGCAGGGCCATGGGGTCGAGGACGACGGTGCTGTGGTCGGTGCCGATGAAGGCACCGGCCTCGATGGCGTACGGGGTGTCGTGGCCGGTGCGCAGCACGTCGCCGGTGAACCGCTCGGCCTGATCGCTGTAGTCGACGGCGTACGAACGAACGCGGGCGTCCGGGCCCTCGCGCAGGCGCAGTTCATCGGCGAGCAGGGAGGTCAGGACGGTGGAGTCGATACCGCCGGAGAGCAGGCTGCACAGGGGGACGTCGGCCTCCAGCTGACCGCGGGCGGCCGTGCTCACCAGGTCGCGCACACGCTCGACGGTGGCGTCCTGGCCGTCCGTGTGCGCGTCGGCGCGCAGCTGCCAGTAACGGCGTTCCCGGATGCCGTCCCGGTCGAGGACGAGGAGGCCGCCCGGTTCGACCTCCCGTACCCCTGACCACACCGTCGGGCCGGTGTTGAACAGCAGGCTGTACGCCTCCCGCAGGCCGTCCGCGTCCACCCGGGGCCGTATCTCGGGGTGGACGAAGAGCGCCTTGGGCTCGGAGGCGAACGCCAGGCCTCCGTCGACGGTGGCCCAGAACAGCGGCTTGACCCCGAGCCGGTCACGGACCAGCAGCAGCCGCTGCTCGCGCTCGTCCCACACCGCGAAGGCGAACATGCCGTCCAGTCGCTCGGCGAGCCCCTCACCCCACTCGGCGTACGCCCGCAGGACCACCTCGGTGTCGCTGCGGGTGCGGAAGCGGTGCCCCAACTTCCTGAGCTCAGAGCGGAGTTCATGGTGGTTGTAGACCTCGCCGCTGTAGCTGAGGACGGTGGCCGGCGAGTTCGTGGAGCCCTGGTGGTCGGTCATGGGCTGGACGCCGCCCGCGATGTCGATGACGGCGAGGCGCCTGTGCCCGATGGCGGCATGGCCGCCGAGCCAGACACCCGAGGCGTCCGGGCCGCGCGGGGCGAGCGCGGCGGTCATGGCCTCGATGACGGGGGCCTGGGCACGGGGGTCGGTGTGGAAGGTGTGGAAGGACACCCATCCGGTGATTCCGCACATGGGGAGGCTGCTCCTGGGTCGGGGACGGACGGTGGATGCCATGTCGGCGGGGGTTGGCGGCGGGGGCGGGAGGCGGGTAGCTGTCTCGGGGGTTGGCGGCGGGATGGGGTGGTGCTGCGTCGAGGTTGTGGGCGGGACGGGGTGACCATGCGTCGCCGGGACGGAGTGGCGCTGCGTCGGGGGGACGGCGGGACGGCGGGGGTGACGTTGCGTCGGCGGTCGTCAGCGGGACAGGGGGCGCTCCGTCGGTAGGACGGCGGGGGTGGCGCTGCGTCGGTGGTGTCGGCGGGTTGGGTGACGCCCCGGGGCGGCAGCACAGGGCAGCAGCACAGGAGCGGCGGGTGTCGCGTCGGCGCTCCTCCGCCGACGTACAGCTCCGTATCGGTGGTCGACAGCACGGCGTAAGCCGCACCGGGGGCGGCCCTCACAGGGCGGCGCTACCGTGTCGGCGGTCCCGCGGACGCGGACCGGCTCGCCGCCGAACCACCGGCGACAACGCGGGCGAGGCCGGAGGCCTCGTGTCGATGCTCGACAGCGCACGGCGGATGCCGCAGCCGCGAAGGGCCGGCGGGTACCGCACGGGCGGTCTTCAGCCGGCGGTCGGTGCCACGTCCGTGACCCCCTCCCCCGGCGGCCCCAGGGCGCTGCGGCGCCTGGCGGGCAGCGCGAGCAGCGGTACGGCGAGGCAGGCGACCGCGGCGGCGAGCGCCGGTCCGGCCCGTACGCCGTCGCTGCCTGCCCCGCCCGTCACCCCCCAGGCCGCGGTGGCCAGCGCCGGGCCGAGCGTGAAGCCGAGGCTGCGGGCGAGTTGCATCGCGGAGCCGACGGTGGCGGTCCGTTCGGGTGGGGCGGCGCCCATGACCAGGGCCTGTGTCGGACCGCCGTTCAGCCCCATGCCGATGCCTGCCAGCGCGAGCCGCCAGGCGACGTCGGGCGGGGACCAGCCGTCGCCCAGTGGTACGAGCAGCAGCAGGCCGACGGCGGTGAGCGCGGCGCCCGCGACGGCCACGGGGCGGGCCCCGTACCGGTCGGCCAGCCGTCCACCGAGTGGTCCGGCCAGTCCCATGCCCAGCGGGAAGGCCAGCACGGTCAGGCCCGTACGGGTCGCACTGACGCCGTCGTCGCGCTGAAGGTGCAGGGCGACCACGTAGTGCATGGCGGCGAATCCGGCCGCAAGCGCCAGGACGGCGCCGTGCGCGGCGAACAGCCCCGAGGACCGCAGCACGCCGACCACAGGGCGGCCACCGGGCCCGCGCAGCCACCACCACAGCGGCGGTAGGGCAGCTGCCGCGAGCAGCAGCCATGCCGGTGTACCCGGTGCCAGGGTCAGGGCGAGCAACAGAGCCGTCAGGCCCGAGCCGACCAGCAACGCGTCCCCCAGGGACCGCCGTTCGGGCCGGTGCGGTCGGCCGTCCCCGGGCATCGCCCGCCAGGCCACCACCAGCGCCAGCAGACAGAACGGGATCTTGACCAGGAACACCGCCCGCCAGCCCAGATGGTCCAGCAGCAGCCCGCCGAGCGCCGGCCCGGTCACCGCGCCGAGCGGGCCGAGCGTGGCGGGCACGCTCATCGCCCGCCCGCGTTTCTCCGGACGCACCGACCGGATGGCGAGTACCGGCATCAGCACGAACAGCACCGCCCCGCACGCGCCTTGGGCGACCCGTGCGGCGATCAGCCAGGCCGCCCAGGGCGAGGCCGCGGCCAGAGCGCTGCACAGGGCGAAGCCGCCGGTCGCCGTCAGCAGCGCCGCCCGCAGGCCCGCCCCGTCCAGCCAGCGGCCGATCGGCAACAGCAGGCAGACGACGGGAAGTTGGTAGCCCAGCACCGCCCATTGGGCGGTCGCGTCGGACACACCAAGACCGCGCGCGATGTTCGCCAGCGCCACGTTGACGATGTTCATGTCGAGCATCGCCACGAACGACAGCGCACCCGCCACGGCCACCAGAAGCCAGCGGTCCTCGGCCTCGGTCAGGCGACCGGGCCGGAACTCGGCTGTGTCACCAGCCTGGAGCTCAGGTCCGCGTCCGGGCCGGAACTCGGGACCGCGTCCGGGCTGGAGCTCGGGTCCTCGTCCGGGCTGGAACTCGGGACCACGTCCAGGCCGGAACTCGGGTATGTGACCGGGCCGTTCCTCCGTCACACTTCCCCCCTCCCCTCGCGGGCGGGCTGCCGGACGGCAACCTCCGTCCCACAAGTCGGGTGCGAGCGGGCGTGAGTTCCCGGAGAGCGATGGTCGAAGGCGATGAGGGGGTCACCGGTCAACGGATGGTCGACCACGACCGCCCGCACCCCGAACACCTCCGCCAGCAGGGCGGGGGTGAGCACCTCGCGCGGCGGACCGGAGGCGACCACGCTCCCCTCGTGCAGAACATGCAGCCGCTGGCAGACCGAGGCGGCCGCGTTGAGGTCGTGCAGCGACACCAGGGCCGTACGGCGTTGAGCACGCAGCAGGGCGAGCAGCTCCACCTGATGGCGCATGTCGAGGTGGTTGGTGGGTTCGTCGAGGACCAGGACGTCCGGGTCCTGTGCGAACGCGCGTGCCAGCAGGACGCGTTGGCGCTCGCCACCGGACAACTCCGAGAAGCGGCGCCCGGTTCGGCCGTGCATGCCCACGTCGGCGAGGGCGCGCGCGACGATGTCCCGGTCGGTGGCGTCCTCCCCGGCGAACGCCCGCTTGTAGGGAGTGCGTCCCATCGCGACGACCTCGCGCACCGTCAACTCGAAGTCGCCGCCCCGCTCCTGGGGCAGCGCGGCCACCTGCCGGGCCGTCTGGACGGGCGTGAGGTCCCGGAGATCGGTGCCGGACAGCAGCACCCGCCCGGCCGTGGGCCGCAGATGGCGGTAGACGGTGCGCAGGAGCGTGGACTTGCCGCTGCCGTTCGGCCCGACCAGGCCGGTGATCTCGCCCTCGGCCGCGAACAGCCGCACTCCCGACACAACCGTCCGGCCGCTGTACGAGACATGCAGGTCCTCGATGTCGATCCTCAACTGCCGCTCCCCAGGCGCCGGTCCAGCAGATACAGCAGCGCCGGAGCGCCGATCAGCGAGGTGACCACGCCTACCGGCAGTTCCTGCGTGTCCATGGCGGTACGGCACACGATGTCGACCACGACGAGGAGCAGCGCACCGAACAGCGCGGAGACCGGCAGCAGTCGGCGGTGGTCGCCGCCGACGACCAGCCGACAGGCGTGCGGCACCATCAGGCCGACGAAGGCGATGGCCCCCGAGACGGCGACCAGAACGCCGGTCAGCACACTGGTCACCAGGAACAGCTCCCGGCGCAGCCGTACGACGTCGATGCCGAGCCCGGCCGCCGTCTCGTCGCCCATGAGCAGCGCGTTGAGCCCGCGGGCGCGCGCCTGAAGCAGCAGCAGGGCGGCGGGCACGGTGATCGCGGGAACCGCGAGCAGCGGCCAAGTCGCCCCGCTGAGGCTGCCCATGAGCCAGAAGAGCACGCTGTGCGTCTGCTGCTCGTCCCCGGCCTGGAGGACGAGATAGCTCGTGAAGCCGGACAGGAACTGCCCGATCGCCACCCCGGCCAGGACCAGCCGCAGTGGCGCGAATCCTCCGCCCCGCCGGGCCACCGCCCACACCAGGCCGAAGGTCGCCAGGGCCCCCGAGAACGCGGCGCCCGAGAGCCCGAGGCCGAGCACCCCGCCCGCCCCGGCGCCGAGCACGATCGCGGCGACCGCGCCCAGCGAGGCCCCGTTGGATATGCCCAGCAGATACGGGTCCGCGAGCGGATTGCGTACGAGCGCCTGGACCGCCGTACCGACCACGCCGAGCCCGGCGCCGACGAGGGCGGCCAACAAGGCTCGGGGAACACGGAGTTGCCAGACGATCAGATCGTCGGTGCCGGGCCGTGGTGCGGCGCCCGACAGCCGTCGTCCCACCACGCCCCACACTTCGCCGGGCGGGATGGACGTCGAGCCCCAGGACACGGCCGCGGTAAGGGCCGCGAGGAGCGCGAGGGCGAGGGCCGCCGCCAGCGGTCCGGCGGGCAGGGTCCGGGACTCGGTGGTACCGGTCCTCTTGCGGCGGGACGCCGAGAGTACGGAGAACACGGTCAGTCGACCTTGCCGGGGTAGAGCGTCTTGGCGATCTCCACGACCGTGTCGGCATTGCTGACACCGGCGATGGTGGTCTGCTCGGAGCCGATGCGCAGGAAGTGGCCCGCCTTGACCGCCGTGAGGCCCTTGGTGGCCGCGTTGGACTCCAGCCACTTCTGGGCCTGGTCGAACGCCTTCTTGTTCGCGGCCTCGCTGCCCCGGTTGCGCACGCCCAGCTGGATCCAGTCGGGGTTCTTGGCGATGACGTCCTCCCAGCCGACCTGCTGGTAGTCGCCGTCGCAGTCGGCGAAGACGTTGCGGGCACCGGCCGAGGTGATCACGGCGTTGGCGACCTGACGGTTGCAGACGACGCTGGGCTGCTTGGTGCCGGCGTCGTAGTCGAAGAAGAAGTACGTGGGCCGCTTGCTCTCGGGCGTCTGTCCGACGGCCGCCTCGACGGCGTTCACCTTCTCCTTCATGCCCGCGACGAGTTCGCCGGCCCTTGCGCTCGTCCCCGTGACCGCGCCGAGGGAGGTGATGTCGTCCTCGACAGCGGAGAGGTCCGTGACCGGGCTCGTGCGAGTCGAGGCGCAGGCGGTGGACTTGAGATAGATGTGCTTGATCCCGGCAGCCTTGTACTCGGCCTCGGTCGGCGCGTCACCCATCCCGCCGCCCATGCCGCCCATCGACGCGAAGGTGTCGATGTAGAGGTCGGCGCCGGAGCCGAGGAGCTTCTCCTTGGGGATCACCGCCCGGCCGAGGACCCGGACCTTCTGCGCCTGCGCGTCCAGCGCGGCGGGCAGGGTGCCCTTGCCGGGCGGGAAGCCGGTGCCGATCACCTTGTCCCCGGCGCCCAGCCGCAGCAGCAGTTCGAGGCTGGAGGCGTTGCTGGTGACGATGTTCTTGGGCGCGCCGGAGAAAGTGGTCTTGGCGCCCCTGCAGTCGGTGACGGTCACGGGGTAGCCGCCGGAGCCGGACTTCGCGGCCGAGCCGCCCGCCGCGTCCTTGTCGCCGCCGCCGTCCTGGCCACAGCCCGCCACGAGCAGGCCGAGCACCACGGCCGTCGTACCCCACCAGACGCGAGAACGCATCGAAACTCTCCAGGATCCACTCGGAACACGGGCGAACCTCTGCCACCCATGCCAGTAGTCGGCGCGGACTCCGGTCGAGTTCCTGCGAAAGGGCGCCGGTGTCGCGCGATTTCGGCGGACACCGACGCCCTTCCGGGCAATCGGCTTCTCTCGATCAGCTCTCTTTCGAGTTCTGTCCCCTTCTTTCAGTCGGCTGCTTGCGAGCGGCTGCCTGCGAGCAGCTTCTTGCGAGCGGCCTTTTCGAGCGGCTTCTTGCGAGCGGCCTTTTCGAGCGGCTTCTGTCAGGCGGCCAGCGCCCGGGACGCCTCGGCCTCGGCGAGCAGTGCGACCAGGGTGGCCCGGGCGCGCGCCACGCGGGAGCGCACCGTGCCGATCGGACATCCGCTGACTTCGGCCGCCTCCGCGTAGGGCAGCCCCAACAACTGGGTGAGGACGAACGCCTCGCGACGGTCGTCGGGCAGCGCGGCCAGCAGGTCGAGCAGCGCGATGCCGTCGTCGAAGCCGGGCAGGTCGCGCGGCTGCGCGAGCTCCGCCGCCAACTGCCAGTCGCGGGTGTCGCTCAGCCGTGGCCGGGCGGCGGCGTGCCGGAAGCTGTCGATCACCGCGCGGCGGGCGATGGAGAGCAGCCAGGCGCGGGCGGACGAGCGTCCCTCGAACCGGTGCAGGCTGCCGAGTGCCCGCAGGAACGTGTCCTGGGCCAGATCGTCGGCGGCCTGGGGGTCCGCGGAGAGGTGGGCGACGTAGCGCACGACGTCGCGGTGCAGGGCGCGGACGAATCGTTCGACGGCATCCGGGTCGCCACCGCGGGCGGCCAGCGCCCAGGCAGTGATCGACTCGTCGATCGACTCCGATTTCTCGCCTTTGTCACGCCTATCGCCTTGAACGCTGTGGTTGCGCGAGGCGGGCAGGGCAGAAGTGATCACCAGGTGTCCTTCTTGGGTCATCCGTGATCCGGACCGGCGCGAGGGCGCTGCGGCCCGGTGTGGGGTACGGCCGTACGGGCAGGTACGACCGATGCCCGAAGCGCGCGTGGCGGCGCTTCGGGGAACCGGCTGTCTCAGACGACAGCGGGCCCCGCGGGTGGACCCCGGGAAGTGATCGCGTGAACGAGCAGGAGGCGCCGCGGCGCGCGGTGCGAGAAGCCACGGCGTACCCGGATGCGCGGACGGTGCGGTGGCGTGGGCAGGGCGAGCAGCAGCCGCAGGGGAGCGGCCAGCCGACCGGCCACCGCCCGCAGGATCCGGAACGCGGCGCGCTCGCCGTACGCCAGCCAGAGCCCGCACAGGAACGCGGCGAGAAGGTGGGCGGCGAGCATGCCGAACGAGGAGGTGCCGCCCGAGCCCATGTGCCCCACATCGATGGAGCCCATCGAGCCCATGTCCATGGAGTCCACGTGCACCGACCCCATGTGCATCGAGCCCACGTGCATTGAGCCCATGTGTACGGAGCCCATGTGCACGGAGCCCATGTCGTGTGGCGTGGAGCCCATCGACATGCCACCCATGCCCATCGAGGCCGAGCCCGAGCCCGAACTCGCCGACTGCGCGAAGGAGAACGCCGAGTGCAGCGCGCCCTGGGCGACGACCACCACGGACACGATCAGCGGGATCCCGCGCTCACGGGCGGCCAGGCACCAGCCCGCGCCGCCGGTGGCCACGGCTGCGCCGGTCAGCGCCCACCAGGTCACCGGGGAGCCGGACATCATGACGTGCCCCAGGGCGGCGAGCAGCACACAGACGGCCGCGAACATCGCGGCCCGTACCGTGCGAGAACACCACCCAGCAGTCATGACGGCCCTCATCCTTGCATCCGAGGTTCGCTCGCCATGGGTTGGTACGGAAAACCCGCGCGTGTCCCGTCAACCGCGATCACGTGATCCAGCACACGCCAACGCGCGGGAACTCACCGCGCGTCCGGGCCGACCCCCACAGCGGCAGGGGTCCGCTCGGAACCCGGGCTCCACAGCGAGCCCTCCCCCGGCCGGACCACCACCGCCAGGACCTTGACCGGCCCACTGCGTCGGAAGTGCAGCGTGAACGGCACGAGATCGCCCGCGCGCCACCCGGCCCGGGCCCGCACCGTCGCGTCCAGGCTGTGCGGGGACATGGTCAGCCCGACGCGGGCAGGGACGACGGCCGAGTCCACCGGGTCCCGGTACGCCACCCCGCCGCCCGTGGTGCGGTGGCGCGAGAGCGTGATGTCGCCGTCGAGGGAGCCCGAGGTGATGTCGACCAACCGGTCCTCCGCCCCGCCGGAGTTGACGATCCGGAAGAACGCGGCGCTCTCGCGCGTGTCGCCGTACGGCAGGAAGACGCGCCCTGCGGCGACCTCGATCCGCGCCGGACTCCCCGCGTTGCCGGAGCCCGCCCAGGCGGTGAGGCCGGCGAGGGCGAGGCCGCACGCGGCGACAGGCACCAGCGCGGCGAGCAGGGTGTCGGTGAGCCGACGGCGCGTGGGCCGCCAGACGTGGTCGGTCATCGGTCACGCCTCCGAGCGGGCGACGACGTACGGCCCTGGGGCAGCGACGGCTCAAGGCCGTCGGACGACGACGGCGGGTGCCCTTGCGGGCCCGACGGCGCACGGCCAAGGGACGGCACACTCCCGCGAGACACCGACGGCGTACGCCCGTCGATCGGCGACGGTCCGCGGCCCCGGGCGGGCACCGGCGACGGCTGCCAGGCGCGCAACCGCAGGCTGTTGCCCACCACCAGCAGCGAACTCACCGACATCGCCGCCGCGGCCACCATCGGATTGAGCAGGCCCACCATCGCGAGCGGCACGGTGACGACGTTGTAGGCGAAGGCCCACAGGAGGTTGGCGCGGATCGTGCCCAGGGTGCGCCGGGCGAGTCGTACGGCGTCCCCGAGCGCCTCGATGTCACCGCGCACCAGCGTCACATCGGCGGCCCCGATCGCCGCGTCCGTGCCGCTTCCCATGGCGATGCCCAGGTCGGCACCGGCCAGCGCCGCCGCGTCGTTCACCCCGTCTCCGACGACCGCGACCCGAAGGCCGTCCGCCCTCAACTGCCGTACGAGACCGGCCTTGTCCTCGGGGGTGCAGCGGGCGTGCACCTCGTCGATGCCGAGGACGGCCGCGACGGCACGGGCCGGCGCCTCCCCGTCCCCGGTGGCCAGCACCGGGCGCACCCCGAGGCGCCGCAGCCGGTCCACCGCCCGGTAGCTTCCAGGACGTACGACGTCCCCGACCTCGATCAGAGCCTCGGCCACTCCGTCCACCCGGACCAGTACGGGAGTGTGCGCGGCGGTCTCCGCCCGCGGGAGCGCGTCCGCCAGAGCCGGGGGCAACGCGTCGTCCGGCGCGAGGAGTTCGACCTGCCGGCCGTCGACCCGGCCGCGTACGCCCCGTCCGGGCAGCGCGCGGAAGTCGGCCGTGTCCGGGAGCGGCCGCTCGGGCCGGGAGCGACGGGCGTACGCGGTGATCGCGCGCCCCAGCGGATGTTCCGAGCCCTGCTCCACCGCACCGGCCAGCCGCAGCACCGCGTCCCGGCCCAGCCCGCCGGGCACGGTCGTGACGCGGGCGACGGTCATCCGTCCGGAGGTGAGGGTTCCGGTCTTGTCGAGGACGACCGTGTCGATGTGCCGCAGCGACTCCAGCGCCTGGGGGCCGCCGACCAGCACGCCCAGTTGGGCGCCGCGGCCGGTGGCGGCCATCAGCGCGGTCGGCGTCGCCAGGCCCAGCGCGCAGGGGCAGGCCACGACGAGCACCGCCACGCACGCGGTGATCGCCGCCTGCGGATCGGCTCCGGCGCCGAGCCAGAAGCCGAGCACGGTGACGGCCAGCTCGAGCACCACGGGCACGAACACCCCGGCCACCGAGTCGGCCAGCCGTTGGGCCCGCGCCTTGCCGGTCTGCGCCTCGGTCACCAGCCGGGTGATGCGGGCGAGTTGGGTGTCGGCACCGATCGCCGTGGCCCGGACGAGCAGCAGTCCACCGGCGTTCACGGCGCCGCCGACGACCGCCGATCCCGGCCCGACCTCGACCGGCTCGCTCTCCCCGGTGACGAGGGACAGATCCACGGCGGAACCGCCCTCCACCACCTCGCCGTCGGTGGCGACCCGCTCACCGGGTCGCACGACGAAGACCTGCCCCAGCCCCAACTCCTCGATGGGAATCAGTCGTTCACCCGCGTCCTCGCGCACCGAGACGGCCTTGGCCGCGAGTTGGACGAGCGACCTGAGCGCCACCCCGGTCCCCCGGCGCGCCCGCGCCTCCAGGAACCGCCCGGCCAGCACGAACAGCGGCACGCCGACCGTCGCCTCCAGATAGACATGGGCCGCACCGTCCGCCGCGGACGGCAGCAGGCTGAACGGCATCCGCATCCCCGGTGTGCCCGCTCCCCCGAGGAAGAGCGCGTACGCCGACCAGGCGAAGGACGCCACCACGCCCAGCGACACCAGCGTGTCCATGGTCGCCGTGGAGTGCCGCAGCCCGCGCACCGCCCGCACGTGGAACGGCCCCGCGCTCCACACCGCGACCGGAGCGGCCAGCACGAAGCACAGCCACTGCCAGTCGCGGAACTGCAGGGCGGGCACCATCGACAGCGCGAGGACGGGCACAGCGAGCAGCGCGGTGACCAGGAGCCGTTCACGCTCGATCCGCGCCGCCTCCCGCTCGATCGCGCCGGCCTCGGACTCCGGCGCACGCCGGGGCTCGGGTGGTGCCGCCGTGTACCCCGCCCGCTCGACGGTGGCGACGAGTTCGCCGACACGGACATGCGGTGGGTGACTGATCCTGGCCGTCCCGGTGGCCAGGTTGACCGTCGCGGTGACTCCGTCCAGTTTGCCGAGCCGTCTCTCCACCCGGTTCACGCAGGCGGCGCAGGTCATGCCACCGACGGTCAGATCGGTGGTCACGCGGCGATCGGTGGCGGCCGGTTCCGTGGTCATCGGGGGCCTCCCCCGTGCATGTCCTCCATGCCGCCGCTTCCTCCGGCGCCCCCGCCGGCGCCCCCGCCGTCGGTTCCGCCGCCCCTCGGGCCGGGGCCGTGCAGTCCGGGTGCGACCGGTCCGGCGGTGACTCCGACGGCGTACGACACCGTGAAGATCAGGACGAGCAGGAGGAGAAATCCGCACAGAGCGGGCGATGGAGCGAGCTTTCGAAGCGTCACACGTCAGGAGTCGGGCAGGAGAGGGAAGTAGTTCCTCGGCCACTGTGTGGCGAGCGTCACTTCCGGAACAGCTGGAAAACGGTCGGCGAACGGCTATGACCCTACGTGCTGTAGGGTCCTAGCCGTGAGCCTCTTGCATGAGGGGGACCCCTTGAAGGAACGTGACGCCGGGCGGAAGGAACGCGGGCCGGCGTCCGTGTTGGCGCTGCTCGTGCCGAGCCTCGGGGTCGCCGCGGCAGGCGTGTGGCACCTCTGTGGGTTCGACCTGCACGCCGTGCACGGCCGCCCGCACCTCGACGACGGACTGACCATGGCGGGCGTGATCATGGCCGTCGTGACGGCGGGCGCCGCTCTCGGCGACCTCGTCTGGTGGGCGATGAAGCGTGGCCGCCCGGTCGCGGACACCGCGGAGCCATGTCCGCCGCAGCCCGCTCGGAGCCCGCCGCAGCCCGCTCGGAGCCCGGCTCAGCCCTTGAGGAGCCCGCGGCCCAGCCAGTCGGAGTGATCGCGCACGCCCGGCAGAGCGAAGAAGTAGCCGCCCCCGGTGGGGGTGATGTAGTCGACGAGCGGCTCGTCGATCAACCGTTGCTGCGTCGCCTCGAACTGGCGCACCACGTCCTGCTGGTAGCAGCAGAAGAGCAGCCCCATGTCGAGGTTGCCGGCCTTGTCGATGCCCCGGTCGTAGTTGTAGCCGCGGCGCAGGATCCGGGTCGCGTCGGTCTTCGCCGTACGGGGGTTGGCGAGGCGGATGTGGGCGTCGAGCGGGATCGCCTGGCCCTGGGGGTCCTTGGTGTAGCGCGGGATGTCCGTCTCGCGCGCTCCGTCGAGCGGGGCCCCGGTGTCGCGGCGGCGGCCGATCATCTTCTCCTGCTCGGTGAGTGAGACCCGGTCCCAGAACTCCACGAGCATGCGGATGATGCGGACGACCTGGTAGCTCCCGCCGACCGCCCAGTCGGGTTCGCCGGCGGTGTCGGTGACCCAGACCAGCTTGTCCATCTCGCGGGCGGATGCCGTGTCGGGGTTGGCGATGCCGTCCTTGAAGCCGAGGAAGTTGCGCTGCGCGCCGGTCGGGCGGGACGGGTTCTGGAAGCCGTCCACGCGCCACTTGATCTGCATCGCGCCGCGCGTGTGGCGGGCGATGTCGCGCAGGGCGTGCAGCACGGTGTCGGAGTTCGCGGCGCACAGCTGGAGCGACAGGTCGCCGTGGCATTCGGCGGCGTCGAGGTTGTCGTTGGGGAAGGTGCGCATCGGCTTGAGGTGGCGCGGCATGCGGTCGGCGAGCCCGTAGCGGTCGTCGAACAGCGAGGCGCCGACGCCCACGGTGACGGTGAGGTCGTCGGCGGGCAGTTCGGGCCCGAGGAGACCGCTGTCGGAGGGCGGGGCACCGACGCCCAGGTCGGCGGGGGTGCCGCCGCCGGTGAGGAAGCGGGCCCGCTCGGTGATCGTGCGCAGCAGGTCGGCGAGTTCGGCCCGGTTCTCGGCGATGACGTCGAAGGAGACGAAGGCGGTGGCCCTGGGCGCGGGCGTGGTGATGCCGGCCTGGTGGGGGCCGTGGAACGGCACCGTGCCGTCGCCGGTGTCGGCCGCCGCCGGGGTGCTGCCCGCCACCCCGGCCCCCACGAACCCGGCGCCCGCGAGAGCGGCTCCGGCCGCGCCGACGCCGAGCGCGGTCTTGGTGAACGTACGGCGGCCGAAGGGGCAGCTGCCCTGCGGGGCCTGGTCCTGGCTCGGGGTCGTCATCGGGAAGGTCCTCTCCTGCGGGCGCGTGGTCCCGGTGGTACGGGGGTGGTGATGGTCGGCGTCGGCGGGGTGCTCACGCGGCCCCGCCGACGGGCTGCTCACGCGGCCTTGCGGATCTCCAGGAGATCGGGGATCGGGGCGAGCTGTTCGAGCAACTGGCCGAGCGTGCCGTCGAGGTGCTGCCGGTCGGCCAGGGACAGCCTGTCCAGCGGGGTCCAGGTGCCGTCCTTGCCCTGCTGGGCGCGGACCAGGCGTTCGGTGCGCTGCATCCATGTGTCGACGGCCGGGGTGACCTCGGGATTGCGCTTGTCGACCAACGGCCGGAGCAGGTTCAGCAGTTCGCGGGTGCCCTGGAGGTTGGCCTCGGTGGTGGCGAGTTCGGTGCCGCTGCCGTAGTCGGCGTTGCCGCTCAGTTCGCGGTGCAGGGTGTTCTCGAGGATCTCGTGGGTGCGCAGCGGCAGGTCGCCGGGGTCGAAGTCCTGCTTCGGGAAGTCCTTGCGCAGCGCGTCGACGTCGGAGGTGAGCCGCTTCGCGTACGGGGCGAGGTCGGCGGCGGACGCGCCGTGCCACAGGCCGTACTCGATGCGGTGGAAGCCGGTGAAGGCCGGGTCCGTGACGCCTCCGGCGAGTCCGGCCGTACGGCCGTTGATCTTCGCGTCGAAGTCGGCGAACGTGCCGTAGGCGGCGCCGAGCGAGGCGTAGCGCACGTGCGCGGTCAGCCAGTCCTTGCGGGCCTGGTCGAGCTTGTTCGCGTCGATGTCGTCCTGAAGCGTGCGCGTCGCGGCCAGCAGATCGGTCAGGCCCTGGTCGACGTACGTCCGGTAGGAGGCCAGCGGCGCGGCGAGGTCCTTCGCGGAGACCGGCAGGACGGCCTGGGTGGAGCCGCCGGCGCTGACCTTGACCGCGGCCGAGGTGACGGCCTTCCCGCCGTTGGGGACACAGCGCCAGGCGTACGAACCCGTGCCGACGCTGGCGATCAGGGCACGTGTCGTACCGGGGGCGATGCCCTCGACCTCGCCGTAGACGGCGTTGCTCACCGGGTCGATGAGGTAGATCTCGGAGGTCCGGCTTCCGGTGTTGCGCACCTGGAACGTCTGCCGCCCGGGCTTGGGCGCGCTGAACCCCTTGCCGCAGTGGGCCGCGGACACCTCGATGACCTGCGCACTCGAGGCGGGCTTTCCGTCACTCGCGGCGATGGCGATGCCCGCGATCAGCGCCGGGACGCAGACGAGGGCGACGGGGACGGTCCAGCGGGGGATGCGACGGGGGGCCTTGGTCTCGGACCCGAGGGCGGGGGCGGCCGGCCGCGCGGGGGGCACGGACTCCGGCTGCGCAGGCGTGGGTTCCGGCTGGGAGGCCGCGGTCGCGGGCTCGGGCTCGGGCTCGCCGGTCGTGGCCGCGGGCTCGGACTTGCCGGTCGTGGCCGCGGACTCGGGCTCGGACTTTCCGGTCATGGCCGCGGACTCGGGCTGCGCGGGGGCGGGTGCGGGCTCTGTCCCGGTGGCCGGCTTCGCGGGTGCGGGTGCGGGTGCGGGTGCGGGTGCGGGTGCGGGTGCGGGTGCGGGTGCGGGGGCTGGGGCAGGGGCCACCGCCCGTACCCCGCGGACGAAGAGCGTCATCACGACGGCCAGATAGGCGCCATAGACGCAGACCTGGAGCCAGGTCATCTGCGGGGTGAGGTTGAGCGTCCCCTGGACGACGGTCACGTACCAGGAGCTGGGGTCGAGGTGCGCCGTCAGGTCGAAGGCGTACGCCGTGCCGCCGGGCAGCAGCGTGGACTCCTGGAGGTCGCGCAGCCCGTACCCGAGGACGCCCGCGGCGATGACGATCAGCACGATGCCGGTGATCGTGAAGAACTTGGTGAGGTTGATGTGCAGGACGCGTCGGTACAGGCCCCAGCACAGCGCCGCGGCGATCAGCAGACCGGCCGCCGCACCCACCAGCGGGCCGGACGAACTCCCCGCGGCCTGCGCCGTGGTCCACAGGAACAGCGCGGTCTCCAGCCCCTCCCGCCCGACGGCGAGGAACGAGGTGACGACCAGGACGCCCGCACCCATGCCCAGCGCCGCGGTGACCTTCTGCTTGATCTCCCCGGAGAAGGTCCGCGCCGAGCGCCGCATCCAGAACACCATGGCGGTGACGAACACGACCGCGATCAGACTGAGCGTGCCGCCGAACGCCTCCTGCGCCTTCCCGGACAGGTTCGCCGAGGTGAAGGTGAGTATCGCGCCGAAGCTCAGGGACAGGCCGATGGCCGCGGCGACTCCCGTCCACACATGCGGCAGACGGGCGCGTCGGTCCGATCGCACGAGTGTGGCGACCAGCACCGAGACGATCAGCCCCGCTTCCAGCCCCTCACGCAGACCGATCAGAAAGCTGGGAAACGCGTCGTCCCACACCACAGGCCTCTCCGAAGCAGCACGTCCGTGGCCGGACAGCCACAAACGGGGCTTAGTGTAGGCATGCCTAAGTAGCCGTCAATTGGCCGGGGCCCTCGCGCCAAGCCGGACGAGTGAATCCGCCCGGACACCGAAGGCACGCCGGGGACGCTCGGCTCACCGCCCCGAAAACAGGCCCGACAAGTCCAGTCAGCCAGCCCTGACCTGCGGAGATGCGGCAGCAGAGAGGCGAGGAACCGGGCCGGGAGGCCGACAGCGGCCGCGAGTCCCCCGCGCGGTGGCACAGCAGACTCACACCTTCGACTCGTGCTCCGACGAGCCAATTCTTACTACCCCCTTACCTCGCGATCGCGCGATAACCCTCCTCTTCCCTACACCATGTAGGGTTCGCCGCCTCTGTCCCCACCGGTTCGCCGGCCTGCCCCCAAGGTGATGCTCCACGGTGTCCGTACAACAGTCAGCGCTCATCCCGGAACAGCGGAGCCCCAAGTCACGCCGGGACGACCCGGCCGGACATCCGGCCACCGGCATCCGGCCGCGGGCGGCCGCGTTCACCGTCTGGTACCTGCGACTGCTCGCACTGCTCAACATCGTCGCGGTCGTCTCACTGCCGTTCCGCGAAGAGGTGCACGAGCACAACGGAGGCGGGTTCTTCACCCCGTATCTGGCCACCGCCGGGCTGGTCTCGGCGGCGCTGGCCCTGTTCCTGGCTCTGGTGATGCGGCGCCGCAAACGGGCCGCGTGGATCTTCAACCTGCTGCTGGCCGGTCCGCTCTTCACGCTGTACGCCGCGGCCCTGACCCAGGAGCGGTATCAGCGGCACGTGTTCAACTGGGTCTCCGCGCTGCTCACCGGGCTCTTCGTCGCCGCCCTGCTGCTGGGACGCAAGGAGTTCCGCGCGGTCGGGGACCGCTCCAATCCCCGGCTGGCCCTGGCCGTCGGGGCGGGCGGTCTGCTGGTCAGCGCCACGCTCGGCACCCTGCTCGTCAGCGCCACCAACCGCGTGTCCGGGACACCGCTCAGCGACCGGATCGCGTACACGCTGCTGCGCGGGGTCAGTGTCGGCCCGCTCGCCGACCGCTTCGACACCGTCGTCGCGCCCCGCTGGGTGGACGTCCTGGTCAACGTCCTGATGGCCGCGACCTTCCTCCTCGTGCTCTATGCCTGCTTCCGTTCGCCGCGCGGCCGTGAACTGCTGGGCGCGCAGGACGAGACGCGGCTGCGGGAACTGCTCGCCCGGCACGGTGAGCGTGACTCCCTGGGGTACTTCGCGCTGCGTCGCGACAAGGCGGTCATGTGGTCCCCGAGCGGCAAGGCGGCGATCGCCTACCGAGTCGTGAGCGGTGTGACCCTGGCCTCCGGCGACCCGATCGGCGACCCCGAGGCATGGCCCGGCGCTATCGAGGAATGGCTCAAGGAGGCGCGCCGCCACGCGTGGACGCCCGCGGTGATGGGCGCGAGCGAGGAGGCCGGCACGATCTACGCCCGGCACGGCCTGGACGCCCTGGAACTCGGCGACGAAGCCATCGTGGACCGGGCCGACTTCACCCTGGAGGGGCGCGCCATGCGGGGAGTGCGGCAGGCGCACAACCGCGTGCGCCGAGCCGGTTACACCGTCCGCATCCGGCGCCACGCGGATCTCTCCGACGCCGAGATGGCCGCCTTGACCGACAAGGCGGACCACTGGCGGGACGGCGAGACCGAGCGGGGCTTCTCCATGGCGCTCGGACGGCTCGGCGATCCGGCCGACGGGCGCTGCGTCATGCTGGAGTGCCACGACAGCGAGGGTGAGCCGCGGGCCGTGCTGAGCTTCGTGCCGTGGGGCGAGCGGGGGCTTTCCCTGGACCTGATGCGCCGCGACCGGAACTCCGAGAACGGCCTCATGGAGTTCATGGTCATCGAACTGCTGCTGCGCGCCCAGGAGATCGGCGTCGAGCGGGTGTCCCTGAACTTCGCTATGTTCCGGTCCGTCTTCGAGCGCGGCACCCGGCTGGGCGCCGGACCCGTGCTGCGGCTGTGGTGCTCGGTGCTGACGTTCCTGTCGCGCTGGTGGCAACTCGAGTCCCTCTACCGGGCCAACGCCAAGTACCGGCCCGTCTGGGAACCGCGCTACATCCTCTTCGAGAAGAGCGGCGACCTCCCCCGCATCGGCATCGCCGGAGCCCGCGCCGAAGGCTTCCTCGCTCCGCCCGCCCTGCCCCGGCCCCGGTTCAGTGCGCGGCGCCCGGGGCCTCTGCCGTCGGGTGAGGTGCGGACGGCTCGGCAGCCGTCCTGACGACCGCCGGAGCCGCTGCGGCCTGCGGCTCCGCGCTCTCGTCCTTCATCGCCTTCGCCTCGCTCTTGAGGATGCGCATCGACTTGCCGAGCGCGCGGGCGGTGTCGGGCAGCTTCTTCGAGCCGAACAGCACGACGAGCACGATCGCCACGATCAGCAGGTGCCAGGGTTCCAGTCCGTTGCGGAGCATCGCGCCCCCACCCTTCCTCGCATCGGTCGGGGGTGTGCCCGATCGGCCGTCACCCCTTGATGGTTGCTACTTTGCGCAACTGTACAACCATCAGCTGGGGCGGCTGCCTATCCCGCCGCCCGCCGGACCACGGCCGTGAGCGCGCCGGCGTACAGGGCGAGGACCGCGCCGAGCAGCACGTAGTAGAGGAGCGGCAGCGCGGTCATGCCGAGGAGCGGTCCGAGCGGGGAGGCGGGCAGCAGTACCCCGGCGGCGGCGAGGCCGGTCGCGGCCCAGCCGATCGGGCCCGGGAGCCGACGGTCGCCGTGGCCGGTCGTCCGGTTCTCGGCCGTACGGCGGCCGATGCGCAGCAGCAGCATCACCAGGGCCTGGGTCATCAGGTTCTCGGTGAACCAACCCGAGTGGAAGACGGTCGCGGCGTCCATGCCGTCCGGCCCGTTCACGGCCGGCGCGAGAATCCCGAACGTGGCCAGGTCGGCGACGGCGTTGAGCGCGCCGAAGCCGGTGATGACGCGCAGGAAGGCGCGCGGCCGCAGCGCGGTGGGGCGGCGCAGCACGTCCGGGTGCGGACGGTCGTAGGCGAAGGCGAGCTGAGCCGCGTCGAAGCACAGGTTCTGCGCCAGAACCTGCGCCGGGAGCATCGGCAGGAAGGGCAGCAGCATGCCTGCGGCGAGCATCGCGATGACATTGCCGAGGTTCGAGGAGAGCGTGCTGCGCAGGTACGTGGCGATGGTGACACTGCTGCGCCGTCCCGCCGTGACCGCGTGCTCGATCGCGGTCAGGTCCTTCTCGGCGAGGACCACGTCGGCGCTCTCCCGGGCCACGTCGACGGCGTCGCGCGGAGCGATCCCGACGTCGGCGGCGCGCAGTGCGGGTAGGTCGTTGACCCCGTCGCCGAGGAAGCCCACGGTGTGCCCGTCGGCCCGCAGGAGGGCGGCGATCCGGGCCTTGTGCTCCGGGGCGCAGCGGGCGAAGACGGTCGTACGCCATACGGTTTCGGCCAGTTCGGCGTCGGAGAGGGCGTCCATGCGGTCGGCAGCCACCACCTCACCGGGGTCGAGCCCCAGATCGCGGCAGGCGCGGGCGGCCGTCCCGGGATGGTCGCCGGTGAGGATCTTGACGGTGACGCCCCGGGCTCCGAGGGCCTCCAGCGCGTCGGCGGCGGTCGGCACGAACGCGTCGCGGAAGGTGACGAAGCCGCGGAAGGTCAGGCCGCGTTCGTCGGCGGGTGCGCGGTCGCCGGGACGGTCGGGGGTGTGGGCAGATGTGTAGGGGTGGCTGTGGGCAGATGCACAGGCGCGGGCGCGGGTGCGGGCCGGGCGTTCGGCGGTGGCGACCGCGAGGACGCGCAGGCCGTCGTCGGCGTGCCGTGCCGCGAGGGAGAGCAGCCGCGCCCGCTCGGCCTCTTCCAGTACGCACCTTTCCAGTACGTTCTCGACGGCGCCCTTGACGACGAGTGTGTGGACGCCGAGCCGGCGTGGGTGACGTACGACAACCGTGGCGAGGCGACGCACCGGATCGAAGGGCAGCGCCGCCACTCCGTCGTCCTGCTCGTCCTCGGGGTCGGCCGCGTCCAGGAGGGCCTCGTCGAGGGCGTCGGGCGTGGGCAGTTCGGCGAGCTGAAGGGTCCACCAGGCGTTGACGGCGGCCCAGCGCAGCACGCCCGGGTCGTCCCGTCCCTCCCCGTCCAGGGCGCGGTGCACGACCGGCCGGTCCTGGGTGAGGGTGCCGGTCTTGTCCAGGCACAGCACGTCCATGGCACCCAGGTCGTGCAGCGCTGGCAGCCGCTTGACGATCACCTGGTGGGTACGGGCCAGCAGCGACGCGCCGCGCGCCAGACACGCGGTGACGATGACCGGCAGCATCTCGGGGGTCAGCCCGACCGCCACGGCGACGGCGAACGGCAGGGTCTCCACTCCCCGGCCGCGCAGCGCCGCGTCGGCCATCAGCACCAACGGCGGTGTGAGCAGCATGAACCGGATGAGCACCCAGGAGATGCCGTGCACGGAACGGTCGAAGGCGCTCCGTGCGGGGGGCTTGGGCGGGAGCGAGCCCCTGGAGGCCGAGGCGAGCCTGGTGTGTGCGCCCGTCGCGAGGACGACCGCGGTCCCGCTGCCGGTCGCCACGCTGCTGCCCTGGAAGCAGAGGTGCCGCTGTGCGAAGACCCCGCCGTACGACGGGCCCGACGGGACCGACGGGGTGAAGGGATCGGAGAGGTCGGACAGGGTGGGCGGCCCCGGGGCGTCGACGGGTGCCTTGGTGACGGCGGTCGACTCGCCCGTCAGCGCGGCCTGCCGCACCGTCAGCCCGCTCGCGCGCAACAGCCGTACGTCGGCGGGGACCAGGTCCCCTGGGCCGATCCGGATCACATCGCCGGGCACCAGCTCGCCCACCGGGATGTCCCGGAGACGCGGCGCCCCGTCCGGGTCGGCGCGCCTCAGCACGGTCGCGGTGGTGGCGACCAGTTCACGCAGTCCGGCCATGGACCGGTCGGCCCGGTGCTCGCCGGACGCGCGCAGGGCACAGCTGACGACGACCAGGCACAGGATCACGCACGCCGTCCCCCAGGCCGCCACGGCCGCCGACACCAGCCCGAGACAGAGCAGCACCGCGGTGAAGGGGTCGCGCAGGCTCCGGCCGAACAGACGTGGCCAGGACTCCGTACGCCGCTCCGGAATCGTGTGCCCGCCGAAGCGGACCAGCCGCTCCTCCGCCTGCGCCTCGGTCAGTCCGCGCGGACCGGTGTCGAGGTGCCGCAGCACTTGCAGAGAGGTCAGCGCGGCGAGGTTGTGGCGCGTCCCGTCGGCGGGCGACGCGCTCCCCCACGGGGGCTGCTGTCCAGCGCCCCTCGCGGCGGTGTCAGGCGCCAAGACCACGCATGCGCCGCGCCGACCCGTGCGCGGTGCGATCGGTACGGGCGGTGCGGTCGGTGCGGTCGCTACGGCCGGTGCGGTCGGGGTTGTTTCGGCCTGGGCGATCGGCGCGATCGGCGCGATCCGTCAGCTGGCCGACCATGAGCCGTACGACCGTCACCACGTCGGGGTCGTCGACGAAGTAGATCTGCCGCCGGCCCTCGCGCCGGGACCGGACGAGGCCGGCGAGCTTCAGCTTGGTCAGGTGCTGGCTCACCGCGGGCAGCGCGCCGCCGACCCGCTCCGCGAGGCCGGTCACATCGCTCTCGCCCTGCGCCAGCGCCCAGACGATGTGCAGCCGCGCCGAGGACGCGAGCAGCCCGAAGGCCGCGGCCGCTTCCGCCAGCACCTCGGCGGACGGGTCCTCGAAGCCGCCGACCTCTGCCGCCACCGCTCTGTCCTCCCGTCCCGTCGGCCTGACGGTCTCGTGTGAATCGACCCAGTCTAGGGCGCCGCCGACGGCGTCCGGGCGTCACTGTCAGTGCCCTGGTGCACACTCGCGATCAGTTGTCTCATGCCTGGGGAGGACGCCGTGTTCACGGGGATCGACGAGGTCGACTGGGCCTCGATGCACCATGCCTACGGAAGCGCCGAGGACGTGCCGGAGTTCCTGCGGGGACTGGCCTCACCATGCTCCCAGGAGCGGGAGAGCGCGCTCGACGGAATGTACGGGGCGGTGCACCACCAGGGCGATGTGTACGACTCGACGCTCGCGTGCATCCCGTTCCTGTTCGCGCTCGTCGCCCAGGCGGAACTCCCCGACCGGAGCGGCATCGTGGAGCTGCTCGTCAGCATCGGCGGAGGGGACGACGTCGATGAATGCGACCACGACGAGGACGTCGCCCCGCTCGACGCGGGTGTCGGGGATCGGGTCGGTGACGGGGGCGACACGTCACGTGCCGATGACGAGAACGACGTGGAACGCGCCGGTGACGAGAACTACGTGGATCCCGCCGATGAGGGGGACGGTGAGGATCGCGCCGATGATTGGAGCGGCGAGGATCGCGCCACCGACAACTACGCGATGGCGCGGACCGCGGTTCGAGCGGGCTCCCCGGTCTTCGCCGAACTGGCCGCGGACCCGGACCCCGACGTGCGCCGCGCCGTGCCGCTTGCCCTGGCGCTGTTTCTCGACGAACCGGCGCGCGTGCTCGGCCTGTTGAGGCAGCGGCTCCACGAAGAGCGCGATGACAGCGTCCGGCTGGCACTGGCCGAGGGCCTCGGACTGTTCGCCCGGCGCCATCGCGAGTGGGCGGCTCCGGCGGTGGACTGTCTGGTGACGCTCTGTGCCGCCCCGCAGGACCCGGGGCTGCGCCTCGCCGCGCTCGGTCAACTCGCCGGCTGCGCACCCGATCGGCTGCCCGCCGGCCTCGTGCCGATCGTCATCGCCCTGCTCCGGGCCAGATCACACCGCGCGCGAGTGCCGGAGGCTCCCGAGCGGCCCGGCACCGACACGCTGATCGGCCATCTGCGCCGCCTGCGCCCTGCTGACGAGGAGGGATCCCATCTGCTGCGGACGCTCCACTCGGCGCTCGGCGGCCGCACCGCCGACCGGATCGCCCTGCTGAAGGGGCAGTTGACGAGTCCGGATCCGGCCGACCGGTGCAACGCCGTGTGGATGTCCGCCGGACTGTTCCGCGAATGGCGCGCCGATTTCACGGAACCGGTCGCACTGACCGGCGAGCAACTCGACCGGGACGACGAGCGGTTGCGCGATGCCGCGGTGTCCGTCCTGGAGTCTCTCTTCAGTCTGGCGGCCCCGGCCGCCGACCGGCTCGCCGCCCTCGTGGAGGCGGCCCCGGAGGCCTGGGGACGCGCGGGGCCGACGCTCGGCCGACCCCTGAAGGCGTTGGCCAGAGCCGGGGATCCCCGGGCGGTTCCGGCGCTCGCCCTGGTGCTGGCCCAGCCCGTCGTGCCGCATGATGTCGGCTACACGATCGAGTACCTGGGCCCGGCGGCCGGACAACTGGCACCGCTGCTGCGGAAGCGGCTCGGTGAGGTTCCCCTCGACGGCCCCGAGACATACGAACGGGCCGCGCCCCTGTTGGCCGCTCTCGGCACCTTGCGTGACGAGGCCGCGCTACCGGAAGTGCTGCGGCTGTTGCACGCCTCACCGCGCGAACTGCGCCGTCGTGACTGGCTCGTGGAGGCGCTCGCCCGGACGGTCAAGGCGTTCGGGGCGGTCGCACGTGAGGCGATTCCGGCGCTGCGCGATCTGCTGGACAGCGAGTGCGCCGTGTCGGCGGCCGACGCGCTCTGGTCGGTGGAGGGGGACATCGGCTCCGTACTTCCGGTGCTGCTGAGGGAGTTGACATCGGAGGGGGCTGCGGGCGGTCACCGGGCGGCCGCCACAGCCCTGGGCCGCCTGGGTCCCCTGGCCGCCCCCGCAATCCCGGCACTGCGCAGCCTGGCGGACTCCACCGAGGTGTGGGACCGGACGGCCGCCGCATGCGCCCTGTGGGACATCACGGGGAATCCGGAACCCGTCCTCCCGGTGCTCCGCTCCGCCTGGCGGCAGAACTCGTACACGCGCGGCACGATCGCCGCCCACCTCGCCCGGATGGGCACCGCGGCGGCCCCCGCCCACGACCTGCTCCACGCGGAACTCGCCGCGCCACGCCGGCACCGGGCGCGTTCGGGCGGCTACGGCAGCCACGACATCCTCGAGGACGAACGCCTGCTGGGCAGCTGCCGGGCGGCGCTGGCGGCCGCGTAGTCACGGAGGCTCCAGGGGACCTGACCGGCTGGTCGAGTCGCTTCACGGGGACCCGGGCCGACTCGCTGCGGCGGTTGCGGTTCGGGGCGGCTCGCGGCGGCGGCTCGGGGCGGCTCGCTTCAGCGGCTCGCGGCTGTTCGCTGCGGCTGCTCGGGGCGGCTCGCGGCGGCGGTTCGCTGCGGTTCGGGCGAGCCCGCTGGGGCGGCTCGCGGCGGTTCGGGCCGGCTCGTCGCGGCGACTCGGGGCGACTCAGGACGGTTCGGGCCGGCTCGCGGCGGCGGCCTGGACCGGCTCGCGGAGGCCGCTCCGGACAACTGGTCCTGGCGGCTCGGCGGCTCGTCCTGGCGGCTCGACGGGAGTCGACTCGTCGAGGCGGTAAGGAACTGCTCGTCGGGATGATCCCGGCCGAGTTTCGGTGCCTCAAAGTGTCCACCGCCGTCCGCGGTGGACACTTGGCCCCCGGCCCCCGGGGTCTCCTCCCACCGCCCCCGGGGTCTCCTCCCACCCGGCTCCCGATCTCCCCAGGCCCCCGGGGGGCAACACCGGCAACGCCCTGCAGGGGCCCGCCCCGTCAGCTCGTCATCCGCCCCCAAAGGGGACCGACCCTCTCCCACTCCTCGTCCCACTGCTCCATGCGCCGACGTTCCAGACGGCCACGGAGGAGGCGTCCGCAGACGAAGGGGACGCCCGCCGCGCTCACGCCGACGAGGACGCCGACCAGGGAGGCCCGCAGCCGGGCCTGGGAGACGGTGGCGGGTCTGGTGACGAGATGGCCGTCGGGGTCGGTCCACACGGTGACCGGGGTGCCCGCGGTGGTGCCGGCGAACACCTTCGCCCGGCCCACGCGTGGCGACCCGCCCGGCGCGGTCCACCGCACCTTCGTCCACACGAGGTCGCCGCCGGACTCCGTGTCGCTCGACTCCGGCGCATCCTCGGTGAGCAGAGCCGGGACGGAGCGCCACTCGGCGCGCTCCCGGGCGAGCCCGTGCTCGACCGTGTGCGCGGCCGCCAGTCCGGCGAGCGCGCCGCCGACCACAGTGAGCGCCCAGGCGACGAACACGATCCAGGCCTCCAGGGCATCGCTCCGGCGCCGCAGCGGGTTGCGCCGCCACCGCCACAGCCACGCCCTCGGACCTCGGAATGCCGACTTCACTGGCATCCTCCTCACAACCGCGCCGACATGCCCCATCGCCCTCCCATACGCGTTCGGGCCGGTCGATGCTCACGTCAAGTCCCTCGACTCGTCCGTCACGGCTGTTCCGGCGCCCCGCCGCCTCTCTCGACGACCCGGCCCGAGAGCCCCCGGCCGAGCGTCGACACCACCGCTCTGACCTGCGAAGATGCCAAGTCCAGAGGTGACTGTCAGTGGCGAGGTGCAGACTGGCCGATGTCTGGGACAACGACGTCGCGGAGGTGGTCGGCATGGCCGACGTAATGCTCACCGTAGGTACTCGCAAGGGGCTCTTCATCGGGCGACGGCGCGGCGGCGCCTGGGAGTTCGACGAGAGTCCGTACTTCAACGCGCAGGCCGTGTACTCGGTCGCGATCGACACCCGGGGCGGCACACCACGGCTGCTGGCCGGAGGGGACAGCGCGCACTGGGGCCCGTCCGTCTTCCACTCCGACGACCTGGGCCGGACATGGACCGAACCGGCCCAGCCCGCCGTCAAGTTCCCCAAGGACACGGGCGCGTCGCTGGAGCGGGTGTGGCAGTTGCACCCGGCGGCCGCCGAACCGGACGTGGTGTACGCGGGCACGGAGCCCGCCGCGCTGTTCCGCTCGGAGGACCGGGGCGAGTCCTTCGAGCTCGTCCGCCCCCTGTGGGAGCACCCCACCCGCTCGCAGTGGGTCCCGGGCGGCGGCGGAGAGGGACTGCACACCATCCTCACCGACCCACGCGACCCGCAGACGGTGACCGTCGCCGTCTCCACGGCCGGGGTGTTCCGCACCGAGGACAGCGGCGCCCGCTGGACGCCCGCCAACTCCGGGGTCTCCGCGGTGTTCCTGCCGGATCCGAACCCGGAGTTCGGCCAGTGCGTGCACAAGATCGCCCAGGACGCGGTGACTCCGGACCGGCTGTATCTCCAGAACCACTGGGGGGTGTACCGCAGTGACGACGCGGGCGGGAACTGGACCGACATCGGCGCGGGCCTGCCGTCGACCTTCGGGTTCGCGGCGGCCGCGCATCCGCACCGCGGCGACACGGCGTACGTGTTCCCGATCAACGCCGACGCGGACCGTGTCCCGGCGGACCGGCGATGTCGCGTCTTCCGGACGGCGGACGCGGGCAAGAGCTGGGAACCGCTCACGGCGGGACTGCCTGCCGAGGACCACTACGGCACGGTGCTGCGCGACGCGCTGTGCACGGACGGAGCGGACCCGGCAGGCGTGTACTTCGGCAACCGCAACGGCGAGGTGTACGCATCGGCCGACGACGGCGACACCTGGCAGCAGCTGGCGTCACACCTGCCGGACGTGCTGTGCGTACGCGCCGCCGTCGTCGCCTGAACCTCTGGACACGACACCCCACAGAGCCACAGAGCCACCGGTCCACCAGTCCGCAGGGCCACCGGTCCACAGGGCCACAGGGCCACAGGGCCACAGGGCCACAGGGCCACAGGGCCACAGGGCCACAGGACCCAGTCGGGAGGCTCAACGCACACACCACACCACACCACTCAGGAGGCCCCAACCAACCACGAGGAAGCGCACCTTGTCCCGTGAGCGCCCGGTTCGTCAACGGATCGGTCACCCTCGGTCGCCCGAGGCCACCGGGTTGATCTCCGCCGCGTGCACGGCAGTAGGGTGACGCCCGTGGCACCACGACCGTTGCATGAAATCGTCGAGCCGGGCTGGGCGAAAGCCCTGGAACCCGTGGCCGGGCGGATCGCCGAGATGGGCGACTTCCTGCGCGCGGAGATCGCCGCGGGGCGCACCTACCTGCCGGCGGGGGCGAACGTCCTGCGGGCCTTCCAGCAGCCCTTCGACGAGGTACGCGTCCTCATCGTCGGGCAGGACCCCTATCCGACTCCGGGGCACGCGGTGGGGCTGTCGTTCTCGGTCGCGCCCGACGTGCGTCCGCTGCCCGGCAGCCTGATCAACATCTACCGCGAGCTCAACACCGACCTGGGGCTGCCCCAGCCGTCCAACGGCGACCTCACCCCGTGGACCGAGCAGGGCGTCCTGTTGCTCAACAGAGCGCTCACCACGGCTCCGCGCAGCCCGGCGGCGCATCGCGGCAAGGGCTGGGAAGAGGTCACCGAGCAGGCGATACGCGCACTGGCTGCGCGCGGGCGCCCGCTGGTGTCGATCCTGTGGGGCCGCGACGCGCGCAACCTCCGCCCGCTGCTTGGCGACCTGCCCTCGGTGGAGTCGGCGCATCCGTCTCCCATGTCGGCGGACCGCGGCTTCTTCGGCTCCCGCCCCTTCAGCCGCGCCAACGACCTGCTGGCCAGGCAGGGGGCCGAGCCGGTGGACTGGCGCCTGCCGTGACGCCCGGCGGCGCGGCCTCCGGTGTGCTGGCCGTGGACTCGGGGGGTTCGGGACTGCGCGTGGTGCTGGCTGTGCGAGGGAAGGCACGGAGTGCTCCCGTGACCTCGAGGGAACCGGTCCGCACGGGCCCGCGCGGCATCGATGCCGGGCATCTGCTGGAGCAGTTGCTCCCGATGGCACGGCGGTTGACGGCCGAGGCAGGAGTCGGCGGGATCGGGGCCGTCGCCATCGGGGCGGCCGGTCTCGCCACACTCGGCGACGAGCTGCGCGCAGAGCTGCCGTCGGCGCTGGAGCGTGAACTCGGCGTGCGACGGCTCGCGTTGGTCGCCGACGCGGTGGCGGCGTACACCGGCGCGCTCGGTCAGCGGCCGGGCGCGGTGATCGCCGGCGGCACCGGCCTGATCGCGGTCGGTACCGATCTGACGAGCTGGCGCAGAGCCGACGGGTGGGGTCATCTGCTCGGTGACTGCGGCGGCGGGGCATGGATCGGCCGCGCGGGTCTGGAGGCGGCCGTCCGGGCCTTCGACGGACGCCGGGGCGGCTCGACGGCCCTGCTGGCTCGCGCGGAGGAGAGGTTCGGCCCCGTTCCGGGGCTGCCGGGCCGGCTGTACCCGCGTACCGACCGGCCCGCCGTACTGGCCTCCTTCGCGCCCGAAGTGGCCGCCTGCGCCGACGACGACCCGGTGGCGGCGGACATCCTGCGCACTGCCGCCCGGCACATCGCCGAGTCCGCGGCGGCGGTCTGCCCCGTCGGCGGTGAAGCCCGAGTCGCCTTCACCGGAGGCCTGTTCAAAATGGGTGACCCACTCCTCGTACCGCTCCGCGAGGAGTTGGCGGCGCAGTTGCCGCATGCCCGGCAGGTGCCCGCCGCCGGTGACCCGCTGGACGGCGCCCTGCGCATCGCCGTCGACTTGGCGAACGGCGAGCTCGCACTCCCCCGTGACCAGCGGTTGTTGTACGTAGTGACCGAAAAGGCGGATTGATCCGCCCTGTCGGACAAGTGCGGTTGACGCACGCCGCAGGAGGGGCGGTCTCTCCATAATGATCGCTTCTGATCCTTACGTAACTCATCAGACAAAAGCGGACGGATACCGCTCACCTGCACCCTCCCCGAACAGGGGAGCCCAAGAAGCCAGTAACATGCGGCGCCATGAGCTCCCCCACTGGGCCCGCGTCCGGCCTGCCAGTACGAATGCCGCGACCCCGCCAGCCCGGACGGCACCGCCGCCCGGAGCCCCTGGCGGCTCCCGAGGGCGCGCCCGCGCTCGTCCTCGCGGTGCCGGGCACCCCCAGCGCGGCCACGCGCAGCCTCGCCGAGGAGGTCGTGAGCATCGCGCGCTCCGAGCTGCCCGGCCTCGACGCCCGGATCGGGTACCTCGACGGGAACGACGAGTTCCCCACGCTGCAGTCCATGCTGACCCGCACCGCCGAGGAGCGTGCCGCACGCTTCGAGCAGGCCCGCGCCGCCGGTGCGGACGTCACTGAACCCGACGGGCCCGTGGCCGTCGTGGTGCCGCTGCTCGCCGGTCCGGACAACGCGCTGCTGCGCCGGGTCCGCCAGGCCGTCATGGACAGCCGTGTCGCCGCCGATCTGACCGATGTGCTCGGCCCGCACCCGCTGCTCGCCGAGGCGCTGCACGTGCGCCTGTCCGAGGCGGGTCTGGCCCGCGCGGACCGCGCCCGGCTGTTCACCGTGGCGACCGCGGCGGACGGCATCATCCTGGCCTCCGTGGGCGGCGAGGAGGCCGTGCAGGCGGCAGGAATCACCGGCATGCTGCTCGCCGCGCGGCTCGCCGTGCCGGTGATGGCGGCGGCGCTCGACGAGGAGGGCGCGATCGCGGCCACCGCCGAGCAGCTGCGCGGCTCGGGCTCCCAGCAGCTGGCGCTCGCGCCGTATCTGATCGGTCCGGAGCTCGACGCGGGTCTGCTCGACGCGGCCGCCAAGGAGGCGGGCTGCGCCGCCGCCGAGGCGCTCGGCCCGTACCCGGCGATCGGCAAGCTCGCGCTGGCCAAGTACACGACGGCGCTGGGCATCGCCCCGCAGCAGCCGCAGGGCGCGCCGGTCCGCTAGCCGCCCGGCACGCCGGTACGACAAGCACATCGAGTACGTCGACGGGGCCCGCTCCTCTCGTAGGAGCGGGCCCCGTCGGCGTACCGCGAGGCCGAGGTCAGGTCAGCCGAAGACCACGCAGGACGCCGCCGGAGCCCGGACCGAGCCGCCCCGCCGCGGCACTCCCGTGTCCGGGTCGACCGCGAACCAGGTCACGTTGCCGGAGCGCTCGTTCGCCGCGTACAGGAAGCGGCCCGAGGGGTCGAGGGCCAGCGCGCGCGGCCAGGTCCCGCCGCAGGGAACGGTGGCGACCAGCCGCAGCCCCTCGCCGACCGCGTCCGGCGTGAGCACGGAGACGACGTCCTGGCCTCGGGTGGCGGTCCACACGAAGCGGCCGTCGGGCGACACGGCGATGCCCGAGGGGTACGCGTCGCCGTTCGGGACGCCCGACAGCACCGGCGTCTCGCCGACAGGCCGCAGCGCGCCCTCGGCGGCGTTCCAGCGGCAGACCGTGACGGTGGGCGCGAGTTCGTTGAGTACGTAGGCGTGTTCGCCGCGCGGGTGGAAGACGAGGTGGCGGGGTCCCGAGCCGGGGCGCAGCGCGATCTCGCGGTGCAGCGCGAGCGTTCCGCCGTCCAGCGCGCACACCCGCACGGAATCCGTGCCGAGATCGACGCTCACCGCCCAGCGGCCGCTCGGATCGGGCTGTACCTGGTGGGCGTGCGGGCCCTGCTGGCGCGGGGTGTGCGGGCCCGAGCCGGTGTGCTGGAGCACGCTGGAGGCGGCGCCCGCGAGTCCACCGCCGGGGCGGACCGGTACGGCGGTGACGCTGCCGGAGCCGTAGTTGGCGGTCAGGACGTGTCCGTCGAACACACTGAGGTGCGTGGGCCCGCTGCCGCCGACCGGCACGGGCGGTCCGGTCAGCTCCGGCTTGTCGCCGTGCACGCGGTACGCGGCCACGGCGCCTTCGGCCGTCTCGCTGACCGCGTAGAGCATCTCCCGGTCGGACGACAAGGCCAGGTAGGAAGGATCGGGGACGCCGTCCACCGCGCTCAGGACGGTCAGCGCGCCGCTGCCCGGATCCATGACCGCGGTGAGCACGCCGAGGCCGCCCGCCGCCGTGAACGAACCGATGAACGCCCGCTGTTGCCGCCTGCCCCTGTCCGCCACTGCTGTCCCCTCTCGGTGCCGCGTCGTCCGGGGCGACGGTAGCAGCCGAAGATCAGCGGTCTAGACCAGGTCGGTCCAGACCGGGAAGGACGGTCCGGCGAAGGCCTCTTGCGGTGGCCCGCTCCGGGCGAGAGGGCCCGCTCAGGGCGGTGGGCCGACCGGGGCTGTGGTCCGGCCGGGGCTGTGGTCCGGCCGGGGCTGTGGTCCTTCTGGGACAGGGCGGCGTTCCGCTAGAACAGGGCGGCGCCCCGCGCCCGTTCGCGGGCCTCGGCGTGGTGGACGTACGCCGGACGCCGCTCCACGGTCTCGTACGTGCGGTGGAAGACGGGCGTGGCGCTGCCGGAGATGGGCGGCACGATCCACGACCAGTCCGCGCCGACCCGGCGGCCCTTGCGCTCCTCGCGGCCGAGGTGGGTGAGGAAGCGCCGGGACTCGGTGTGGTGGTCCGTGACCGTGACGCCCGCGCGGTCGAAGGAGTGCAGGACGGAGCGGTTGAGTTCGACGAGCGCGCGGTCCTTCCACAGCGAGCGGTCGGTGCGGGTGTCGAGGCCGAGGCGCTCGGCGATGCGCGGCAGCAGATCGTAGCGGTCGGTGTCGGCGAGGTTGCGGGCGCCGATCTCGGTACCCATGTACCAGCCGTTGAACGGGGCCGCCGGATAGCAGACGCCACCGATCTCCAGGCACATGTTGGCGAGCGCGGGCACCGCGTGCCAGCGCAGTCCCAGCCCGCGCCACCAGGCGTACTCGGGATGGTCGAGCTCCACTTCGAGCACCGCGTCGTCCGGCAGGGCGAACCAGCGAGGCTTGTCGTCGGTGCCCTGGATCACCAACGGCAGTACGTCGAAGGGTGTGCCGGGGCCGCCGGGCCAGCCGAGCCGACGGGCGAGCGCGGTGAGGCCGACGTTGCGCGGGTCGCCGGTCACGCCGCCGTCCGGGCGGGCGTATCCCGCGTACCGGATGAGCTGTTCGTTCCAGATTCTGGGGCCGGGGCGCCCGGGTGCGTCGGGCCCGAAGACCGTGATGAGCGCGCGGATCCGGCCGTCGCGGGTCGCCTCCCGCAGATGGTCCGCCGACGCCTCGGCGACGTCCTCCGCGTCCCGCACGTCCCTGCGGTCCCGCACGGACAGGGAGTGCCAGTACAGCCGCCCTATACAGCGGTTGGCGTTGCGCCAGGCGACCCGCGCGCCGAAGACGAGTTCCTCCGTCGTGTGCCGGTAGGTCCCCCCGTGCTCGATCTCCGCACGCGCGGCGGCGATGCGCCTGGCGGGGTCACCGAGCCGTTCCTCGGTGTGGTGGAGGGTGAGGAACTCGGCGGCGGCGCGGAGGAGTTCGTACGGTGCGGTCGCGGGACCGGAGGGGAGCGCGCCGTACGCGGTGCGCGGGCCCCCGCCGGTCGACTGCCCCCTGAGGCCCGGGGTCCGGGGCCCGGGGTCGGCGCCGACCTGTGGGTACGGTGCGCTCGGGGCCGTGCCGTCCCGCCCGCGGCCGGCCGGAACGCGGTCCAGCCACCCGCCCGGCTCCAGAGCCCACGGTGCCCGGCAGGCCCCGCTCTCGTCCTCGGCGTAGCGCTGCGCGTGTCCTGCCCTGCGAGGGACGTCCCGCATGGTGCCACCCCCAAACGGCTCGGCCCGCGGGCCGCTCCCGCACGGTCCGCGTGTTCCGTGCGTCTGATAGCCGCGGGGTTACCCGCCCGGTCCGGTGATCCACCCTCCAGGTGCTCGACAAACCGCTGGGTGGCCGGAAAAAGTGCCGCATTCCGGGGGCCGGTGTCCAGGGGCCACCGCCAGGCGTCCGGCGCGGGAAGCCCCAGACCCCTGGCGCGGGAAACGCCAGACCCCTGGCGCGGGAAACGCCAGACCCCTGGCGCGGGAAACGCCAGACCCCTGGCGCGGGAAACGCCAGACCTCTGGTGCGGGAAACGCCAGCCGCCCGGCGTGCCATGCATGTGCCCCCGGTGCGGGCAGGGTCAAGAGCCCGGCGTGCCACGCATCTGCCCCCGGTGCGGGCAGGGTCAGACGCCCGGCGTGGGAAGCGTCGACCGCCCGGGGCGCGATGCGTCTGCCCCCGGGGCGGGAAGCGTCAGCCGCCCGGGGGCGATGCGTCTGACGCTCGGCGTGGGAAGGGGAAGCGTCAGACGCCCGCGAGCCGCGAGCGGCGCAGGGGCGCGGCCAGCGCGACGAGGGCGCGCTCCAGGCCATGCAGGTGGGCCAACGCCTGCTCGGCGCCGGGGTGGTGCCCGGGGTCCGCCGGATGGGCCGCCAGGGCGCGCTCCGGGACGGCGCCGACCAGCGTCTCCACCGCCGTCTCGACACGTCGGCAGGCGGCGGTGAGGCGGGCGTCGTGCGAGGCGTCCGGGTCGGCGGCGACGGCCGCGAGACCGCGTACCTCACGGGCGCAGTCGTCGAGCAGGGCGAGCACCTGGCGCGCCCGGGCCTTGCGCGCCCGCACCGGGTTGAGCGGATGCACCAGGGGCGCGAGCGCCATACGTACGCGCCCCAGAAGTGCTTCGAGCTCCGCCGCGCGCGGCGCGGGGTCGGCCTGGGCGTCGCCCGCGAGCCTCCTGGCCGCCGCCGCGGTGCAGCCGTGCACCGCGTGGAGCGCGCGCTCGACCCACCGGTCGGTGACCGCGTGCGTGGTGATGGGCAGGATCAGTGCGACGGCGAGCGCGGCACCGAGCGCGCCGACGCCGGTCTCGGCGAGGCGGAGTCCGAGCAGCCCGGGGTGCAGCACGCCGAGCAGCCCGTACAGCAGGCCGGCCATGACCGTGACGAAGAACATCATCCAGCTGTACGAGGGCGCGGCCGTGTAGAAGATCCCGAAGACGCAGACCGCGACCAGCGCGGCCGTGGGCGCGGGGGCGCCGTGCAGCGGTACCGCGACGAGGAGGCCCGCGACGATCCCGGTGACCGTGCCGAGGACGCGCCGGAAGCCGCGGATGAGCGTCTCACCGCGCGAGGCCGTGTTGACGAAGATCCACCAGGCCGTGCCGACGGCCCAGTACCAGCGGTCGTGCGAGAGCAATTGGCCCGCGGTGAGGGCGAAGGCGCAGGCGGCGGTCGCCTGGAAGGCCTGGCGCGTGGCGGGGCGCGCGAGCCCGCGCCCGTCCAGCGGCGCCGGCGCGGCGGGCAGCGGACTGCGCCGTTCGACGCACCACGCGCCGAAGCGCACCACCGAGGACGCCGCCAGCGAGAGCGCGACCGCCGCGTAGAGCTGCGGGAGCCGGTCGGGGACGGCGTGCAGGAACTGCGTGGTGAAGAACATCATGAACGCGAAGATGCCGAGCGCGTGCCCGCGCGGGCCCCAGCGGCGGGCGTACACCCCGCAGAAGATCACCGCGAGCCAGGTCGCGTCGCGCAGCGGCGGCGTCCCGTGCAGCGCGGTCGCGAGCGCGAGGACCGGGAGGCCGGCCACCGGCAGCAGCGCGGTGGTGAGGGCCTGGCCGCGCACGGTCGGGTCGCCGACCGTGAACAGCGCGAGGAGCGCCGCGAGCCCGCCGGTGATGGACGCGGGAAGCGAGAGCCCGGCCAGCTCGCACACGGCCACCGCCAGGCCGACGCCGAGGACCGCCCGCACCGAGACCCGCAACCGGAACAGTCCCGGATCCGGAGCCATGAACATCTTCTTCACCGTCGGCGGCCCGCCCCCACTTCGCATCGACACCCTCAGGACATGGGAATGGCGCCGCGGGTCCGGTACGGCGCCCTTGCCGTCCGGCGCTGCGCAGCGCCATCAATACAGACAAGGTAAGCAGCAGAAGGGAGTTGGCTCAACAGGCTCAGACCCGGGTGAGCCATTGGTACAGTCGGAGGTGATCGCCTCAGACGACAGGGAGGCCAACGGACCATGGCCGTGGACGAACTCGACACCCGCATCCTGCGGCTGCTCCTGGAGCAGCCGCGCACCAGCGTGCGCGAGTACGCCCGTATCCTCGGCGTCGCCCGCGGCACGCTCCAGGCGCGCCTGGACCGGTTGGAGCGGGACGGCGTGATCACCGGGACGGGCCCGTCCCTGTCCCCCGCGGCCCTCGGCCACCCCGTCCTCGCCTTCGTGCACATCGAGGTCACCCAGGGCCATCTCGACGACGTGGGCGACGCGCTCGCCGCCGTGCCGGAGATCATCGAGGCGTTCTCGATCACCGGCGGCGGCGATCTGATCACCCGGGTAGTGGCGCGCGACAACGCGCACCTGGAGGATGTGATCCAGGCGCTGATCAGCCTGCCGGGCGTCGTCCGCACCCGCACCGAGGTGGCCCTGCGCGAGCGCGTCCCGCACCGGGTGCTGCCGCTGGTGACGTCGATCGGACGCGCCACGAGGAGCTGACCGGCGGGACTTCGGGAGACGCTTCGGGAACGCGCACCGCGCCGAAGACGCTTCGGGAAACCACGCCGCGCCGAAGACGCATCGGGAAACCGCACCGCGTAGAGCTGACCGTCGGTGCATCGAGCGAGCGCTCCTTGGCATCCTTGACCCCATGAGCACTCTCGGCGGCATCGCGGTCATCTTCGATCTCGACGGAACGCTGGTGGACAGCGAGCCCAACTACTTCGAGGCGGGACGGCAGACGCTCGCCGAGCAGGGCATCACGGACTTCACCTGGTCCGACCACGAGGGGTACGTCGGCATCAGCACCCAGGAGACGCTCGCGCTCCTGAAGGAGCGGTACGGCCTGGCCGTACCGCTCGACAGCCTGCTCGCCGACACCAACCGCCGCTATCTGGAACTGGCCCGCGCCGCCACGCCCGTGTATCCGGAGATGCGGAAGTTCGTGGAGCTGCTGGCCGCCGAGGGCGTCCCGATGGCCGTGGCCTCGGGTTCCTCGCCGGAGGCCATCGAGGCGATCCTCGCGGGTACGGGGCTCTCCACCCACCTGAGGACCGTCGTCTCGGCGGACGAGGTGGCACACGGCAAGCCCGCCCCCGACGTCTTCCTGGAGGCGGCCCGCCGGCTGGGGGCCGCCCCGGCGGACTGCGTGGTCCTGGAGGACGCAGCACCGGGCGCCGCCGCCGCGCACGCGGCCGGGATGCGCTGCATCGCCATCCCGTACGTCGCCGCGCAGGCCGACGACGCGGCCTTCGCGACGGCCGGGCTGCTGCTGCGCGGCGGCCAGGCCGAGTTCACGGCGCAGTCCGCCTACGCATGGCTCGCGGGCTCGGCTCCGGCGTCCTGAACCTCCGCACCGCCGACCACCGGCTCACGCCCCCGGCTCACCACGCCCCCTCGTTCACGACACCCGGAGCACGATCTTCCCGGCCCGGCCCGGCCGCTCCCCTCCGCCCGGCCGCTCCCCTCCGCCCCGTCGGGTGGTCATCCGGCCGCGGTCGCCGACACCGTCACCCTCTCGTGGTCCCGGTCGTGGTGGATCGGCGTCCGCGCGCCGGTGAGCGGAACGCCCGTCCCGCCTCGCCCGGCCGCGACGATCTCGGCGGCGATCGACAGGGCCGTCTCCTCGGGCGTACGGGCACCCAGATCGAGGCCGATCGGGGACCTGAGGCGCGCCAGCTCCCGCTCCGTGACGCCGACTTCGCGCAGTCGGCGGTTGCGGTCCTCGTGGGTGCGGCGGGAGCCCATCGCGCCGACGAACGCGACCGGCAGGCGCAGCGCCGTCTCCAGGAGGGGAACGTCGAACTTGGCGTCGTGCGTGAGCACGCACAGGACCGTGCGGTGATCGGTCCCGGTACCCCGCAGATAGCGGTCCGGCCAGTCGACCACGAGGTCGTCGGCGTCGGGGAAGCGGGCGCGCGTGGCGAAGACGGGGCGGGCGTCGCACACGGTCACGTGATAGCCGAGGAACTTGCCCGCCCGCACCAGCGCCGCCGCGAAGTCCACGGCCCCGAAGACGATCATCCGGGGCGGCGGCACGCTCGATTCGACGAACAGCGTCACGCCGCCCGGGCAGTGCGATCCGTCCTCGGAGATCTCGACGGTGCCGGTGCGGCCGACGTCCAGCATCGCGCGGGCCTCGGCGGCGGCGGTCCGGTCCAGCTCCGGACCACTGTCGCCGAGAGCACCGTCGTACGAGCCGTCGCCGTCGTACGAGCCGTCGAGGCTCCCCTCGTACGTCGTGTACGACCCGTCGCCGTGAACCAGCAGCGCTCTGCCCAGCAGCTCGGCCGGGCCCCGGGCCACCCGGGCGAGAGCAACTGTCTCGCCCTGGGCGGCGGCAGCCAGCCATGCCGCGAACACGGGCACGTCGCCGCGTGTGGGGGAGGCCGCACGTACCGGCGTGACCAGCACCTCGATCACCCCGCCGCAGGTCAGCCCCACCGCGAAGGCGTCCTCGTCGCTGTACCCGAAGCGTTCGCGGACCGTGGTGCCGTCCTGGAGCGCCTGGACGCACAGGTCGTACACGGCACCTTCCACGCAGCCGCCGGAGACCGAGCCGATGGCCGTGCCGTCACTGTCGACGGCGAGGGCGGCGCCGGGACCGCGCGGCGCGCTGCCGCCGACGGCCACGACCGTGGCGACGGCGAAGTCCCGGCCCTCCTCGACCCACCGGTGGAGCTCGTCGGCGATGTCAAGCACCCCGGGCTCCCTCCGCGGCCCGCAGGACGCGATCGGGCCGGATCGGCAGGGTGCGTTGACGTACGCCGGTCGCGTGCCAGACCGCGTTGGCGACGGCCGCCGCGGCGCCCACGACACCGATCTCGCCGATGCCCTTGATCCCGACCGGGTCGTCCGGATCGGGGTCGTCGACCCAGTCCGCCTCGATGGCGGGTACGTCGGCGTGCGCGGCGAAGTGGTAGTTCGCGAGGTCGGCGCCGACGTGGCCACCGGAGGCCTGGTCCCTGACCGCCTCCTCGTGCAGGGCCATGGAGAGCCCCCAGATCATGCCGCCGACGAACTGGCCGCGCGCGGTGAGCGGGTTGACGATCCGGCCGGCGGCGAAGATGCCGAGCATGCGCCGGACGCGTACCTCACCGGTGGTGACGTCCACGGCGACCTCGGCGAACTGTGCACCGAATGTGTGCCGTTCCTTCTGCGCCAGCGCGCCGACGGCCGCGGAGGTGTCCGAGCGTACGGTGATCCCCTCGGGCGGAATGGCGCTTCCCGGGACCAGCCGCTCCCGCAGTTCGCGCGCCGCGACGATGATCGCCCAGCTCCAGGAGCGGGTGCCCATCGAGCCGCCGGCGATCATCGCCGCACCGAAGTCGCTGTCCGCGATCCGCATCCGGATGCGCTCCGGCGCCACCTCCAGCGCGTCGGCGGCGACCTGGGTCAGCGCCGTCCGCGCGCCGGTGCCGATGTCCATGGCGGTGACCCGCACGGTGAACGTGCCGTCCGCCTCCGCCGTCACGGCCGCCGTGGAGGGAGCGGACAGCGTGGGGAACGCGGCCGCGGCCACGCCGGTGCCGAGCAGCCAGCGCCCGTCACGGCGCAGGCCGGGCCGCGGATCGCGGTCCGCCCAGCCGAACCTGCGGGCGCCCTCGTCGAAGCAGGCACGGAGGTTGCGGCTGGTGAACGGCAGTCCGGACAGGGGTCCCACGGTCGGTTCGTTGCGCAGGCGCAGCTCGATCGGGTCGATGCCGCACTTCTCGGCGAGTTCGTCGAGCGCCGACTCCAGCGCGAACGAACCCGGTGCCTCCCCAGGGGCGCGCATCCAGGTCGGCGTCGGCACGTCGAGCCGTACGGCACGGGTGACGGTGTGGTGCGCGTCCGCGTCGTACACCGGCCGCCCGAAGTCGGCGCTGCGCTCGACGAACTCGAAGACGGTCGAGGTCAGGCAGTCCGCGCGGTGGTCGAGCGCGCGCAGCCGCCCGTCGGCGTCGGCGCCGAGCCGGACGCGCTGTGCGGTGGGGCTTCGGTAGCCGACGAGCGAGAACATCTGACGGCGGGTCAGTACGACCCTGACCGGGCGGTGCAGGACGGTCGCCGCCATCGCCGCGAGGACGGCGGGCGGACGGGTCGCCTTGGATCCGAAGCCGCCACCGACGTGTTCGGAGCGCACGCGCACCGACTCCGGGTCGAGCGAGAACAGCTTCGCGAGCTCGTCCGCCACGAACTTGCTGCCCTGGTTGGAGTCGATGACCTCGAGCCGGCCGCCGTCCCAGCGCGCCGTCGCCGCGTGCGGCTCCATCGGGCTGTGGTGCTCTTCCGGCGTGGTGTACTCGGCGTCCACGACGACCGCGGACGCCGCGAGTTCTGCCTCCAGGTCGCCCTTGCGCGCGTCCGCGCCCTCGGGTGTGTACATCCCGGGGCGTCCGGCGAAGAACGCGACGTCGTGCGGCTCGGCGTCGTACTCGACCACGAGCGCTTCGGCCGCTTCCCTGGCCTGCTCCGGTGTTTCCGCGACGACCAGCGCGACCGGCCAGCCGACGTACGGGATCCGGTCGAGCTGGAAGAGCTGAAGAGCGGGGTCGGGCTGTCCGAGCGGGTTGGTGTAATTCCCCTCGAGGCGCGGGGCGTTGCCGTGGTGCAGGACGGTGAGAACGCCGGGCATGCCCAGCACGGGGGCGTCCTGCACCGAGCGGATCCGGCCGCGGGCCACGGTGGACAACACCAGCCAGCCGTGGGCGAGTTCGGGGTGGGGGACCTCTCCCGCGTAGCGAGCCGCGCCGGTGACCTTGGCGAGGCCCTCCACGCGGGTGCGCGCGGTGCCGACGGCCCTCGTCACCGCGGTGGTTCCGGTGGTCGTGGTCATCGGGCGGCCTCCTCGGCGAGTCGGGTCAGCTCGGCGACGACGAGGTTGCGCATCAACGTCACCTTGTAGGCGTTGTGGGGCAGCGGATTCGCCGCCGCCAGTTCGGCGTCCGCGGCGGCGGCGAACGCCTCGGCGGCCGCCGGTCCCCCGGTCACCACCCGCTCGGCCTCCCGGGCCCGCCACGGCCGGGACGCCACCGCCCCGAAGGCGAGCCGCACTTCGCGTACGACTCCGTCCTGGACGTCGAGCGCGGCGGCGATCGAGCCGATCGCGAACGCGTACGAGGCACGCTCGCGCACCTTGCGGTACCGGGAGCGGGCGGCGACCGGAGCCGGCGGCAGCGTGACGCCGGTGATCAGCGCACCGGGCGGCAGCGCGGTCTCCCGGTGCGGGGTGTCGCCCACCGGGAGATAGAAGTCGGTGAGCGCCAACTCGCCCGGCCCGTCGACCGTTTCGTACGACACGATCGCGTCGAACGCGGTGAGCGCGACCGCCATGTCGGAGGGGTGAGTGGCCACGCAGTGCTCGGAGGCCCCGAGGATGGCGTGGTTGTGGTGCTCGCCCTCGATGGCGGGACAACCGCTGCCGGGCGCACGCTTGTTGCAGGGCTTGGTCAGATCGGTGAAGTAGGCGCAGCGGGTGCGCTGGAGCAGATTGCCGCCGACCGTGGCCATGTTGCGCAGCTGTCCCGAGGCTCCGGCCAGCACCGCCTGCGCCAACGCCGGGTAATGGCGCCGTACTTCGGGGTGCGCGGCGAGATCGCTGTTGGTGACGGTCGCGCCGATACGAAGACCGCCGTCCGGAGTGAACTCGACGCGATCGAGGGGTAGTTCGCGTACGTCGATGAGCCTGGTCGACCGTTCCACGCCGGCCTTCATCAGGTCGACGAGGTTGGTGCCGCCGCCGAGGAAGCGCGCTTCGGGGTCGTCGCCGAGCAGGGCGACCGCGCCGGAGACGTCGAGAACGCGTTCGTAGCCGAATTCCCTCATGCCGCAGCCTCCTTGGTGTCGGCCACGGAGTCGATGGCCCCGGCCTCGGTCGCCTGGGCCTCGGCGGCGCGCGCCACCGCCTGGACTATGGACACATAGGCGCCGCAGCGGCACAGGTTGCCGCTCATCCGCTCACGGATCTCCTCGGGGGTGAGCGGTGGAGCGCCCGCCTCGGGCCGGACATCGGCGGTCACGGCGCTCGGCCAGCCCTGCGCGTGCTCCTCGATGACGCCGAGAGCCGAACAGATCTGCCCGGGCGTGCAGTAGCCGCACTGGTAGCCGTCGAGGTCGAGGAAGGCCTGCTGCACCGGGTGCAGCCGCTCACCGTCGGCGACCCCTTCGATGGTGGTGATCGCGCGCCCCTCGGCGGCGACCGCGAGTTGCAGACAGGACACCGCCCTGCGGCCGTCCAGCAGCACCGTACAGGCGCCGCATTGCCCCTGGTCACAGCCCTTCTTGGTGCCGGTCATATCGAGTCGCTCACGCAGCGCGTCGAGCAGGGTGGTGCGGTGGTCGACGGGCAACGTGTACTTCTCGCCGTTGATGTTCAAAGTGATGGCGCTGGACGTCGATGGGGCCATGATCAGCCTTCTTTCGCGTTCGCGGTGCGCGTCGAAGTCGATGTAGAGGTAGAGACACATGTCGATGCAGACGGGGAGACCGTCGCGGCTTGTAAAGCTGCCCGGTGCGCGAGAATGCCGGTCGGCGATCGGTGCCGGCCCTGCACACTGAGCGGGACTGCCACTAAAGTGAACTCTAAGCGGACACCTGTCCGCTATCAATGAAACCTAGCGGACAGGTGTCCGCTTAGCAAGGGCGGCTGGGCCGTGGTTCCGGAGGGAGGACGAGTGGGCCCCGAGAAGGACGCACCGATGCGCTCGGACGCGCAACGGAATCGCGAGCGCATCCTCGAAGTGGCACTGGTCGAGCTGACGAACTCGGCGGACGCCCCGCTCAGCGTGATCGCGAAGAAGGCGGGTGTCGGGCAGGGCACGTTCTACCGCAACTTCCCCAACCGTGAGGCGCTTGTCCTGGAGGTCTACCGCCACGAGGTGCAGCGACTCGCCGACACGGCGGCCCAGCTGCTCCGGACCCGCACGCCGGACCGGGCGCTGCGGGAGTGGATGGACCGGCTCGCCCAGTACGGCATGGCCAAGGCCGGTCTCGCCGACGCGTTGCGCTCGTCCACCGTCACGCGCGGCACCCTGACAAGGCTGGGGCACGGATCGGTGCGCGCGGCGGTCACGCTCCTCCTCCAGGCGAACGAGGAGGCGGGCACGATCCGCCCCGGGGTGACCCAGGACGACTTCATGCTCGCCATCGCGGGGCTCTGGCAACTCGATCCGCATGGCGACTGGCAGCCGCGCGCCGCGCGGCTGCTGGACCTCGTGATGGACGGGCTGCGCGCGGGCGCACCCGGACCGGACCGGAGCGAGGCGCCCGCGTCGGGCCGGGAGGGCGCGCCCACGTCGGGCGGGACACGGAAGGGTCCCGCCCGGGACGAGTACTGAGTCCCCCGGGCCGGGGCTCTCAGCGACGCACCAGCCGGGCGTGCGCGACGGAGGGCGAGCCGACCAGTTCGGCGACCCGGTAGCCCTCGACCCCGTCCCCCAGCTGGTCGAAGAGGCGCTCACCGCTGCCGAGGAGCTGCGGGACTACGGCCAGGTGCAGCTCGTCGATCAGCCCGGCGCGCAGATACTGCTGCACGGTGGCCGCACCTCCGCCGATGCGGACGTCCTGGCCCGCGGCGGCCTCGAACGCCCGCCCCAGCACCGTCTCGACAGGCTCGTCGGTGAAGTGGAACGTGGTCCCGCCGTCCATGGTCAGCGAGGGCCGCGGGTGGTGCGTGTGCACGAACACGTCGTTGTGGTACGGCGGGTTGTCGCCCCACCAGCCCTTCCAGGACTCGTCCTGCCACGGTCCGCGCAGGGGCCCGAACATGTTGCGGCCCATGATGGTGGCGCCGATGTTCTCCTCACTGCGCTCGACGTACTCGACGTCGATCCCGCCCTTGCCGTCGGCGCGATCCCGCATCGCGGCGAACATCCACTCGTGCATGCTCTCGAAGCCCTCGCCGAGTGGGTACTCCAGACGCTGACGGGGACCGGCGGCGAAACCGTCCAGCGAGACGGTGAGGTTGTGTACGCGCAGCTTGGGCATGGCCGTGCTCCTTGGGGTCGTTGTCCCTGTTCTCAACCATGCGTCGAACAGGACGACCCGGAATCGACACTCCTCCCGGAAATTCCGCGATACACCCTGGGCCGCACGGCCCCGCTTCCGGGAGGAGTGGGCCCGGCTACGCGCCGCTGGCGTCGAGCATCTCCTCGCGCTCGACGATCTTCACGCGCGCGCGGCCCTGCGGTTCGCCCAGCGCCTTCTCGGCGGCGTCCAGCCGGTGCCAGCCCTCCCACGTGGTGAAGCGGACGTCCCGCTCGGCGAGGAAGGCGTCCACGGCCTCGGGGGCGGGCGAGGCGGGGGTGTGCAGCCGGCCGTTCGCGTGGTCGTCCAGGAGGTTGGCGACCGTCTCGTTGGCGTCGCCCTTGGTGTGACCGATCAGACCCACGGGGCCGCGCCGGATCCAGCCGGTGACGTACGTCGACTGCAGGTGAGCGCCGTTCTCCTCGATCACCCGGCCGCCCTCGTCCGGGACCGTGCCCGACTCGACGTCCCAGGGCAGCTTGGGCAGTTCGTCGGAGAGGTAGCCCACGGCACGGTAGACCGCCGTGACGTCCCAGTCCTTGAACGTGCCGGTGCCCTTGACGTTGCCGGTGCCGTCGAGGGCGGTGCGCTCGGTGCGCAGGCCGACGACCTCGCCGTCCTCGCCGAGGATCTCCGAGGGCGACTCGAAGAAGTGCAGGAACAGCTTGTGGGGGCGGTCGCCGACGTCGCGGATGGCCCAGTTCTCCAGGGTCTTGGCGACCATGTCGGCCTGCTTGTTGCCCCGCCGGGTGGCGATCGAGCCCTCGTCGTAGTCGATGTCCTCGGGGTCGACGATGACCTCGATGTTCGGGGAGTGGTCCAGCTCGCGCAGCTCCATGGGGCTGAACTTGGCCTGTGCCGGGCCCCGGCGGCCGAAGACGTGGACTTCCAGGGCCTTGTTGGCCTGGAGGCCGTCGTGCACGTTCGGCGGGATCTCGGTCGGCAGCAGCTCCTGCGCCGTCTTGGCGAGGATGCGCGCGACGTCGAGGGCGACATTGCCGACGCCGAGGACGGCGACCTTCTCCGCCTTGAGCGGCCAGGTGCGCGGCACGTCGGGGTGCCCGTCGTACCAGGAGACGAAGTCCGCGGCGCCGTACGAGCCGTCGAGGTCGATGCCGGGTATGTCGAGGGCCCGGTCGGCCGTCGCACCCGTGGAGAAGACCACCGCGTCGTAGAAGGCGCGCAGGTCGTCGAGGTTGATGTCCCGCGGGTAGTCGACGTTGCCGAAGAGACGGATCTGCGGCTTGTCGAGCACCTGGTGCAGGGCCGTGACGATGCCCTTGATCCGGGGATGGTCGGGGGCGACGCCGTAACGGATCAGCCCGAAGGGGGCCGGCATCCGCTCGAAGAGGTCGATCGACACACCCGGCTCGACCGCCGCCACGGACTTCAGCAACGCGTCGGCGGCGTAGATCCCGGCGGGGCCGGCTCCGACAATGGCTACCCGCAGGGGGCGAGGCATGATCAGGTTCCCTTCGAGCGGTGACAGGCGTACTCGCCGGGAAGCCTAAGCTAAGGCAAGCCTAAGTTAGTAGCCAGGGTGGATCTATGACCTCATAAGGCTGCCTTATGGGGTAACTGACCCTGCCTTATGAGGTGGCGGGCCCCGCCCGTCGTCGGCCTGCGCGCGTCAGCGGCGCGCGACGAAGGAGGCCAGGCCCTCGGTGTTCGCCTCGGCCACCTTGCTCACAGCGGAGCGGTCCAGCTGCCGTCGGAGCGGGTCATCGCGAACGCGGCCGCGGTGGCCGCCACGAGGAGTACGCCGGCGAACAGCAGCGGCAGAGCGGGGCTGCCGTGCAGGACGGTGACGGCGCCGACGAGAGCCCCGAGGAACATCGCCGCGACGGACAGCACGCGTCGTCCGGGCTTACCGCCGTTGCCCCCGGCGGCGCGGCTGTCGGACGCGATACCGGTGATCGTGAGCGTCAGTACGGTCGTGGTCAGGTCGGGTACGGCCAACGCACGCGAGGCGGCGTTCTGGACACCCAGTCCGAGTCCGAGGAAGGCGATCAGCGCATACCGGACGACGCCGGCGTAGGGGGCGGCGGCGGTCTGGGCGACGACGTAGGACGCCAGGACGAGGACGGTCTCGAGGACGAGCGCCAGATGCAGGACCCGCCCGCGGTGCGCGCGAGCCCGGTGGGCGATGCGGCCGCCCAGCAGGGCCCCGACGGCGAACGCGCCGAGTGCCGCGAGCGAGGCCGCCAGCGAGAATCCGGCCGCGCCGGCGATGGCGAATCCGGAGAAGACGACGTTGCCGGTCATGTTGGCGACGAATACGTGCCCCAGCAGCAGATAGCTGAAGGCGTCCACCAGGCCGGTCACCACCGTCAGCGCGAGCAGCAACGGCGGGAGCGGGCCGTGCCGGTCCCTCCTGTCGGGGACCACGGTGGTCCAGGCGTCCTGCAGTGCGACGAACATGGCGGTACTCCGATTCACGATTCACGATTCGCGAGGCCCGGGGAGCGGAGTTGTTCCGGCGTCGCCGGTTGCCTTCCGACTGTCGCCGCGTGCCCCGGCGGTCGTGGTTGCCTTCCGACTGTCGCCGGCGTGTCCCGGCAGTCGCCGAGTTGCCTCCCGGCGGTCGCCGGCTTGGGTCCCGGCGCCGGCCAGGCACGTCCCGGCAGTCGCCGCTGTGTCCCGGCCTTCTCCTACAGCCTCCGGCCGTCTCGGCGTTCTGTCCAACATATGGATCTGAGCTCAGCGATCGCTCATAGCGATCGACGAGCTCAGCGAACGGTCATGACGATCGGTCCTGGGCTACCGCCCGACGATGTCGAGGAACGCGGCGGCGGCGGGGGCCAGACGCTTGCTGTCGTAGACCACCGATACGTGGTGCACCGCGGCCTCGTCCGCCAGGCGCAGCACCCGGGCGCGGGCGGGCAGAACACCGAGTCCGACCCCGCGGACGGCCCAGCGCGGCACGACGGTGACGCCGACTCCGCGCGCGGCCAGCCTGATCATGTCGTGCAGCTGGCCCACCTCGAAGTGCCGGCCCGGTTCCACGCCGGCGCGCGCGAAGGCGGCCTCGACCTGGCGGCGCAGTCCGGTGCCCTCCGTGAACTGGATGAGCTGGTGACTCTGCGGCAGCTCGGCGAGGTCGATCACCTCGCGGTCCGCCAGGGCGTGATCCGACGGCACGATCACCACGAGAGGATCACGGCCGAGGACCAGGTGATCGAGGCCCCCCGGCACCTGCGGCGACGCAAGGCCCACCACGGCGACGTCCAGGCCGCCGGAGAGAACGGCGGCGGCCATCTCGGAGCTCGGCCCGTTGACCAAGTGGAAGTCGATGCCGGGGTGAAGGGCGTGGTACTCGGCCATCACCTCGACCATGTCGATCGCACCGGCGAGCGTCTGGACCAGTCCCAGCCGCAGTCGCCCCCGGCGCAGTCCCGCCAGGTCGTCGAGGGCGGCCTGTGCGTTGTCGACATCGGCCAGGATGCGCCGGGCCAGCGGTTCGAGCAGTTCACCGGCGGCCGTCAGACGCACCGCGCGGCTGGTGCGGCTGAACAGCGCGGTTCCGACGTCCTTCTCCAGCCGGGCGATCTGCTGGCTGAGCGCGGACTGGGCGACGTAGCAGCTCGCGGCGGCCTGGGTGAAGTTGCGGGTCTCGGCGACGGCGAGGAAGTACTTCAGATGGCGCAGATCCATCTCTCGTACCGATCGATTCAGGCGAGGAGCACATGCTGGACCGATCTATTGTCACCCCGGTCGGCCGTCGGGCTCCCGAGGCAAGCGGGTGGTCAGTACTCCAGTTCGGGCCGCAGCGGACCGCCGACCTCGTGCAGGTGCCGCAGCACTTGGCCGTAGGAGCGGACGAGCCCGGTCTCGTAGTAGGCGATGCCGTGCCGGGCGCAGAAGGTGCGGACGAGTTCTTGGGCATGGCGCAGGCTGGGCCGCGGCATGGAGGGGAACAGATGGTGTTCGATCTGGTAGTTCAGCCCGCCCAACGCGAAGTCGGTGAAGCGGCGACCTCGGATGTTGCGCGACGTCAGCACCTGCCGCCGTAGGAAATCGATCTTGTCGTCCTTGGCGAATATGGGCATGCCCTTGTGATTGGGGGCGAACGAGCACCCCATGTACAGCCCGAACAACCCTTGATGCACGACGAGGAAGCACACGGCCTGGACGGGAGACAGCACCCAGAACACGGCGGCGAGATAGCCGCCGAGATGCGCCGCCAGCAGGCCCCCCTCGACCAGTCTGGTCGTCCGCGACGCAGGAGAACCGGTGCGGTCGAACAGCGCCTGCACGCCCGCGACGTGCAGATTGAGTCCTTCCAGGAGCAGCATGGGGAAGAACAGCCAGGCCTGGTGACGCGTCAGCCAGGCGTACGGTCCGCGGCGGGAGCGGGTGTCGTCCAGGGTGAAGGTGATCGCGCCGTTGGCGATGTCGGGGTCGCGGTCGACGTGGTTGGGGTGGGCGTGGTGCCGAGTGTGCTTGGAGATCCACCAGCCGTAGCTGAGACCGACCAGCAGGTTGCCGTGCAAGCGGCCCAGCAGGTTGTTGACGCGCTTGGTGGCCGCGATCTGCTGGTGGCCGGCGTCGTGCCCGAGGAACGCGGTCTGGGTGAACATCACCGCGAGGAAGGCGGCGGTCAGCAGCTGCCACCAGGACGGCCCGAGCAGGGCGAACGCGGCCCATCCGGCAACCAGCAGGAGCAGGTTCGCCCCGACCTTCACGGAGTAGTAGCCGGGTCGCCTCGCCAGCAGCCCGCTCCGCTTCACCGCGCGGGACAGCGCTGCGTAGTCGCTGCCCCGGCCACCGCCGGGCGGGGGATTCGTCGTCTCGGCGTGATCCGCCGGATCGGCGCCCGTGATGATGTCAGTGGTCACAGTCTTCCTTTCGGAGTGCACAGGCCGTGCTGATCGCACGCTCGTGCGCTGCGGGCTGCTGGTCATTCGCCGTCGAAGATGACCCCGAAAGGAGCGAAGCGTCCGCGCGGGAACTCCGCGGGCGCTTCCACGTTCGCAAACCTCAACTACAACCTGTGGCTCCAACGAGCGGGTCAGTGGGAACGTTCCCTGCCTCTCCCCCGGTCTCCCACGGTCTCTCCCTCGGTATCCCATTGGCGGTGTGTGACCGCGGCTGCGAGCACGGTTGCTGCAAGCTGCGAGGTCCGGACGGGAGTACGGTTGCCGTACCGCATCCCGTCCCCGCGCCCCGCGGTAGCGGATTTCCCCAGTCCCCTGAGGTGCTTCCGACTCTTCCTGAGGTGTTTCCGCGCCTTCCCGAGGCGTTTCCGACGTATTCGGCAGCGCGCGCACCCTGGATCGATCAAGAGGACGTGGAACGCATGTATTCACAGGACGCGATCTCCGGCCGCCGCCGCAGCGGCGGTGGCCGCCCCGAACCGACCCCCGAGATGATCTCCGGTCTGGCCTGCCTCATCTGCGGCACCGACTACCGGAACGCCCCGGACGCCGACGTGATGGTGGTGTCCCACCGCGACGACGCGCAACTGCTCGCCTGCCGCGGGACATGCGCCCGGCTGGCGAGCGGCTCACCCACGGGTCTGGACGAGACGCCCCTTCCGCTGGACGAACGGATGCGCAGACACCAGGCCGCCGACCGCTCCTGACCCGGCTACCCGGATCGGGCGTCCGGCGGCCGACGCCGCCCCGACGCATGGCGCGACATCGTCGGCGCAGACCTCTGCGCCGACGACACGTACGACAAAACTGAAAAGAGACAGAAGCGCATGAGTCTGATGAGTCTGGGAGTGCTCGCCTCCTCCCACAAGGAGAACGAGTTCCGGCTGCCGTTGCACCCCGGCCACCTCCACCGGATCGCCCCGGACGTCCGCGAGCGGATCTTCCTCGAAGAGGGCTACGGCGAACGGTTCGGCGTCGGCGACGCCGCACTGCGACCGTTCGTCGCGGGCCTGCGCTCCCGCGCGCAACTCCTCGCGGAGTGCGAGGTCCTGTTGCTGCCGAAGCCGATGCACGAGGACATCGCCGAACTGCGCGAGGGCCAAGTGCTCTGGGGATGGCCGCACTGTGTGCAGGACGAGAAGATGACCCAGATCGCCATCGACCGACGGCTGACGCTCGTCGCCTGGGAGGCCATGAACCACTGGACCTCCACGGGCGCCTTCAGCGTCCATGTGTTCCACAAGAACAACGAACTCGCCGGGTACTGCTCGGTGTTGCACGCCCTGCAGCTCGGCGGGCTCACCGGCAGTTACGGGCGCCGTCTGCGCGCGGTGGTCATCAGCTTCGGCGCCACGGCGCGCGGAGCGGTCACGGGCCTGGGCGCCATGGGGGTCTCCGACGTCACGGTGCTCACCCAACGTGCCGCGGCGGCCGTGGCGTCGCCGATGCCGTCGGTCGTGATGGGCCACTTCGAGGAGGAGGAAGACGATCCGTCGCGCCTGCGGGCCCTCACCGCGGCGGGCCCCGTCCCGTTCGCGGAGTACCTGGCCGGATTCGACATCATCGTCAACTGCATCCGGCAGGACACCGACGCGCCGCTCGTCTTCGTCACCGACGAGGAACTCTCCTTGTTCCGGCCGGGAACCTTCTTCATCGACGTCTCCTGCGACGAGGGCATGGGCTTCGCCTGGGCCCGTCCGACCTCCTTCAGCGACCCGATGCCCACGGTCGGGCCGGGCTGTCACTACTACGCGGTGGACCACAGCCCGTCCCATCTGTGGAACTCGGCCACATGGGAGATCAGCGAGGCACTCCTCCCCTACCTGCGCAAGGTCATGAGTGGCCCGGCGGCGTGGGACGCCGACACCACCGTCAAGAACGCCATCGAGATCCGTGACGGCGTCGTCCAGAACCCGAAGATCCTCTCCTTCCAGCACCGGACAGCCGCCTATCCCCACACCCCCGAGCCGCCGGCGTCCGCCTGACCGAGTCCGGCGCCCCGCCGGGCGCCGGACCGAGCGGCGGCGGCGCCGTCTCGGGGCGGTCCGCGGCGCCGACGCGCGGCGGTCGGCGGCGCGGAAGACGTGGACCGCACCTGGCAGCCGGAGTTGAGGGACGCTATGATCGCCGCGATGACGACTCAATCGAGTGACAGATTGGGGGCCCCGTCCGCGCAAGGTGAGTGCTGATGCTCACTCAGATCGCGAACAGGGATTCCCGCCCTTCCTTCTGGCCGCGCGTGCGCGAGTTCGCCGTGCCGCCCTCCATGATCGAGACCGCGACCGCTCGCCGCCATGTCGGCGACTGGGCTGGGGCATGCGCCGCCGCGGGCATCGATGTCGATCTCAACCTACGTTCTCTGGCACGTACCCATGGCCGGGAACTCGCGGCCCACGTCCGGGCCGACCTCCGCCTTCTGGCACCCGACCTGCTGCGCTGGCACATGCCGAGGATCGCTCCTGACGGACTGCTGCGCCCAGGCCTGACCATCGCTCTGGCACGGTACGAGACCGCGGGGCCCAACGGCGCGTGCCGCCTGCACCTCGTGGTCCGGACTCCACCGGCTTGGGCGGATGCCGGTCAGCGCATCAACCTGACGCTGTGGGACGGATCCCATTCCGGGGCCGGCTTCCCCGGTCCTCCCCATCCCCATCCCCATCCCCACCCCAGCCGTCGGTTCCGCCTCGACCTGCACCGCCACCTGTGGGACGCGCGCAGGACCGACGAGCTGCGGATCCGGTCCGGTGCCGACCGGCTGTCCGCCGCCGCCCGGCCTGCGCCGGACCAAGTCCCAGCCGGCCCAGACCAGTTGGGGACGGTCCGGCAAGGGCGCCCCTGCGCCGTTGACCGATGGGCGGCCGAGGCCGGGATTCTGCTCCACGCCGAGGGGCGGGCCACCGGTACCGTCGTCGTGCGCTTCGGGGCCCGACATCGGCTGCTCCTCGAAGTGACCGCGGACGCGGACGGCGCCGAGCCGCCCCTCTTCCGCATCGCGCCGGCGTCCAGGGAGCACGGCCCCACCGCGCTGCCGGTGCTGCCCGACGCGGCGACCTGGGTGCTCCCCGACCTGGAGCTGCTCCGTACCGGTTCCATCGAGGCCGATCGCCTGCACCCGCTGGTCGCCTCGGCACTCGTACCGGACCACGCGCCGACCGACAGGCCTCGGGTCCCGGACCGGGCAGGACGAACACGCCTCGTGGAGTGTCGGGGAGCCCAGCACCGGATCGGCCTCGTCGACGGGGTGTTGGCCCCGCTCGACCACGACCCGGCCGAGATCCGGCGGGAGGAACTGCTGGTCGCACTGACCGGTGTTCCGCTGCCCTGCCTCCAGGCCATCGACGAGGCGCACCGTCGTCCGGACTGCCTCGACGGCGTCCGCGAACGCCTGGTCCACGGCGACATCGCCGGTGCGCTGGCCGTCGTCGAGGGCCTGCTGGGACCCGACGCCCTGCTGCGCGGCGGCGCGTTGCGGGACGAACTGGAGGCGGCCGCGCAACGGCGGATCAAGTACGGACTGTTCAGGGCAGACATGCTCGATCCCGCGCCTGGCCGCGTCCATGTCCACCCGGATCGCGCCCGTCCCCGTGGCCGCCGCTCACACCCGCGCCACAAGACCTCTCGCTGACCCGGGGACCCTCGTTTCGCACAGGCACCCGCACCCGCACCCGCTCCACGGCCTAGCTGTATTGACCCGCACCACGCCCTGGCTCACTCGGGGACCCTCCGCACGCACCCGCACCACTCCTGGCTGACGCCGGGGACCTCCGTCTCGCACCCGCACCACGCCCTGGCTGAGCCGGGGACCTCCGTCTCGCACCCTTGTTCGCCCCACCACGAACCCACAGGTGATCACACATGCCCACATGCACCCCGTTCGCTGCCACCGACGCCTCTTCCGACCCGGCTGCCGCCTCCCAACTCGACGTCGCCGGCGAGTTGTTGACCCTGCTGCGCGACGCCACCACCGAACCGCGCCCCGACACACAACTGGAGGCCCTGACGCTGGCCGTCGCCGCCGACCTCCCCGTACTCCTGTGGGGTGAACCGGGGATCGGCAAGACCGCCGCCCTGACACAGCTGGCCGCGGCCCTGGACCTCCCGCTGACCACAGTGATCGCCAGTGTCCACGAGCCGTCCGACTTCTCGGGGCTGCCGGTCGTCGGAGACGATCCCGCGGAACACGGCGTCCCGATGGCCCCGCCGGACTGGGCGGTACGACTGGTACGGGCCGGCCGCGGACTGCTGTTCCTCGACGAACTGTCCACCGCGCCACCAGCCGTTCAGGCCGCCCTGCTCCGCCTCGTGCTCGAGCGGCGCATCGGCGCCCTGCGACTGCCGCCCGGTGTACGGATCGTGGCTGCCGCCAATCCGCGTTCCTCGGCGGCTGACGGCTGGGAGCTGAGCCCGCCGCTGGCCAACCGGTTCGTGCATCTTCGGTGGACCCATGACCACGATGTCGTGGTGCGCGGCCTCGGCGGTACCTGGCCCCGCGCAACGCTGCCACGGCTCGACCAGAAGAAGTTGCCGGAGGCCGTGGACTTCGCCCGCCGCGCGGTGTGCGGGCTCCTCACCCGCCGCCCCAAACTCGTCCACCAGCTACCCAGCAACGAAACGCGCCGGGGCGGCCCCTGGCCGTCACCCCGGAGCTGGGAGATGGCCCTGTGCCTGATCGCCTTCGCGACCGCGGCGGGCTCCTCCCGGGAGGTGCTCTCCCTGCTGGTCAGGGGCACCGTGGGGGACGGCCCGGGGCTGGAGCTGCTGGCGTGCCTGGACCGGATGGACCTCCCGGATCCCGAGGTGCTGCTCGCCGACCCGGCGGGCGCCACCCTGCCCGAGCGGGGTGACCTGCGCCAAGCCGTGCTCGAGGGTGTCGTGGACGCGGTGCGCAATCGCCCGGAGAAGACCCGCTGGGACGCGGCATGGGCGCTCCTGGTCACAGCGGTGGAGACCGGAGCCCCGGACCTGGTGGTCGTCCCCGCGACCACACTCGCCACGCTGCGTCAGGAGGACTGGGACGTTCCGGCGTCGATCGAGCAGCTCGCCGGAGTGGTGTCCCTGTCCCGGCGAGCGGACCAGGCGGCGAACCGCGCGGCGGCCCGGGCCGGGCTCACCGCACAGGGCCGCCGATGACCCAGGACGCGCCGGGAACACTGGACCTCGACAAGCTCTTCGCCGCCCGGCTGCACGCCGCCCGGGTGCGGCCCTACTTGGCGACCGCGCTGTTCGCCCTGCACACCGTGGAATCGCGGCGGGTACCGACGATGGCCGTCGACCGGTACTGGCGGTGCTACGTCTCGCCGGCGTTCGTGGACCGGACGCCGGTGGAGGAACTGGCCGGAGTCTGGGTGCACGAGGTGTCCCACCTGCTGCGCGACCACCACGGGCGCAGCGACCGGGTCGCGCGGGAGCGCGGGCTGACCGGCCCGGGAGAACGGCTGCGGATGAACATCGCCGCCGACCTCGAGATCAACGACGACGTGTTCGGTGACGGGTTGCTCCGGCCCGAAGGCGCTGTCCGGCCGGCGTCCTTGCTGCTGTCCGAGGGGGAGCTGATGGAGGACTATCTGCGCCAGTTCCGGCTCGGCCCGCGTACCCAGACCATGATCTGGCTGGACTGCGGCAGCGGCGCCGACGGAATGGAGCGGGAGTGGGAGCTGGGCCCGGACGGCGCGCACGGCCTCAGCGAGCGGGAGCGGGACGCGGTCCGGTTCCGAGTGGCGCAGGGCATCTCCGCCCGTCCGGGGCACGCCCCGCAGGGGTGGCAGCGATGGGCGGAGGAGGCGTTCCATCCGCCGCAGCCCTGGCGGGAGTTGCTGGGTGCCGCGGTCCGCTCGGCGGCCTGTGGCCCCGGTGCGGGCGAGGACTACACCTACGGCCGGCCGTCGCGGCGCTCGGCCGGGGTGCCCGGCGTCGTGCTGCCGAGCCTGCGGCGCAGGCCACCCCGGGTCTCCGTGGTCATCGACACCTCAGGATCGGTCAGCGACACCGAACTGGGCAGCGCGCTCCTCGAAGTCACCGCGATCTCCCGCGCCGTGGGCGGCCGTCGCGACCTCGTCACCGTGGTGCCGTGCGACGCGGCGGCCCCGATCGCGCACCCGCTGTGCCGCGCCGAGGGAATTCCGCTGGTGGGCGGCGGGGGGACAGATCTGCGTACCGGCTTCGCCAAGGCGCTCCGGGCGCGGCCGGGCCCCGATGTCATCGTGGTCCTGACCGACGGGCAAACGCCGTGGCCGGACACGCGGCCACCGTGCCGGACGGTGGTGGGTCTGTTTCCTCGGCGGCACGCGGACGAGTCGTCGGACGAGGACGATCCCGACTACGTGCCGGACTCGCCGCCCGACTGGGCACGCGTGGTGGTCATCGAGTAGGACGGGCCACCGGCTGAACCGGACTCGGACAGGCCTCGCGCCGCGGCGCCGGGAAGGTCACGGCTCCCGGTGCTCGTGCGCCGCCGACTCCAGCGCCGCGGCCTCCGCCTCGGCGAGGCGTGCCTCGGCATCGACGTCGATCGACCTGGTGAGCAGCCAGTAGAGCGCCGCGGCGACGGGCAGCCCGATGAACAAGGAGATGTCCGCGCCACCGAGCGCACGAGCGGCAGGTCCGACATAGAGCGTGCCGACGGAGAAGAACGGCACCATGACGGCGAAGCCGATCACGTACGCGATGATGCCGTGCCAGCCCCAACGGCCGTAGATTCCGTGCGGATTGAAGATCTCGGCGACCGCGTAGTGGCCGCGGCGCACCACGTAGTAGTCCATGAGGTTGACCGCGGTCCACGGGATGAACAGGTAGAGCACCAGCAGCAGGAAGTTGTTGAAGTTCTCCAGGAAGTGGGCGGTGGCGGCCAGCGCACCCAGCACGGAGAGCGCCGCGGTGAGGCCGATCGTCACCAGCCGTACGGCCAGGGTCGGCCGCACTCTCTTGAACGAGTCGATCGCGCTGATCAGGGTGAGGGACCCGCCGTACATGTTCAGCGCGGTCACCGAGATCAGACCCAGCGCGGCGAACAGCAGCACGATCGCGCCGAACCCGCTGAAGACCTTGTCACCCGCGAGGTTGATCGAGCGGACCGTCTCGAAGTCCTGGCCCGCCCATGCGGCGAGCAGCGCCCCGAGCGTCATCAGCCAGATACCGCCGAGTGCCGAGCCGAAGTACGTCCAGTAGAACGTCTTGCGGACGGTCACGTCCGGAGGGAGGTAGCGGGAGTAGTCCGAGACGTAGATGGCCCAGCTGATCTGGTAACCGGCGACCACGCCGAACTGTGCGAGGAACGGCGTCCACTGGAAACCGCCGAGGTCGAAGGAGCCGGCGGGATAGTGCAGGGTGACCAGTACACCCACGGTGAAGATCCCGAAGATGACCAGGAAGGCGTAGGTGAGGACCCGCTCGGCCCGGTGGATGACGTCGTAGCCCACCAGCGCGATGACGAACGCGATGAGCGTGACCACGACGACCCACAGCTTGACGCCGCCGTGGACGGTGGTGTGCAGGGCTTCGCCGGCCAGGATCGTGTTGAAGACGTTGAATCCGGCGTACTGCACATACGCGAACAGCCACACCAGCAGGGCTCCGACATAGCCGAACTGCGGCCGTGACTGAATCATCTGCGGCAGTCCCAGTTGCGGGCCCTGCGCGGAGTGGAAGGCCATGAAGAACGTGCCGAGGATGGTCCCCGTGGCGATCGCGATCAGCGACCAGACGAGGTTGCCGCCCTCGGTGATGCTGATCAGCCCGACCGCGAGGGTGGCGATCTGCGCGTTGGACATGAACCACAGAGGCCCCAGGTGCCACAGCTTTCCGTGCCGCTCGTCCAGGGGGACGTAGTCGATGGAGCGGATTTCCAGACCCGATACTCGTGGCTGTGATGTCGTGGTCACAAGCGCCTCCTTGAGGGGGTTCGCCATGTGCCCAGGGCTACACGGCGGCCAGTGCCGGGAACCCGGCGGACTCGTTCAGCTCGGCCCAGACCGTCTTGCCGTGGCGGGCGTGGCGTGTGCCCCAGCGCTCGGCGAGTTGGGCGACCAGGAGCAGGCCGCGTCCGCCCTCGTCGAGGAGGCGGGCCCGGCGCAAGTGTGGGGTGGTGCCGCTGGCGTCGGAAACCTCGCAGATCAGGGCGCGGTCGTGGATCAGGCGCAACCGGATGGGGGGCCGGCCGTAGCGGATGGCGTTGGTGACCAGCTCGCTGACCACGAGTTCGGTGGTGAAGTCCAGGTCTTCCAGTCCCCAGGTGCTCAGTTGCCGGGAGACACGTGCCCGGGCCTCGGAGACGGCGATGGGGTCGGCGTCCAGGTCCCAGGTGACGACCTGGCGGGCCCCGAGGGCGTGGGTGCGCGCCACGAGCAGGGCGACGTCGTCGTCCGGACGGGCGGGCAGCAGGGCCTTGAGCACGGTGTCGCAGGTGGCCTCCAGAGAGGGAGCCGACTGGGTGAGGGCTTTGCGGAGCAGAGTGAGGCCCGCCTCGACGTCGTGGTCGTGGGCTTCGATCAGGCCGTCGGTGTAGAGCGCGATGAGACTGCCTTCGGGCAGTTCGAACTCCGCCGCTTCGAAAGGCAGACCCCCCAGGCCCAACGGCGGTCCCGGGGGCAGGTCGAGGATGTCGACGGCGCCGTCCGGGGTCATCACGGCGGGCAGTACGTGCCCCGCGCGGGCGAAGGTGCAGCGGCGGGAGACGGGATCGTAGACGGCGTACAGGCATGTGGCGCCGATGTCCCCTTCGGCTTCGGCGTCCGGATCGCTGGAGAGGTCGACGGGGTCGACGGCTTCGACGTCCGGGGCGGCAGGGGCGGCAGGGGCGGCCGTATCCGTGACGGCTGAGGCGCCGCCCGTATCCGTGACGGCCGAGGCACCCGTGTCCGTGATGGTGGAGGAGTACCCGGCGGGATCGCTGGAGGCTTCGGCGGCGAGGCGGATGACGACGTCGTCCAGGTGCGTGAGGAGTTCGTCGGGCGGCAGGTCGATGTCGGCCAGGGTGCGTACGGCGGTCCGCAGTCGGCCCATGGTGGCGGCGGCGTGGATGCCGTGGCCGACCACGTCTCCCACGACGAGGGCGACCCGGGCTCCGGACAGCGGGATGACGTCGTACCAGTCGCCGCCCACGCCGACCTGGGCGCCGGCGGGCAGGTAGCGCCAGGCGACCTCCACGGCGGACTGCTCCGGCAGACGGCGCGGGAGCAGACTGCGCTGCAGGGTGAGGGCGGTGGCGCGTGCGTGCGTGTAGCGGCGGGCGTTGTCGACGGCCACCGCCGCCCTCGCGGCGATCTCCTGGGCGAGAAGCAGATCCTCGTCGTCGAAGAGGTCCGAGCCGCGGTGACGGAAGAACTGCGCGACGCCCAGGGTGGTGCCACGGGCGCGCAGCGGCACCACCAGCGTCGAGTGGATGCGATGGCCGTCGAAGGCGCGGCCGGGGTCGGGATGCGGCGCCGAACCGCTCGGCCGGCCGGTACCGTCGAGGCGGTGCCGGGAGGGCTGCCCGCTGGCCAGGGCGCGAGCCGCGGGCGTCCCGTCCGGATAGGTGTGGAGCTGCTGCGGCGCAATCGTCCATTCCGGGCAGTCGTCCTCGACTGACGGCTGGGCGGGGGCCACTGACTGCTGGGCGCCGCCCACCGACCGCTGGGCGAGCCGGCGCAGCACGAACGGGCCCTCCCCCAGGGCGTCGTGTCCACGGAGCACGGAGTCGAGCAGGTCGACGGTGACGCAGTCGGCGAAGTGTTCGGTGCCGAGGTCCGCCAATTCCTGGGCGGTCCGGGAGATGTCCAAGGTGGCCCCGACGCGCATGCTCGTCTCGTTCACCATCGACAGCCGCCACTGCAGTCGGCGGTCCCGCTCCTCCTGGAACGCCATGACGCCCGCCTCGGCCGTGCGGTCCACGTACCCTGTGGCCGTCGCGATCAGCTCGCGCGCCACCGCGCTGATCTGCTCGACATCGCTCGTCAGCCGGGGCAGCACGTCGAACAGCCGGTCCAGAACGATGGCTTGTGCGAGCCGCTGCGCCCGCAGCATCGCGCTGATGGGCGTCCCGTGCCGGGCCAGCCGGCGTGCGCGTTCCATTTCCGCGGCGGGCGGTTCGATCCGGCTCGGGTCGATACCGCGCTCAAGGCCGAACAGAGCGGCACTGATGTGCTCGGCGATGTTCTCCGATGACATACGGGCGATGTCCGGGTCTTCCCACAGTTCCGGGACTTGGCGCCGCAGGGACCGCTCGACGTCAGCGATCAGCCGGTCCACGCTCGGGCTGAGCTCACGCGCGGCACGGGACACGAGACCGTCAGCAGCGGCGTCCACAAGTACGACGTTACGCCGAACGGGCCGCTACGCACCGTCGGGGCGGACGGCGCGCCGGCGCCCCGCGCGATCGTGCTGATCATCCGGCGCGACCGTGACCGTCCTGCTCATCCGGCCCGACGGCGACCGCCCTGCTCGTTCGGCCCGACGGCAACGGTCCCGCCGTACGACCAACGGCAACCGTCCCGCCGTACGACGCCCACGAGGTCGCCCCATGCCCGCTGCCCGGCCTCGACGAGACAAGGCCGGGCGGCGTTTTGCGGAGTTCCGAGGCCGCAGCCACGAGCCAGGGGCCAGAAGTCTCGGCTGGGCTGGGCTGGGCTCGGCTCGGCTCAGCTGGACTGGGTCAATGAACGGAGTCGGCGTACTCCTCGCCCCGGTCGGCTTCCGCTGCGACCGGCCCATCCTGTCCGTGCTTCCCGGTGCTCCGGCGGCCGGGCAGCACCGCGAGGACGATCAGGGTTCCGCCGGCCATGATGATCCCCCCGACGAGGCTGGTCTGGGCGATGCCGTGGGCGAAGGCCTCCTGCACGGCGTCGGCCAGGGCCTGGGCCTGCTGGGGTCCGGCGGAAGGGGTCTTGGCGATCTGCTCGGCGACCGCGAGACCACCGCCGACCGAGTCCTTGGCCGTCTCCATCGCGGCGGCCGGGAGGTGGCCGCCGACCAGGTCGGTCAGCTTGTCCTTGTAGGCGGTGCCCAGCAGCGAGCCCAGCAGCGCGATGCCGAGGGAGCCGCCGAGTTCCAGAGCGGTGTCGTTGGCCCCGCCGCCGACGCCCAGCTCGGACTCGGGGAAGGAGCTCATGATCGTGTCCGTGGCCGGGGACACGCTCAGGCCGATCGCGAAGCCCAGCATCATCATCGGCGTCAGGAAGTCGGTGTACGTGGAGCCCTTGTCGATCTGCGTGAGCAGGAAGACGCCCGCGGTCCCGATCAGCATGCCGGCCACCACCATCGGCTTCATGCCGAGCCTCGGGGTCAGCTGTCCGGTCACGGCGGCGCCGACGAAGACGGCACCGGCCAGCGGCAGCAGTCGTACGCCGGTCGCCAGCGCGTCGTAGCCGAGGACGAACTGGAGGAACTGGGTGGAGTAGTAGATCGCGCCGAAGGTGCCGAAGAAGAAGAACAGCACGGCCATCATCGAACCGCTGAAGGGGCGCTGGGCGAACTTGCGGACGTCGAGCATGGGGTGCGGGTGGCGCAGTTCCCAGGCCACGAAGGCGAGCAGGCCGACGCCGGCGACGACGGCCGCGGTGACCGGACCGACGCCCCAGCCGAAGTGCGGGCCCTCGATGATCGCGTAGACCAGGCTGCCGACCGAGACGATCGAGAGCAGACCGCCCACGTAGTCGATGCGGCCCATCTTCTCCGCCTTCGACGGCGGGACGAGGGCGAGGGCGCCGATGACGGCGACGACGGCGATGGGGACGTTGATCAGGAAGGTCGAGCCCCAGGAGTGGTCCTCCAGCAGCCAGCCGGCGACCAGTGGACCCACGGCGATGGCGAGGCCCGAGGTGGCGGTCCAGGCCGTGATGGCCCGGGCGCGCTCACGCTGGGGGAACATCGCGACCAGCAGGGACAGGGTGGCCGGCATGACGACGGCGGCGCCGACGCCCATGATCGCGCGGGCGGTGATGACCAGGCCGGTCTGGTCGACCTGGCTGCCCATGACCGAGCCGCCCGCGAAGATCACCAGGCCCGCGACGAGCGCGCCGCGGCGGCTGTACTTGTCGCCTATCGAGCCCAGTACGAGCATCAGCGCGGCGTACGGGACGGTGTAGCCGTCGACGACCCACTGCAGATCACTGCTGCTCAGGCCCAGGTCCTGCGTCATGTCCGGCGCGGCCACGATCAGCGACGTGTTGGCCATGACGACGATCAGCAGGCTCAGGCAGAGCACGAGCAGAGCGAACCAGCGCCGCGGATACGGCCCGGTCATCTTCTCGACGGGTGTGTGGGCAAAGAGCGGCATCGGAAGCTCCTCAGGGCGAAGCGGCAGCTTCGGGGGTTCAGGGATCGGCAGGGGCGGCGTGGGCGCGGCCACGGCACTGAGGGCACTTATTTGCCCACTGATGTGCAGGTTAGTTTATTGCCCATCACTGTGCAAGTACCGGAGGCGTCCACCCACCGTCGACCGGAGGTCCGACATGACCGGCCCGCACGTCACCGGCGGTGGGAGCCGCCGCACACATCGCACACGGGCTCGCATCCTGGAAGCGGCACGGCAGGAACTCGGCCGTGATCCCGACAGCAGCCTCGGTGACATCGCCGAGGCGGCCGGCGTGGTGCGCCGTACGGTTTACGATCACTTCGCCGGCCGCTCGGCACTGGTGGAGGGGCTGGCGGAGGACGCCGCCAAGGCACTGCGACACGCGCTGGCGACGTCCGTGACTCCCTCATCGGGCGCCCTCACAGCCCTGGCGCACTTCGTCCTCACCCTGTGGCCGGTGGGCGACCGCTATCGCATCCTGCTGAGACTCGCGCCCCAGGACCTGGGGGCGGAACGCGTGAACGAAATCCTCGGCCCCGCACGCGACACGGCGGCGTCGATCATCGCCCAGGGCCAGCGGCAGGGCGTGTTCCAGGCCAGCGTTCCGCCCGGCCCGCTCAGCCGGGCGATCGAAGGGCAGCTGCTGGCGCTTCTGGAGTGCGTGAACGCCGGTACCTGGACCGACGACGGCACGCGCAGCGCGACCGCCGCCCTGATCGCCGTAGGGGTGGACCGGGACCTCGCCGCCACACAGATCCGCAGGCTCGGCCCTCCCGAACTCATGAGCAGCTCCCCGAGGCTCCGCGCACGGTCCGCTCCCGCAGCTGGGGACAGTGATCAGCGGTCACTCTCCGGGCCGCCGGCGACCGCATAGCCGTCACGTCGGTGTTCCGGGCGAGCTCCCGCCGGGTGGCGCGGGGCGATTACGTGCGGTGCCGGGCGTCCCCTCCCGGCACCGCGTGGGGTGGTGCCGGATATCCCCTACCGGCACCACCCAGGGCCGCACGCCGCTCAAGCGCGGCCCGCCTCCGGGGACGAGCTAGTTGCCCATCGATGTGCAGGCTATTTTATTACTCATCAATGTGCAAATATTTCGATGGGGGACCCCCTCAGGCCCTGGGCTGTGGCAGCTGACAGCTCCGGCGCCAGGCAGCGCGGGCGCCGAGCAGCGCAGGTGCCAAGCAGCGCAGGTGCCAAGCAACGCAGGTGCCAAGCAGCGCAGGTGCCAAGCAGCGCAGGTGCCGAGCAGCGCAGGTGCCAAGCAGCGCAGGTGCCGAGCAGCGCAGGTGCCAAGCAGCGCAGGTGCCAAGCAGCCTCAAGAACAAGAAGAGAGCAGGAGAACTCATGTACCGCCCTCGACGCGCATACGGCGCCGGTGACGCCACGTCGCAGCCCCACACTTCCCGGAAACACCGGCGACCTGTCGTCATCGCCCTGGCCGCCCTGGGCGCGCTGCTCCTCGTCCCCGTGGTCGTCGACCGCGTCGCGGCGGCACAGGTGGAGTCTCGTACGGCCAAGGCGTTCCAGGAGGGCATGGACACTCCCGAGCGGCCCGACGTCCACGTGCGCGGCTTCCCCGTCCTGACCCAGATGGCCGCCGGCACCCTGCGACACGTGGACATCACCGCACACGACATACCCGCCGACGAGTCCAGCCGTCCGCTGCCGGTGACCGAACTCGACCTCACGCTCGACGACTTGCGAAAGTCCGACGACGACGGCGAGGCGCACGCGGGCTCGGCGGAGGGGACCGCCTTCCTGTCGTACACGGACGTATCCAACGCCCTGGGCCTGGAGGTGTCCCAGGGCACCGGCCCCGGCCAGATCAGCGCCAAGGTCTCGGTGCCTTTCGCCGGCGATTTCACCGTGACGGCGACTGCCTCCGCGGTCTCCGGCAACCGCATCGCCTTCAAGGACTTCCAGGTGGCGGGCGAGGGCGCGCTGCCCGACGCCGGGCGAGCGGTGCTCAACCAGGTGTTCGACAAGCCGATCCAGCTGCAGAACATGCCCGAGGGCCTGCACCTGCGCTCGCTCACCACGCGGGCCGACGGTCTCACCGCCCGCTTCTCGGGCAAGTCGGTCACCTTCCAGCCCGCCGACGCCTCACAGAGCGACTCGCGACAGGAGACCTCGGCGTAGCGCAACGGTCAACGGTCCGTCCGCCAAGTGACGTTGACGCGGACGGCGTCATACCGCAGACCTTCACATAGGCGCGGCGGCCGTTGGTGCGCGGGAGCGGCTTGCCGAGGCCCGAGGACGCGCACCCGCGTCCTCGCGGGGCCAGGCACCTCACCCCAGGAAGCTCAGCCGCACCTGACGGTTGGGATTGTCCCGATTCGTATCCACCAGGCACACGGACTGCCAGGTCCCCAACTCCAGCCTTCCGCCCAGCACCGGAAGCGTCGCGTGAGGGGGGACGACGGCGGGGAGTACGTGGTCGCGACCGTGGCCGGGACTGCCGTGGCGGTGTTGCCACCGGTCGTCCGCGGGGAGCAGGGAGTGCAGGGCGGTGAGGAGGTCGTCGTCACTGCCGGCGCCGGTTTCGATGATCGCCACGCCGGCCGTCGCATGGGGCACAAAAATATTCAGGAGACCGTCACGGCCGGCCGCCGCCTCCCGGAGGAAGGCCTCACAGTCGCGGGTGAGGTCGACGACCCTCTCCGACGAACCGGTGGCGACGTTCAGAACACGCGTGGTGAAGGCATCGGACATGCCCCAATCCTCCCGCATACGTCGACTTCCGCCGCACCGACAGCCACACGCCGCCCGTACGGTGATACGAGGGGTCCACTCCGCGAGACGCCATTGACCGTACGCGCACCAGCTGGCTACTTTCTGCCGCATGTTGCGTTCAGTCATGCTCACCACGCGCGGTCACATCGACCTGCTGCGGGTGGCCTCCGCCGCGTGTCGTCGCGGCCACTGACGCCTTTCACCTCATCTCCTTCGCTTCGCCTGCGCGTCGCCCTTCCCGCACGTCAGGACTCGCGTGATCTCACGCTGAGCTCATGACATCGCGGCGCCACGGCGTACCCGGCGCAACTCGCGCGCCCGTCTCCGCCCGCCCTCCTCCCGTGGAGCACTCATGAGCATCAGTCATGCCCCGCCGGGCTCATCCGGGCCTGATATATCGGATATATCCAGGACCAGTACGCAGGATTCGGCGCCTCCCGAGCTCGAACCCATCGTCCCCGCCTCCACGCGCCGCACCCGGGTCCCCCGCTGGCTGCGTCGCACCTCCGGCCCCGTCCTGCTGCTCATCCTGTGGCAACTTCTCAGCAGTACGGGTGTGTTGAGCTCCGACGTCCTCGCCTCGCCGGGCACCATCGCGCGGGTCGGCAGTGATCTGGTCGCGGACGGGTCGCTGCCCCATGCGATGGGCGTCTCATTGCAGCGCGTCGCGGTCGGGCTGTTGCTCGGGAGTGTCGTGGGAACCGGACTCGCCCTGGTCTCCGGGCTGTTCCGAATCGGCGAGGACCTCGTGGACGCGAGCGTCCAGATGTTGCGGACGGTGCCGTTCGTCGGGCTGATACCGCTGTTCATCATCTGGTTCGGCATCGGCGAGGCTCCGAAGATCGCGATCATCACGCTCGGCGTGTCGTTTCCGCTCTATCTGAATGTGTACGCCGGTATCCGCGGCGTCGATTCCCAACTGATCGAGGCCGGCGAGTCGCTGGGCCTGTCGCGATGGGGGCTCGTACGGCATGTGGTGCTGCCCGGAGCGTTGCCCGGGGCCATGACGGGGCTTCGTTACTCCCTCGGCATCGCCTGGCTGGCCCTCGTCTTCGCCGAGCAGATCAACGCGGACGCCGGGATCGGCTTCCTCATGGTCCAGGCACGGGACTTCCTGCGGACCGACGTGATCGTGGTCTGCCTGATCGTCTACGCCTTCCTCGGTCTGCTCGCCGACTTCATCGTCCGCACCCTCGAAAGGCTCCTGCTGCAATGGCGACCGACGTTCACGGGCCGGTGACCACCGAGAAGGTCGTGACGGCCCCGACCTCAGCCGTACGGGTGGAAGGGCTCACCCGCTCCTTCGACGGCCGCGCCGTCATCGACAACCTCCAACTGGATGTCCGGCCGGGAGAGTTCGTGGCCCTGCTCGGACGCAGCGGCTGCGGCAAGTCCACACTGCTGCGGATCCTCGCGGGGCTGGACCGCGACATCGAGGGCACCGTCCTCGTCCCCCGGCGCAAGGCCGTCGCGTTCCAGGCGCCCCGGCTGATGCCGTGGAAGAAGGTCTGGCGCAACGTCCTGCTCGGTCTGCCCGGCAAGCCCGAACGCGCCGTCGCCGAACAGGCGTTGACCGAGGTCGGCCTCACCCACCGTTCGCACGCCTGGCCCAAGACGCTCTCCGGCGGTGAGGCCCAACGTGCCTCGCTGGCCCGCGCGTTGGTCCGCGAGCCCGATCTGCTGCTGCTCGACGAGCCGTTCGGCGCGCTCGACGCCCTCACCCGTATCAAGGCCCAGAGGCTCGTCGGCGAGCTCTGGCAACGACGGGGCTGCGCCGTCCTGTTGGTGACGCACGACGTCGAAGAAGCGGTGCTCCTCGCCGACCGTGTTCTGGTGATGGACGACGGTGCCATCGCGTACGAGACGAAGGTCGAGCTGGGTCGCCCGCGCGACATCACCGACCCCCGGTTCGCCGTGCTGCGCGCCGGACTGCTGGAACGGCTCGGCGTCGACACCGCCGCCGAAGCCGCGTGAAGCCTGACATCTCGAGCCTGACATCTCGAGCCGGAAGTCCGAGACCAGAAGTCTGAGGCCGGAACTCTGAGGCCGAAGGACTGAGACCTGAAGCGGTGACCTGAGCCCTGAAGACCGAGACCTGAAGCCCGAGACCTGAAGACCGCGGACCGCGGACCGCGGACCGCGCACCGCGCACCGCGGACCGCAGACCGCAGACCGCAGACCGCAGACCGCAGACCGCACGTCCCCTCCCCAACCCTCAGCTCGACCCGAACGAACGGAACCACCATGCGACGACGCCTCGCCCCCGCCGCCCTGCTCCTCCCGCTGGCCATGCTGCTCGCCGCCTGCGGCGGGAACTCGGCGGCCGACACCTCGACGGGCACCGACGGCAAGGGGTCCCTCACGCTCAACGTCGGTGACCAGAAGGGTGGTTCCGAAGCGGTGCTGCGTGCCGCCGGAGAGCTCAAGAACCTCGACTACAAGATCAAGTGGTCGACGTTCACGTCCGGACCACCGCTTCTGGAGGCTGTCAACGCCAAGGCCGTCGACATCGGCGGCGTCGGCAACACTCCGCCCGTCTTCGCAGCCGGCGCCAACTCCAAGATCTCCGTCGTCGCCGCCTGGCACGGCACGTCCAAGGGCGAGGCCATCCTCGTACCGAAGAACTCGTCGTTGCAGAAGCCCGAGGAGCTGAAGGGCAAGTCCATCGCTGTGGCGCAGGGTTCGTCCGCGCACTACCAGCTGATCGCCTCGCTCAAGGAGGCCGGGCTCACGCCGAGCGACGTCAAGGTCAAGTACCTCCAGCCCGCCGACGCGCTGGCCGCGTTCACCAGCGGCAAGGTCGACGCATGGGCGGTGTGGGACCCGTACACCTCGCAGGTGTTGCAGTCCAAGCAGGGACGGATCCTGGCCGACGGCGACGGCGTGGTCAACGGGCTCAGCTTCCAGGTGGCGGCGCCGAGCGCACTCCAGGACAAGAAGAAGGCCGCGGCCGTCAAGGACTATCTGGAGCGGCTGCGACGCGCCCAGGACTGGGTCTACGACCACCCGGAGGCCTGGGCCAAGGTGTGGGCGAAGGACACCGGACTGCCGTACGAGGTGGCGCTGGCGTCGGTGAAGCGGACGAACGCCAGTCGTATCGCGGTCGCGGTCGACAAGCCGCTCATCGCCTCCGAGCAGGCGATCGCGGACACCTTCACCGGACTGAAGCTCATCCCCCGCAAAGTCGACTTCGCCGACTTCGTCGACAACCGGTTCAACGGCAGCCTGCCGGCGTCCACGACCGCGCCCCGCGTCTTCAAGGAATCCTCATGACCGTCCATCTCCACTGGTTCCTGCCGACCGGCGGCGACGGCCGCACCCTCGTGGACCGGCACGCGTACGCGGCCAACCCCGTCGATCGCGCCCGGCCGGTCAGCGGGGTGCGCGCCCCCGACATCGAATATCTGGCCCAAATCGCCAAAGCCGCAGAGCAGTTGGGCTTCGAGGCGGTGCTCACTCCGACCGGCACCTGGTGCGAGGACGCCTGGCTGACGACGGTGGCGCTGGCCCAGCACACCGAGCGGCTGAAGTTCCTGGTGGCGTTCCGGCCGGGCGTCATCTCGCCGACGCTCGCGGCGCAGATGGCGGCGACGTACCAGCGGATCACCCGGGGGCGACTGCTGCTGAACGTCGTCACCGGTGGCGACTCGGCGGAACAGCGGCGCTTCGGCGACCATCTCGGCCACGACCAGCGGTACGCCCGAACGGACGAGTTCCTGTCGGTCGTCCGAGGGGTGTGGAGCGGACAGCCGTACGACTTCGACGGCGTCCACTACCAGGTCGAGGGCGGGTTGACGGCACTGCCGCCGGATCCGCTGCCGGAGATCTTCTTCGGGGGCTCCTCGGCCGCGGCGGGGCCGGTCGCGGCCCGGCAGGCGGACGTCTATCTGACGTGGGGCGAGCCTCCGGCGCAGGTCAAGGAGAAGATCGACTGGATTCGCGGGCTCGCCGAGCGCGAGGGGCGGACGGTTCGCTTCGGCATCCGGCTGCACACCATCTCGCGCGACTCGTCGGCCGAGGCCTGGTCGACCGCGAACCGGCTGCTCGACGACCTCGACGCCGACACGATCGCGGCCGCGCAGTCGGCGCTCGGGCGCAGCGAGTCGGTGGGCCAGCAGCGCATGCTGGCGCTGCACGGCGGGTCTCGCGACGCGCTGGAGATCTCACCGAACCTGTGGGCGGGCGTGGGTCTCGTACGAGGGGGCGCGGGCACCGCACTCGTGGGCAGCCACGCGGAGGTGGCCGACCGGATCGAGGAGTATCACGCGCTGGGCATCGAGCACTTCGTGCTCTCCGGGTATCCGCACCTGGAGGAGGCGTACTGGTTCGGGGAGGGCGTGATCCCGGACCTGGCGGCGCGGGGGCTGCTGCCGCGTGCGCGGGCGGGAGGTGGCACGCCCCTCCTCGTCGCGAGCGGCCGCTGACACAGGCGAGGCCGCGAGCGGCCGCCGACGCGGGGGCGCAGGGTGCCCCCACGGCCAGTCGGATGGCTCACGGCCCGTCGGGGGCTCACGTCACCTCGAGGGCTCACGTCACCTCGGGTGACTCACGTCACGTCGCGTGGCGCACCGGCACGGACATCCGCGGGAAGATCCCGGACCCCGGTCCGGTTAGCAGATGCGTGAACAGCGCCGGGGTACGCACGCGTGAGGTCGACGTCGTGGTGACAGGCGCTGGACAGGCCGGCCTGTCCAGCGCCTATCACCTGCGGCGCACCGGATTCGAGCCGGAGCGGGACTTCGTGGTCCTGGACCACGCGCCGCGTCCCGGCGGCGCCTGGCAGTTCCGCTGGCCGTCGCTGACGTACGGCAAGGTGCACGGGATGCACTCCCTGCCCGGCATGGAACTCACGGACGCGGACCCGGCGCGTCCGTCCTCCGAGGTCATCACCGAGTACTTCGACGCGTACGAGCGGACCTTCGACCTGCGGGTACGGCGGCCGGTCGACGTGCGTGCCGTGCGTGAGGGCTCCCAGGGGCGGCTGCTCGTGGAGACCTCGGACGGGAACTGGTCGACGCGCGCCCTGATCAATGCCACGGGTACCTGGGACCGTCCCTTCTGGCCGCGCTGTCCGGGTCAGGAGACCTTCCGCGGGCGGCAGTTGCACACGGCGCAGTACCCCGGTCCCGAGCAGTTCGCCGGACAGCGCGTGGTCGTCGTGGGCGGCGGCGCGTCCGGCACTCAGCATCTGATGGAGATCGCTCCGTTCGCGGCGGAGACGACCTGGGTGACGCGACGTCCGCCGGTCTTCCGCGAGGGGCCCTTCGACGAGGAATTCGGCCGGGCCGCCGTCGCGCTCGTCGAGGAACGAGTCCGCCGGGGGCTGCCGCCGAAGAGTGTCGTCTCGGTGACCGGGCTGCCGCTCAACGACGCGATCCGGCAGGCCCTGGCCGACGGTGTGCTGGACCGGCGGCCGATGTTCGACCGGATCACTCCCGACGGCGTCGAGTGGGCCGACGGGCGTCGCGTGGACGCCGACGTCATCCTGTGGGCGACCGGCTTCCGGGCCGCCATCGACCATCTTGCGCCGCTGCGGCTGCGCGAGCCGGGCGGCGGCATCCGTGTCGAGGGGACGCGCGCGGTCGCCGATCCGCGGATCCATCTGGTCGGGTACGGGCCCTCGGCCAGCACCATCGGCGCCAACCGGGCCGGACGCGCGGCGGTACGGGACATCAGGCGGCTGCTGGCCGGGGTTCCGGTCACGGTCTGATGCCCCGTACGACGGCTCAGCGGGTGGGGACGACCGTGGGGGTGCCGGCGGGAGAGCCGGTGGCGGTGATCGTCGGAGGGACCGTGGAGGAACCAGTGGCGGCAGCGGTGGGGGACGCGCTGCTGCGGTTCCGGTTGAACTCGGTGACGTTCCTCAGGTGTTCCTCGTAGCTGGCCGTGAAGCGGGTGTCACCCGGCTTGACCGTCACGAAGTACAGCCAGTCGCCCGGCGCCGGGTTGATCGCGGCGCGCATGGCCTCCTCGCCGGGGTTGGCGATCGGCGTCGGCGGCAGGCCCATGCGCTGGTAGGAGTTGTAGGGGCTGTTGAGCTCCGTGTCGCTCTGGCTGGTGTTCAGCGTGGAGCGGTTCAGCACGTAGTTGATGGTGGAGTCCATCTGCAGCGGCATGCCCCGCTCCAGGCGGTTGAAGATGACCCTGGCCACCTTGCTCATGTCCGCCTTGGTCGCCGCCTCGGCCTGGATGATGCTGGCGATGGTGACCGCCTGATAGACGTTCATCGCGTTGTGCTGCGCCCCCGCCGCGACCGGCGCTCCGTTGAACTTCTGGTTCGCGGTGTTGACCATGAACGTCAGCAGCGACTCCGGGGTCGCCTTGTCGGCGATCGGATACGTCGCCGGGAAGAGGTAACCCTCGGGGTTGCCCTCCGCGTCGTTCGGCAGCTTCAGGTTGGCCTTCCCGAGGGACTTCTTGGTGGTGCCCAGGGGTACCCGGAGAGCCTTGTCGATGGCCTCGTAGACCTGCCCGGAGCGCCAGCCCTCCGGGATGACGAGGGACCTCGGCCGCGCGTCCTCGCCGCCTCCCATGGTCAGCAGCGGCACCGCCACAGCGGCGGCCGCCACGACGGCTCCGGTCGCGATGAGGGCGCCCCGGCCCCGGCGCGTCAGTCGAATCGTGCTCCGTGGCGGAGTGTTCATCTGCATGCGGGCACGGTAACCCGTCAATGCCTATAAACCCGGCATATCATCATCTTGTCGGCTCCAGTTGGGCGTCCCGGCGGACGAGCGCGGCGTAGCGGCCGTCCTGCTCCAAGAGCTCCTCGTGGGTGCCGCGTTCGACCGTGCGGCCGGAGTCGAGGACCACGATCTGGTCGGCACCGCGAATGGTGGACAGCCGGTGCGCGATGGTGAGGGTGGTGCGGTTCGCCGACAGAGCGTCGATGGCCTGCTGGACGGCGTGCTCCGTGCGGGTGTCCAGAGCGCTCGTCGCCTCGTCGAGAATGAGCACCGGCGGGTCGCGCAGGACGGTGCGGGCGATGGCCAGGCGCTGCTTCTCGCCGCCGGAGAAGCGGTGGCCGCGCTCGCCGACGATCGTGTCGTACCCGTCGGGCAGGGACGCGATGTGGTCGTGGATCTGGGCCGCCCGCGCCGCCGCGTACAGCTCCTCGTCGGTGGCGTCGGGCTTGGCGAAGCGCAGATTCTCGGCGACCGAGGCGTGGAAGAGGTACGTCTCCTGGGAGACGACGCCGACCGCGCGCGCGAGGGTGTCGAAGTCCAGGTCCCGTACGTCGATCCCGTCCAGCGTGACGCGGCCGCCGGTGACGTCGTACAGCCGCGGGACCAGATAGCTGAGCGTCGACTTGCCGGAGCCGGTCGGGCCGACGACGGCGAGGCTGCCGCCCGCGGGGACGCTGATGTCGATGCCGTCGAGGATCGGGCCGCTCTTGTCGTCGTACTGGAACTCGACGTCCTCGAAGCGGATCTCGCCCTTGACCTGGTCGAGGTGGACCGGCCGCTCGGGCTCGGTGATGTCGATGGGCAGGTCGAGGTACTCGAAGATGCGCTGGAAGAGGGCGAGCGAGGTCTGTATCTGTACGCCGGTGGACAGCAGGCTCACCGTCGGCCGGAACAGGCCCTGCTGGAGCGAAACGAAGGCGACGAGCGTGCCGATCGAGATGGCGGAGCCGTCGAACTGGAAGGCGATGCCCGCGGTCCAGTAGATGACGGCCGGCATGGCGGCCATGACGATGCCGATGACGGACATCCGCCAGCGCCCCGCCATGTTCGACTTCACCTCGAGGTCGACCAGGCTCTCGGACTCCTCGGCGAAGGACTTCGTGAGCGAGTCGGCGCGGCCCATGGTGCGGCCGAGCAGGATGCCGCTGACCGAGAGCGACTCGGTGACCGTGGCGGCCATCGCGGCCATCTGCTTCTGGCGCTGGGTGGTGATCTTCTTGCGTTCGTTGCCCACGCGGCGGCTGATCCACACGAACGCCGGCAGCAGGAGCAGCGAGACGACGGTGAGGCGCCAGTCCAGGGCCACCATCGCGACGATGGTGGCGACCACGCTGGTGAGGTTGGAGACCAGCGAGGTGGCGGTGGAGGTGACGGTCGCCTGCATTCCGCCGATGTCGTTGGCGATGCGCGACTGGACCTCACCCGTGCGCGTTCTGGTGAAGAAGGCGAGCGACATGCGCTGGAGCCGGCCGTAGACGGCGGTGCGCAGGTCGTGCATGACGCGCTGGCCGACCGTGGTGGAGATCAGGGTCTGCAGGACGCCGAAGACGCCGGTCAGGACGGCGCTGAGGATCATGCCGAGCGCGAGGAGGCTCAGCAGGCCCGTACGCCCCTGAGGGATCGCGGTGTCCAGGATCGCCTTGAGCAGGAAGGGCGTGGCGACGGAGACGAGGGAGGCGGCGCCGACCAGCAGGCCGACGATCGCGAGGCGGCCGCGGTAGGGCCGGAAGAGTTTCAGGATGCGGCGCACCTGCCGTGGCTGTTCGGCGTCGGCCGGTGGCGGGGTCCAGGTGGGTTGGTCGGGACGCATGGGCTCCTACGGGTTATGAGGCGCCCCTCGGGTGAGAGGCGACGAAGACTGACGGAGCATAGCTCATAGTTACCTATACTCACAATGAACGAGGTCCTGATATTGTTCCCCCATGACCACCCCCGATGCCGACGGCCTGCTGGCTGAGCAGCTGCTGCGGCTGACCCGCCGCGTGCACCGCATCCAGAAGCGCCATCTCGAGCAGCGCGAGCTGGGCATCACGCCGGCCCAGTCCCGGCTGCTGCGCACCCTCGCGCACTACAGCGCGCCGCCTCGCATGGCCGATCTCGCCGAGCGCCTGGAAGTGGTCCCCCGCGCCGTGACCACCCTGGTCGACGGCCTGGAGGCGAGTGGCAAGGTGCGCCGGGTCCCCGACCCCACCAATCGGCGCGTGATCCGTATAGAGGTCACGGACGAGGGGCGCAAGGCGCTCAGGGAGCTGCGCGGCGCGCGCCGGTCCGCCGCGGAGGAGATCCTGGCTCCGTTGACGGACGAGCAGCGTGACGTGCTCGGCGGACTGCTGGACACGCTGGTGGACGGCGTGCCCGCAGTGGACGGCATGCCCGCACTGGGCGGCCTGCCCGGACGGGTACACAGCTGCTGAGTCGCCCCGCCCGCGCAGTGGCGGCCCGTGACGACGCGGCCGCCCCCACACGTGAGGAGCGCGCGATGCCCTTGCTGGAACCCGAGCCGAGCGCCCTGCGCCCCGCCGGGCGCCCCGGGACCCCGTCCCCCGACCGGGTCACCGAAGACCGCGCCGACGGCACACCGGAGCCGTTGCGCGGCGATCTGATCGCCCTGCTCGGCGCCGACAAGGTGCTCACCAAGATCTCCGACCTCGTCCGGTACGCCTCCGACGCCAGCCCCTATCGCTTCGTCCCCCGGGTCGTCGTGGTCCCCGAGGACCTCGACGACGTGTCGGCCGTGCTGTCGTACGCGCACGGCAGGAACCGCGAGGTGGTGTTCCGCGCGGCCGGGACCTCGCTCAACGGCCAGGCCCAGGGCGAGGACATCCTCGTGGACGTCCGCAGGCACTGGACCGGCGTCGAGGTCCTCGACGACGGGGAGCGGGCGCGCATCGGGCCCGGTACGACCGTCGCCCGCGCCAATGCCGCACTCGCCCGGCACGGGCGGGTGCTCGGCCCCGACCCGGCGAGCGCGATCGCCTGCACCGTGGGCGGAGTCGTCGCGAACAACGCCTCCGGTATGACGGCGGGCACCACCCGCAACGCGTACCGCACGCTCGCCTCTCTCACCTTCGTGCTGCCGACCGGCACGGTCGTGGACACGGCGGAGCCGGACGCCGACGACCGACTGGCGCACGCCGAACCGGCCCTGTGCGCCGGACTGATGGAGATCAAGGCGGAGATCGAGTCCGACCGCGAGCTCGTCGCCCGCATCCGCGCGAAGTACGCGATCAAGAACACGAACGGATACCGCCTGGACGCGTTCCTCGACGGCGCGACACCCGTCGAGATCCTGCGCGGCCTGATGGTCGGCTCCGAGGGCACCTTCGGCTTCATCTCGGAGGTCGTCTTCGAGACGCTGCCGCTGGATCGCCGTGTCACCGCAGGGCTGCTCTTCTTCCCCTCACTGCCGGCCGCGGCCGGCGCGGTGCCCCTGTTCACCGAGGCGGGCGCACTGGCCGTCGAGCTGATGGACGGCAACTCGCTGCGCGCCTCGGTGAGCGTCGAGGGCGTACCGGCGGACTGGGCCGGACTGCCCAAGGCGACGACGGCACTGCTCGTCGAGTTCCGCGCACCGGACGAGTCCGGACAGGAGGCGTACGAGGAGGCGGCCCGTGGAGTCCTGGAGGGGCTCGAACTGGTCTCGCCCGTCGCCTCCGTGACGAACACCTTCACCCGCGACGCCAAGACGATCACGGGCTACTGGAAGGCCCGCAAGGCGTTCGTGACGGCGGTCGGCGGTGCGCGCCCCTCCGGGACCACCCTGATCACCGAGGATTTCGCGGTGCCTCCGACGCGGCTCGCCGAGGCCTGCGAGACGCTGCTGGAGCTCCAGACACGGCACGGCTTCGACGCGGCCGTCGCGGGTCATGCCGCGCACGGCAATCTGCACTTCCTGCTCGCCTTCGACGCGTCCCGGGCGGCCGACGTCGAGCGGTACGCCGCCTTCATGGACGACTTCTGCCGGCTGACGGTGGAGCGTTTCGACGGCTCCCTGAAGGCCGAGCACGCCACGGGACGGAACATCGCGCCGTTCCTGGAGCTCGAATGGGGCCCCAGGGCGACGGAGTTGATGTGGCGGACGAAGCGGTTGATCGACCCGGACGGGGTGCTCGCGCCGCGCATCGTGCTGGACCGTGATCCGCGCGCGCATCTACGGGGGCTGAAGACGATCCCACGGGTGGAGGCGATCGCCGACCCCTGTATCGAGTGCGGCTTCTGCGAACCGACCTGCCCCAGCCAGGACCTGACGACCACACCGCGCCAACGGATCGTGCTGCGCCGGGAGATGATGCGCCAGCCCGCCGGTTCCCGGGTCGAGGACGGCCTCCTGGAGGCGTACGGCTATGACGCCGTGGACAGCTGCGCCGGGGACTCGACGTGCAAGCTCGCCTGCCCGGTCGGCATCGACACGGGCGCGCTGATGAAGGGCTTTCGGCACACCCGGCACTCGCCGCGCGAGGAGCGGGCGGCGGCGCTGGCCGCGCGTGACTTCCGGGCGGTCGAGGCGGCGGCACGCCTGGCCGTCGCCGCCGCGGACCGGATCGGTGACCGGTGGATGACCGCCGTGACGCGCGCCGCACGCAAGGGGGTGCGACCGGATCTGGTTCCGGAGTGGCTGTCGGGAATCCCTGGGGCGGCCCCCAGGAAGATGCCCGACACCGCGCGTGTGGGCGCCACCGCCGTCTACTACCCGGCTTGCGTCAACCGCATCTTCGGCAGTCCCGGCGATGTGTCGCTGGCCCAGGCCGTCGTCGCGGTCTCCACGCGCGCGGGGAAGCCAGTTTGGATTCCGGACGATGTGGCGGGGACGTGCTGCGCGACGATCTGGCACTCCAAGGGATATGACGCGGGGAACGCCGTCATGGCCAATCGCATCGTCGAGGCCGCCTGGGGCTGGACGGCGGGCGGCAAGCTACCGCTGGTGGTGGACGCGTCGTCCTGCACGCTCGGCCTCGCGCGGGAGGTCGTGCCGTATCTGAGCGCCGACAACCGTGCCCTGCACGCGGAGTTGACGGTGGTCGACTCCCTGGTGTGGGCCGCCGACGAGCTCCTCCCGCACCTCACCGTGCGCCGCACCGTCGGTTCCGCGGTGCTCCACCCCACCTGCTCCATGCGCCACTTGGGCGACGAGGCGCGGCTGCGCGCCGTGGCCGAGGCCTGCGCGGACGAGGTGGTCGTCCCGGACGACGCCGGGTGCTGCGCCTTCGCGGGAGACCGCGGCATGCTCCACAAGGAGCTCACCGAGTCGGCCACGCGCAAGGAGGCGGCCTTCGTGGGCTCGCGCCCCTTCGACGCGCATCTCTCGGCGAGCCGCATGTGCGAGGTGGGCATGGACCACGCGACGGGCCGCGGCTACCACTCCGTACTGCTGGAGTTGGAGCGCGCGACCCGTCCCGGGTCTCTCAACTGACCTCGGAGGCAGGCTCCTTGACCATCTGTGCGGGTACGTCGACTTGTGCGGGTACGTCGACCCGGGCAGCCTGAGCGGTCACCCCGGGCTGAGCCGTTACGGGGGCCTCGGCCGACTCGGGCTCAGCGAGGGCCGATTCCAGCGGCCCGTCCCGCTCCACGGACGGCCCGCCCTGCGCCACGGACGGCCCGTCCGCCTCCACAACGGACGGCCCGCCCTCCACCACGAAGGGCCCGTCCTCCTCCACAAACGTGATCTCGCCGTCCAGCACCTTCTTGGCCCGCTCCGCGTCGAGCGCACCCTCCCAGCGGGACACCGCGAAGACGGCGACGCAGTTGCCGAGCAGGTTGGTGACGACGCGCATCGAGTCCATGATCCGGTCGACGCCGAGGAGGAGCGCGACGGCTCCGGCGGGGATGACGCCGAGGGAGGACGCGGTCGCGGACAGGGCGAGGAAGGCCGAACCCGGCACGCCCGCCATGCCCTTGCTGGTCAGCATGAGCACCAGGACCACGGTGATCTGCCGGCTCAGGGAGAGGTCGACCCCGACGGCCTGGGCGATGAACAGCGTGCCGATGGAGGTAGATCGAGGCACCGTCGAGGTTGAAGGAGTACCCGGTGGGCAGGACCAGCCCCACCGCGTCGTCCCGGGCGCCCGCTTGGCGCAGCTTCTGCATCATGCGCGGCATGACGGTCTCGCTGGACGCGGTGCCGAGCGCGAGCAGCAGTTCCTCGCGGGTGTAGCGGACGAACTTCCACAGGCTCAGCCCGGTGACCAGCTTCAGCGCGACGGCGAGCAGCGCGAGGAACACCAGCGCGACCGCGTAGCACAGGATGATCAGTTTGCCGTACGTCTTCATGACGCCGAGGCCGTATTCGCCGACCAGGTGGACCATGGCGCCGAAGACCGCGAGCGGGGCCAGCTTCATGACGAACCCGACGATGGCGAAGATGACGTCCTGGGCCTGCTCGATAGCGGGCAGGATCTTGGGCACCTTGGTGGTGCCGAGGTGCAGCAGCGCGGCGCCCGTCAGACAGGCCAGGACCAGGACTTGGAGCAGCGAGTTCTCGGCGAAGGCGCCGACTGCGCTCTGGGGCAGCGCGTCCAAGATGAACTCGGTGGTCGAGGGCAGCGAACCGCCGGCGGTCTTGCCGTCGATCGCCGAGGCGTCGAGCTTCGACGGGTCCACGTTCATGCCCGAGCCCGGGCCGACCACGTTGGCCGCGATCAGGCCGATGAGCAGCGCGACCGTGGACGCGACCTCGAACCAGACCAGGGCCTTGAGGCCGATCCGCCCGAAGGCCTTCAGGTTGCCGGCCTTGGCGATGCCGACGACGACCACGCAGAACACGAGCGGTGCGATCACGGTCTTGATGAGCCGCACGAAGCCGTCGCCGAGCGGCTGGAAGGCCGTGGCCGTGTCGGGCCACAACCTTCCGACGACGATTCCGAGCACGAGCGCGCAGGCGACCTGCGCGAACAATGAGGTACGCAGTGTGCGTGCGACGCGTCGCGGGGACGGTACAGACGGCGGCACGGGACTCCTCCGAAGGGACTTCTGGTATGCGGAAAAGTTCTTCCGCGTTGATCACTATTGAGGAGTTCCCGATGCCGCCGGATACTTCCGTGTCACGTCCACGTAAATCATGGAACAGCGACGCTGATCTCAAGAGCCTCACGAGGAGCTCACAGAAGGCTCAACAGCCCCTGCGGTCCACCGTCAGCACTCCTTGTACGGCGGTCAGCGTCCTGTCGTAGCACCCGGCCGAGCCGTACAGCCGGTAGCGCTCACTCGTCGTCGCGACCGCATGGCGCTGGTCCCGCGGCACGTTCGCCGTATACGTCGCGTCACCCGTGTAGGTGTCGTCGAGCCGTGACCACGTGGTGCGTCGTCCGTCGCGCGTCTCCACGACCGCCGCCCGGTCGCCGAGTGCCAGGACGGCCCGCAGCCGGTCGTCCGCGCCGAGCGTCGTGGTGCCGTCCATCGTGTACGTGTGTTGTGTGCGCGTCGTCCTGGCGGGTCCGCGTCCGTCGACGGTGACCGTCTGGTCGTCGGTCCAGGTGGCCTTGAGTCCGTCCGTGTTCTCGCCGTCCGTCCAGCGGTGCAGGGAGGTGTTGGCGAGCGTGCGCGTGATGGTGGTCCGCACCCGGCCGTGCGAGGTGTCGACGTATCCGGCGACCGTCAGCCGGTGCGCGCCCTCGGTGTCCAGGCGGTTCTCCGAACCGGGCGTGTACGCCGACGAGTTGGCGAGATCGCCCGCCTCGGCCTCGGTGAGCGCCCCGCGCACCTGCGCACGCTTCGCGTCCTGCCAGACGAGGACGTTGACCGGAGTGCTCCAGCCGGTCTGCCCTTCGGGGACGCCCACGACGGAGACGTCGACCTGGTGCGGGCGGCCGTCGTTGAGGAGACCGGCGAAGGGTGTCAGGTCGTACTCGATGGGCTTGATGTCGAAGGCGCGCGGACCCGGAATCACGTACCAGAGGAAGGGGTTGGACCAGCCGCCCGTCCACACGGTCGGGAACGGTTCGGCGATGCCCGCGAGCCGGCCGTCGACCTTGATCTGCACCTCGCGGTAGGGGCCGCCGGACGCCTTGCAGGAGTACGGCGCCGAGTCGGGCACCGTCAGGTACCAGTACTCCTCGCAGCCTCCGCCGGACCCGGTCGCGTACACCTCGGCGACGACGCGTTCGCTGTTGCGCGGTGTGGTGAGGGTGCCGTTCTGAAGGGTGAGGACGCGGTCGGGGGCGGCCTCGGCTCCCGCGGCAGGCTTCCCTGCCCCTTTCTCACCCGGCTTCGAACCCGACTGCCCACCCGGCTTCTCGGCGGCGTAGAAGGTGAGCGTGGCCCGCACATCGAGGACTCCGGTGTACGTGTCGTCGACGACGTTCCCGATGAGCATCTCGACGTCGTGGCTCTGCCGGAACGTGTCGCTGTAGCGCGTCACATCCTTCTCGACGGACCACGCGATGCCGTCGGGCGAGGGCTCTGGAGTGGACGTACGGAAGATCTCGACACCGCCGATGTGCAGATAGCCGAGTCGGTCGAACTGCCGCCCCTTGACCTTGCCGTCGAGCCGCAGCACGACCTTGCTCCAGCGGTCACCGCAGCCGCTCGGGGGCGCGTACCTGCCCTTGTACGGCGTGAAGTCACGGAACTGCGCCTCGGCGACCGTCACCTCGCAGGACGTGGTGGCGGGCTTGGTCACCGGCGGAGCGGCGGTCAGCGGATCGTTCCAGTCGGTACCGAACTCGGCGGGCGGATCCGCGAGCTGGGCGGCCGAGACCGGGTTCACCCCGAGGAAGGCGCTCGCCACGAGGGTTGCCCCGGCGAGCATGGACATGATGAGCCGTCTTCTCATGTGCGGTGTTCTACGGGGCAGTTGGGCCGCCCCGCAATGGGGCACCGCCGACGGTGACACCGACCACCGGGGACCCCACCTCGTGCCGCCTCGTCCACCACGAGGACCAGAGGGCCGGTCCGGCGGATCAGGTCGCAGGAAACGGGCGGTGCCTCCTTGCCGCCGGTGAGCGGGGCTTGGTGCGTGCAGCTGCAAGGCGGAGGAGGGAGTCGACGCGGAGCGTCGGCGAGTGACGACAACGCCGCAGATGGGCGTGCCAAGCCCCGCGTCTGCGGCATGATCCGCCGGACCGGCCTTAGGCGTTCAGATCCGCCTTGTCGCCCATCACCACGACAGGGTGCTGATGCCTGTCGAGCGTGCGCAGCAGATACTCCATGGCCGACTTGGACAGGCTCACGCAGGCCGACGTACCGCTGCCGTGGTCCATGTGCAGCCAGATGCCGCCGCCCTTGGACTGCCCCTGGGGGCGGGTCGGGTCGTTCGGCGCCGTGCCCTTGACGCGGTTGTAGTCGATGGCGATGACGTAGTCGAAGTCGTGCCAGTACGACTTGCCCCAGAAGTGCGGGGCCTGGAAGGACGCCGACCGGGTGTAGGGGAGGCGGGCGCCCGGGTCGGGGAGTACACCGCCCGCGTCGCTGAGCGTGAACACGCCGACGGGGCTGCGCTTGTCGCCCTCGTGGTGGTCGGTGGTCCAGCCCCTGGTCCCGTTGTGGGCCGGCCAGCTGCGGGTCTCGTCCCAGGTGGAACCGGACTTCGTGTACAGGACGACCGTGGAGTCCGCCGAGTCCTTGCCCGCGCCGTAGACCGCAACCACCTGACGGGAGTCGGACGGGATCTGCTTCCGCAGCCGGTCGCCGACGTCGGGGACGCGTTTCAGGTCGACCGTGCGCGCCCGGGAATCGCCGGGCCCTGCCTTTCCTGCCCTTCCCTTCGTGCCACTCCCATTCCCGCTTCCACTCGCGCCGCCCGCGTCACCACAGGCCGACAGGGTGACGGCGAGGACACCACAGGCCGCCGCGGCGAGCCCCGCACGCATCGCACCGTTCTTCAGCATGCGGTCCATCGTCGCACCGCTTATCGCACGAATTGCCCCGGCCCCCTGTCAACCGGCAACGCCCGGCCGGTTGGGGCCGATTCCTTGCGCCGGGGCGAAAAACCGTTTGCCTCCGACCACGCTCCGAGGCGAACCTTTCACGGTTTGTTGCCGGCCCGCACGGCCGGTCGTGGGCTGCCGGAATCGGCGGCTCCCTCCACCCCCTGACACGAGCCACTGGGACGTCATGCAGATTCAAGACCTTCCGTATCCCGACCCGGGTGTGCCGGACGCGCGCTCGGGTCCCCGATTCCTGCGGTGGCTCTTCCGGAACCAGCTCGGCGGGCAGTTCAAGGCCCTCGCCTGGGGTCTGCTGCACTTCGTGGCCGTCTCCGGGCTGCCGTTCTGCGTCGGCCTCGCCATCCAGGCCGTCGTCGACCGTTCCGGCACCCGGCTCGCTCTGACGGGTGGGCTGATGGTGCTCTGCGGCGCCTGCATCGCGCTGGGCGACACCATGCTGCACCGCTCCGCGGTCACCAACTGGATCACCGCCGCCGCGCGCGTCCAGCAACTACTGGCCCGCAAGACCGCCCAACTGGGTTCCGCGCTGACGCGGCGCGTCGCGGCCGGTGAGGTCGTCGCGGTCTCCACCGGCGACGTGGAGAAGATCGGCTGGTTCGTGGAGGCCGTGTCGCGGTTCCTCGCCGCCGCGCTCACCGTGGTGCTGGTCTGCGTGGGCCTCGTCGTCTACCAGCCGGCGCTCGGCGTGCTCGTCGCCGTGGGCGTGCCCGTGCTGGCGCTCGCCGTACTGCCGCTGCTGCCCCGCGCCACCCGGCGCGCCGACGTCCAGCGCGAGAAGGCCGGCCGCGCCACCGAACTGGCCTCGGACACCGTCGCGGGCCTGCGCGTGCTGCGCGGCATCGGCGGCGAGGAACTGTTCCTCGACCGCTACCGCCGGGCCTCTCAGGAGGTCCGCCGGGCGGCCGTCCACAATGCCCGGATGTGGTCGCTGATCTCGGCCATCCAGGTGCTGCTGCCCGGTCTGCTGCTGATCGCCGTCGTCTGGCACGGCGTGCGGCTGGCCCGCGACGGCCGGATCGCGGTCGGTGAACTGGTCACCGTGTACAGCGCGGTCATGCTGCTCACCTATCCACTGCGGCACTTCGAGGAGATCGCCATGGCGTACTCCTTCTCGCGCCCGTCCGCCAAGCGGGCCGCCCGGGTGCTGTCCCTGGAACGAGCCATGGACAGCGACGGATCACGCGCGGCGGAAGTGCCGGGCGGCGAGCTCTACGACCCCACGACCGGGCTGCTCGCGCCCGCCGGGCGGCTCACCGCAGTGGTGTGCGGCGACCCGGACGCGGCGGGACTGCTGGCCGAGCGGCTCGGCGGACACCCTTCCGAAGAGGGCACCTCGGCGCTCCTCGGGGGTGTCCCGCTCGACGAACTCCCGCTGGACTCCGCCCGGACCGCCGTCCTCGTCCAGGACAAGGACCCGGTGCTGCTGTCCGGATCGCTGCACGAGCTGCTCGACGTGCCCGCCTCCGGTCTCGTCAGCGCCGAGGCCGCATTGTCCGCCGCGCAGTGCGGCGACGTGCTGGACGCACTCGCCCAGGGGTCTGTGGACACCGAGGACCCGATGAGCGCCCGTATCACCGAACGCGGACGCTCCCTGTCGGGTGGCCAGCGCCAGCGTCTGGCGCTGGCCCGGTCGCTGATCACGGACCCCGAGGTGCTCGTCCTGGACGAGCCGACATCGGCCGTCGACTCGCACACCGAGGCGCGGATCGCCGACGGCGTGCGCGCCCTGCGCGCCGGGCGCACCACCGTGGTCTTCACCTCCTCGCCGCTGCTCCTGGACCACGCGGACCGGGTCGTACTGATCCACGAGGGCGAGGTGGCGGCGGTCGGCGTACACCGCGAACTGGTGCACAGCGAACCGCGCTACCGGGCCGTGGTGACCCGGGAGACCGACGAAGAGGCCGCGCTGAGCGGCGTACGGGACGACGCCGCCGCTCTGGACGGCGTACTGGAAGAAATCGAGGAGACCGCATGATCGGCGTGGCGCCACCGGCGTACGACCCTGCCGCCCCGACGACGGCGAACACCCTGCCCGTCGGCGCGCCCTCGACCGTACGCGCCTACGTGGCCGAACTGTTCCGACGGCACCGCGGCGCCTTCCTGCTCCTGATCACCGTCAACACCGTGGCCGTCGTCGCCTCGATGGCAGGGCCCTATCTGCTGGGCTCGATCGTCGAGCGGGTCTCGGACCACGCGCACGAGCTCCATCTGGGGCTCACCGCCGCACTGTTCGTCGTCGCGCTCGTCGTCCAGGCCGTGTTCGTACGCGAGGTACGACTGCGCGGCGCCATGCTCGGCGAGCGGATGCTGGCCGATCTGCGCGAGGACTTCCTCGTCCGGTCGGTGGGCCTGCCGCCCGGCGTCCTGGAGCGGGCCGGGACGGGCGATCTGCTGTCCCGCATCACGACGGACATCGACCGGCTCGCAAACGCGATGCGCGAGGCCGTGCCGCAGCTGGCCATCGGTGTGGTGTGGGCGGCGCTGCTGCTCGGCGGACTCGCCGTGACCGCGCCACCGCTCGCCCCCGCCGTGCTGATCGCCGTGCCGCTGCTGGTGGTCGGCTGCCGCTGGTACTTCAAGCGGGCTCCGTCGGCGTACCGCTCGGAGGCCGCCGGGTACGCGGCCGTCGCCGCCGCCCTCGCCGAGACGGTCGACGCCGGGCACACCGTCGAGGCACATCGCCTGAGCGAGCGCCGCGTCGAGCTGTCGGACCGCCGCGTGAAGGAGTGGACGTCGTGGGAGCGGTACACGCTCTGGCTGCGGTCGGTCCTGTTCCCGGTCGTCAGCGCCACGCATGTGACGGTGCTGTGCTCGGTCCTCATGGTCGGCGGGGTTTTCGTCCTCCAGGGCTGGATCGGAGTGGGTCAGCTCACCACGGGCGCGCTCATCGCGCAGATGCTCGTCGACCCGGTGGGGCTGATCCTGCGCTGGTACGACGAACTACAGGTCGCCCAGGTATCGCTGGCCCGGCTGGTCGGCGTCCGGGAGATCGAGCCGGACGCGGGCGACCCGTCGGTGTCCCCGGACGGGCGTGACGTGCACGCGGACCGGGTGCACTTCGGCTACCGGGCCGGCGTGGACGTGCTCCGCAAGGTCTCCCTGGAGGTCGCGCCCGGCACCCGGCTCGCGCTGGTCGGCCCCTCGGGCGCGGGCAAGTCCACGCTGGGCAGGCTGCTCGCCGGGATCTACGCGCCCCGGGACGGCCGGATCACACTCGGCGGCGCCGAACTGTCCCGGATGCCCGCCGAGGAGATCCGCAGCCACGTGGCCCTGGTCAACCAGGAGCACCACGTCTTCGTGGGCTCCCTGCGTGACAACCTGCTGCTCGCCCGGACCGGCGCCGACGACGCCGAGCTGTGGGCGGCGCTCGGCGCGGTCGACGCCGACGGCTGGGCGCGGGCCCTGGACGACGGCCTGGACACCGAGGTCGGCTCGGGCGGGCTGGCGCTCACTCCGGCCCAGGCCCAGCAGATCGCGCTGGCCCGACTGGTACTGGCCGATCCGCACACGCTGGTCCTGGACGAGGCGACCTCGCTCCTCGACCCGCGTGCGGCCCGCCATCTGGAACGCTCCCTGGCCCGCGTCCTCGACGGCCGCACCGTCGTCGCCATCGCCCACCGGCTGCACACCGCGCACGACGCGGACGTCATCGCCGTCGTCGAGAGCGGCCGGATCAGCGAGCTGGGCAGCCACGACCAGCTGGTCGCGGCGGAGGGCGCGTACGCGGCGCTGTGGCGGTCCTGGCACGGCTGAGCCCGAGCCGTCGCGATGCGCGGTCCGATCCATCCGGCCCGCCCCTTTCAGGGGGCGGCCGGTTCCATGGGCGGACCGCCTCCACGGTGCTGCGGCCGGACCCGCCGCACCGTGCGGCATCGCTGGTCGGACCGTGTGGCGTTGCGCAGGGTCGAAAGGGAGTGGAAGGCTGGATGTGGACACCGGCTCGGGGACGCCCGGCAACCACCCGGTTCGCCCGTGGCGAGGCCTGTGTCCAGAGGCCCGCGCGCCCGCCGTCGAGTGCGGTGGCACCAGACCTCGCCCGCACCCCCTGGAGGTAGCCGTGACCAGCGCCGACGGATGGGGAGACGACGTCTACCAGCCCGACGGATCCGAGGTACAGGACGACGCGGGACTGCTCGACGCCGAGGACACGCTGCTCACGGACGGTGTCGATGACCCCCTCGACCGGGGCTGGTCGCCGCCGGAGCGGCCGTGGGCGGTGGAGCACTCGGGCGTGACCGCCGCGGAGCGCCGGGAGGGCGAGACCCTGGAACAGCGCCTCGACGAGGAGATGCCCGACATCGCCACCCCTGACGGTGACGGTATCGGCGACTGCCAGGGCACCGACGGCGAACCCCTCGACAACGAGGTGGGCGACCTGCGCTCCGGCCGTCTCGTCGCCCCCGACGAGGGCGCGCACGAGGACGAGGAGAGCGGCCTCATCGCCACGGACGTGGGCATCGACGGCGCCGCGGCCTCGGCCGAGGAGGCCGCGATGCACATCGTGGACGAGGAGTCCCTGTCCGGCTGACCGACACACCCGTCCCTCCCCCGAGGAGCATCCATGCAGCAGGACAAGCAGCCCGACTACCACCCCGTCGTCTTCCGCGACCGCGCCGCCGGCTACGCCTTCCTCACCCGCTCCACGGCGACGAGCGACCGGACCATCGAATGGGACGACGGTGAGACCTACCCCGTCGTCGACGTCGAGATCTCCTCCGAAAGCCACCCCTTCTACACGGGCAAGGCCCGCACCGTGGACACGGAGGGCCGCATCGCTCAGTTCGAGCGGCGGTACGGGGGTGGCGGCCAGGCAGCAGGCGGCAGCACCACCTGAGCGGCAGCACCACCTGAGGAGCCGCACGCGAGCCCAACCGCGCTGCGGCAAGGGCGGGATGATGGGAGTGCACCAGCCGCGCGGGGATCAAGATCGCGCACCACTGTCCGATCGACCTGCTGCGCAATGTGGCCACGACGAGCGGACTGCTGCCCCGCCTCTTCGTCCGCGGCGCGCCCCCGAGCCCCCTCTCGCCCTCGGGCGTCCGGCCTCAGATGACGTTGAGCGCCGCCGCGCAGCCCACCCCGCCCAGCAGCATGAACACCGGCATCAGGACCTTGAGCTCGACCCAGCTGCCGGCACGGAAGCGCATCACCTTCGGCGGTCCGATCGGGTACCAGCGCTTGCGTCCGAGGGGGATGGGCCACAGGATCGGGCAGCCGGACACCGTCAGCGCGTCGCCGATGTCGTGCACCAGGGCGCCCAGGACGATCGGGAGTCCGAGCCACAGGTACTGCTGTCCCGGGGCGGTGAACAGCCAGTCCGAGCCGTTGCCCGGTTTGTCCAGGACTCCCGCGAGGATCCACGCGCTCGTCGCGGCCAGCAGCCAGACGAGTATGTCGCTGCTGGAGCCGCGGGCGGCCCGCCACAGCAGCCCTTCGATGGCGAGCACCATGTGCACGAAGAGGATCGCCAAGACCGCCCAGCGTCCACCGGTGATCGCCAGGACCGAGGTGCCCGCACCGATCAGCACCGCCCACAGCCAGGTGTGCGTCAGCGTGCGGTGACCCCCGGAGCGCCGGGGATCGCCCGGCTTCCTGGTGCCCTTGTAGACGGCGTACGAGAGTTTGTCGACGATCTCGCACAGGCCCCGCGAGAGGGGTCCGAAGGCACGCGAGATGGTGGCCGCCTTGTGGTCCAGGTCGGGGGCGAGCGCGGCGCCGGCGCAGATCAGCGCGCCGACCAGGAGGACCGGCCAGGGCATGGTGTGGCCGGCCGCGGCGGCCGCCGCTCCGACGCCGAGCCAGGCCGCGGCTCCCGACAGTGAGTGTGCTGGTCCCATCATGGCCGTTCCCCGCCCCATTCCTCTTGTGCCGCTGTCCAGTTACCCGAGTGCGCTGACGCTTCGTCGGCGCCACAGCGTAGCGTTCGTGATCTTCGGGTCGGCATCCGATTCCCCCATCGAGCGGGTTGACAGGCAAGATGGGGGCGTGACCCTCATCGATCAGCTGCCGCAGACCGCAGACCCCGACGCCCTCTACGAAGCCTTCGAGTCGTGGGCCGGGGAACGCGGTCTCACGCTCTATCCCCATCAGGAGGAGGCGCTGATCGAGGTGGTCTCCGGTGCGAACGTGATCGTCTCGACGCCCACCGGCTCGGGCAAGAGCATGATCGCCGCCGGTGCGCACTTCGCGGCGCTCGCCCGCGACGAGGTCACCTTCTACACGGCGCCGATCAAAGCGCTCGTCTCGGAGAAGTTCTTCGAGCTGTGCAAGATCTTCGGCACCGAGAACGTCGGCATGCTCACCGGCGACGCCTCCGTGAACGCCGACGCCCCCGTGATCTGCTGCACCGCCGAGGTGCTGGCCTCCATCGCGCTGCGCGACGGCAAGCACGCCGACGTGGGCCAGGTCGTGATGGACGAGTTCCACTTCTACGCGGAGGGCGACCGCGGCTGGGCGTGGCAGATCCCGATCCTTGAGCTGCCGCAGGCGCAGTTCATCCTGATGTCGGCGACGCTCGGCGATGTCTCGATGTTCGAGAAGGACCTCACCCGGCGCACCGGCCGGCCCACCTCCGTGGTGCGCTCGGCGACCCGGCCCGTGCCCCTCTCCTACGAGTACGTGCTGACTCCACTGACCGAGACGCTCACCGAGCTGCTCGCGACCAAGCAGGCTCCGGTCTACATCGTGCACTTCACCCAGGCCCAGGCCGTGGAGCGGGCACAGGCGCTGATGAGCATCAACATGTGCACGCGCGAGGAGAAGGACCAGATCGCCGAGCTGATCGGCAATTTCCGCTTTACCACCAAGTTCGGCCGCAACCTCTCGCGTTACGTGCGCCACGGCATCGGCGTGCACCACGCGGGCATGCTCCCCAAGTACCGCCGCCTGGTGGAGAAACTCGCCCAGGCCGGTCTCCTCAAGGTCATCTGCGGCACGGACACCCTCGGCGTCGGCGTCAACGTCCCGATCCGCACCGTGCTGTTCACAGCGCTGACGAAGTACGACGGCACTCGGGTGCGGACGCTGCGCGCCCGGGAGTTCCACCAGATCGCCGGCCGCGCCGGGCGCGCGGGCTTCGACACGGCGGGTTACGTCGTGGCGCAGGCGCCCGAGCACGTCATCGAGAACGAGAAGTCGCTCGCCAAGGCGGGCGACGACCCGAAGAAGCGCCGCAAAGTGGTGCGCAAGAAGGCTCCGGAGGGCTTCGTCGGCTGGACGGATAACACCTTCGAGAAGCTGATCTCCTCCGATCCCGAGCCGCTGACCTCGCGCTTCCGTGTGACGCACACGATGCTGCTGTCTGTGATCGCCCGGCCCGGCAACGCCTTCGATGCGATGCGGCATCTGCTGGAGGACAACCACGAGCCGCGCAAGCAGCAGCTGCGGCACATCCGGCGCGCGATCGCCATCTACCGCTCGCTGCTCGACGGGGGCATCGTCGAGAAGCTCGACGAGCCGGACGCCAGCGGCCGCATCGTGCGGCTGACCGTCGACCTCCAGCAGGACTTCGCGCTCAACCAGCCGCTGTCGACCTTCGCGCTCGCCGCCTTCGAGCTGCTGGACCCCGAATCCCCCTCGTACGCCCTCGACATGGTGTCCGTCGTCGAGTCCACGCTGGACGATCCGCGGCAGATCCTCGCGGCCCAGCAGAACAAGGCGCGCGGCGAGGCCGTGGCCGCGATGAAGGCGGACGGCGTCGAGTACGAGGAGCGCATGGAGCGGCTCCAGGACGTGTCGTACCCCAAGCCGCTGGAAGAGCTGCTCTTCCACGCGTACGACACCTACCGCAAGAGCCATCCGTGGGTCGGCGACCATCCGCTGTCCCCGAAGTCCGTGATCCGTGACATGTACGAACGCGCCATGTCCTTCACGGAGTTCGTCTCCTTCTACGAGCTCGCGCGTACCGAGGGCATTGTCCTGCGCTACCTCGCGAGTGCCTACAAGGCCCTTGAGCACACCGTCCCGGACGACCTGAAGTCCGAGGACCTGGAGGATCTGATCGCCTGGCTGGGTGAGATGGTGCGCCAGGTCGACTCCAGCCTCCTGGACGAGTGGGAGCAGCTCGCCAACCCCGAGGTGATGACGGCCGAGGAGGCCCAGGAGAAGGCCGACCAGGTCAAGCCGGTCACCTCGAACGCCCGCGCCTTCCGCGTCCTCGTCCGCAACGCCATGTTCCGCCGGGTCGAACTCGCCGCGCTCGACAACGTCGACGAGCTCGGCGAAATGGATGCCGACGCCGGCTGGGACGCCGATGCCTGGGGCGAGGCGATGGACAAGTACTGGGACGAGTACGAGGATCTCGGCACCGGGCCGGACGCTCGTGGTCCCAAGCTGCTGTCGATCGTGGAGGAGCCGCAGAACGGACTGTGGCGCGTCCGGCAGACCTTCGCCGACCCCAACGGCGACCACGACTGGGGCATCAGCGCGGAGGTCGACCTCGCGGCCTCCGACGCGGAGGGCCGTGCCATCGTCCGGGTCACGGACGTAGGCCAGCTGTGAGCGGACACCGGCCGACTGTGAGCACAGGAGAATCCCCCACATGACGAACCCAGCCGAGAGGCTTGTGGACCTGCTCGACCTGGAGCAGATCGAGGTCAACATCTTCCGTGGCCGCAGCCCGCAGGAGTCGCTGCAGCGGGTCTTCGGAGGCCAGGTGGCGGGCCAGGCACTGGTCGCCGCCGGGCGCACCACCGAGGGCGACCGGCCGGTGCACTCGCTGCACGCGTACTTCCTGCGCCCGGGCCGGCCGGGCGTGCCGATCGTGTACCAGGTCGAACGGGTCCGGGACGGGCGGTCGTTCACCACCCGCCGCGTCACCGCCGTGCAGCAGGGCCGCACGATCTTCAATTTGACCGCCTCCTTTCACAAGCCTGAGGAAGGGACCTTCGAGCACCAGCTGCCGCCGGCCCGGAAGGTTCCGGACCCGGAGTCGCTGCCGACGGTGACGCAGGAGATCGAGGAGCATCTGGGCGCGCTCCCCGAGACCTTGGAGCGCATGGCACGGCGTCAGCCGTTCGACATCCGCTACGTGGACCGGCTGCGCTGGACCCCCGAGGAGATCAAGGACGCCGAGCCGCGCAGCGCGGTGTGGATGCGTGCCGTCGGGCCGCTGGGCGACGACCCGCTCGTCCATACCTGCGCCCTCACGTACGCGAGTGACATGACGCTCCTGGACGCCGTCCGCATCCCGGTCGAACCACTGTGGGGTCCACGGGGCTTCGACATGGCATCGCTGGATCACGCCATGTGGTTCCACCGGCCGTTCCGCGCGGACGAGTGGTTCCTGTACGACCAGGAGTCCCCGGTCGCGACGGGCGGACGCGGGCTGGCCCGCGGGCGCATCTACGACCTGGAGGGACGCCTGCTCGTCTCGGTCGTCCAGGAGGGGCTGTTCCGGACGTTGTAGGGAGACCGCCCCCTCGGGCGGTACCCTTCAAGGCCCTTCGGGGCCGGCCCGGAGCTGCGTCGGGTGGTCACGGGCTTCTGCGGCGCAACCACCGGAACAGCCTCCGTGACTGCTCGTGCTCCCCGGTCGCGCGCCGCTCTTCCGGAGCGGCCGGCCCCGGCTGCGAGGACAGCGGTAGTGAGGCCGTCGGGGGTGAGACTGTCCCGGGTGATGCAGTCCGGGGTGGGGCTGTCCGGGGGGATGACGCGGGCGCTGACGCCACGGACAGAGTGACGCCCTTCGGCACCGGCCGGGGTGCGGGGCGTAGCACACGGGCTTCGGCAAGCGCCTGGCCCAAGTCGGCCTGGAGCCAGCTGATCTCGTCAGGATCCTCGGCCGTCATGAGCCGCGCGGCAAGATGGGCGGCGGGCGAGTCCGGCGCGTGGTGGGAGGCTCGCTCGGGCCGGAAGCGGTTCAGGTAGGCGCGCTCGTACGGATCCCTGACGGCCTCCGCCACCTGGACGGGGTGGAGCAACGATGCCACGACCGCCGCCCGCGCCCAGGGGTCCTCGGTCTGTCGCAGCAAGAATCCCATGTAGCGTCCCCGCCAGTTGCGGGGGCGCACGTCCAGGCCGGCTTCCAGCTGGCTACGCAGCCCCTCGGGGGTACGGCCGCTCAGCAGCGCCGCGTTCTCCTTGTCGGCCGCGAACTCCCTCAGCTCTTCGGCGAGATACAGCCACACCACAGCCCTGTAGCGGTTCAGATAGAATTTCACGGGCACCACCACCCCCAGGCGCGCGAGGCGCGTGAACCTGGCGGTCGTCACCCCCATGAGGGCGGCGCCCTCCGTCGTCCCGACGGCCTTGACCCGCTCACGCAGCGTCTCGGGAAAGCCGTCCTCGGAGCGCACCCGGTCGATCTCCGTGCGGGTGACCCGGCGTCCGCCTCCTCCCTCGTCGGGAACGCTACGGACGCACCCGAGGTGGAGGGCGAGGTCGAACTCGCCGCGCTTGAGCTCCATTTCGCGTGCGGCGCGGCTGAGCGACGTCGTGGCGGACGGTGTCATCGTATTGCCGGACATGGCGGCTCTCCCCGTGGAGTGAGGTGCTCGCGCTGGGTGCGCTCGCTTCGGGAAAAACCGTATCCGGCTCGGCGGACATCGCGGCCAGCCTGTGGATAACTCTGACCGCGGCGACGTATGTGCAGGTCAGAGAAGTACAGTTGCGCAGGTCAGAGGTCTACCGTGGGCGTACCTTCCCGCTGCCGCGTGTCGACGCGCAGGTGCTCGCCGACGCGGTTCACGAGCAGCGTCATCTCATACGCGACCTGACCGATGTCGGCCTCCGCGGCGCTGAGGACACACAGACAGCTGCCGGCGCCCGCGGCCGTGACGAAGAGCACCGCATCATCGAACTCGACCATCGTCTGACGCACTTGTCCGGCACCGAAATGGCGGCCGGAGCCCTTGGCCAGACTGTGCAGGCCGGACGAGACCGCGGCGAGGTGTTCGGCGTCCTCGCGCCGAAGCCCGGTGCTCGCGCCCGTCACCAGCCCGTCGTTGGACAGCACCAGCGCGTGCCGTATGTGTTCGACGCGCTCGGTGAGGTCGTCGAGCAGCCAGCCAAGTCCTGTGTTCTGCGCCATGATCCGGTCTCCCCGTGGTGTCCTTCCCCCTGGCCGGAGGATCTGACCAGCCAGCCTTCCCCACAGCCGCCGTCCGAGCAAGGAGGATGGGCGGCATGGCAAAGAAGATGACCGACGAGGAATGGCGGGCGTTCGTCTCACACGGCACCCGCACCGGAAAGCTCTCCACCGTGCGAGCCGACGGAAGTCCGCATGTGGCGCCGATCTGGTTTCTGGTGGACGGCGACGACCTGGTCTTCAACACCGCAAAGGAGAGTGTCAAGGGGCGGAACCTGGCCCGGGACGGCCGGGTCGCGCTGTGCGTGGACGACGATCGGCCGCCGTTCGACTTCGTCGTGCTGGAAGGGCGGGCGGTGCTGTCGGAGGATCTCGGCGAGTTGCGTCACTGGGCCACTCGGATCGGCGCCCGCTACATGGGCGAGGAGCGTGCCGAGGAGCTCGGGAAGCGCAACGGGGTGCCTGGTGAACTCCTCGTACGCGTGAGGATCGAGAAGGTCCTGGCCTACGCCTCCGTGGCCGAGTGACAACATCGGATCAGTACGCGTCCGGGCGGCACGAGCCCTCGGAGCGATCGCCACGACCAGGGCACGGTCCCCGACGCTCGCGGCGGCGCGCGGCGCGCACTCCTCACCTCAGCCGACAGAGTTGAGCAGCCGGGCGGTGTGCACCCGCCCGGCGTACTCGACGAGACGAATCAGCACCTCCTTCCCGGAGTCGCGGTCACGTGCGTCGCAGAGCACCACCGGCGTCCCCCGGTCGAGGTCCAGGGCGCGGCACACGTCCTGGGCTCCGTAGGCGCGGGCACCCGCGAAGCAGTTGACGGCCACCACGAACGGGATGTGCCGGTGCTCGAAGTAGTCGACCGCGGGGAAGCAGTCTTCGAGTCGCCGGGTGTCCGCGAGGACGACCGCGCCGAGGGCGCCCTGGGACAGCTCGTCCCACAGGAACCAGAACCGGTCCTGGCCCGGGGTTCCGAAGAGGTAGAGCGACAGTCCGGACCTGATGGTGATGCGTCCGAAGTCCATGGCGACGGTCGTCGTGACCTTCTGGTCGACACCGTCCGTGTCGTCCACCGACTGGCCCGCCTCGCTCAGCAGTTCCTCGGTGCGCAGCGGCCTGATCTCACTGACCGCGCCCACCAGGGTGGTCTTGCCCACGCCGAAACCGCCGGCGACCAGTATCTTCAATGCCAGGGCGGTCGTCTCGCCACCCGAGGCGTCGGAGTTCTCGGAGACCATCGTTCACTTCTCTCGGGAGTGCCGACAACGGTCGACGTCGGTGCATCGGTGTGGGGTGTACGGCACTGCTTCGATGCGGGCGCGCTTCGGTACATCTGCGCGGGCGTGCGAAGTCAGCATCATGACAACTGCGGCTCCCCTTCGAACGGTGGGACCGCAATGTGACCGTTCCAGTCGAATGAGGCCCATTCGCTGCCCGAATGTGGGCAAGAAGGGATCCAGAGTCGGACCGACATGGTTCATCTAGAGCGCCCTCAGTCCCTCGATCACCTCGCGGAGGATCCGCTCGTCGGGCAGTTGTGCCGGCGGCACGGGGCGGCTGACCGTAACGCAGCCCAGCTCCAGAAGGTCGCCGAGGAGCACCCTCACCACGCCCACCGGCAGGTCGGCGTCCGCGGCCAGCTCGGCCACCGACTGCGTCTCGATACGGCACAGTTCGATCAGCACCCGATGCTCGGGGCCGAGCGAGATGTCGTCGCCGACGCCGGGTGCGCCCGTGTCGAGGCTGACCAGAGCGATCAGATCGAAGCGCACCCCGGTAGGGCCCGGTGTGGTGCGCCCGCCCGTCATCGCGTAGGGGCGGACGAGCGGTCCGGCCTCGTTGTCGTACCACTGGCTGCCCGGCTGTGGCGGGGCGCCCGGCGTGTCCTCGGTCATCTGCACCGACCGTCCTCGGGCGTCATCCGGCGGCGGGCGGCTGTGCGGCGACACGCGCGGGCGTGTAGAGGTGCTCGCCCACCCGCTTGACCAGGAGGGCCATCTCGTACGCCACCAGGCCGATGTCGGCCGTGGCGGCGGTCAGGACGGCGAGGCACGAACCGTCACCCGCGGCCGCGACGAACAGGAAACCGTCGTCCATCTCCACCATCGTCTGACGCACCCCGCCGGCGCCGAAGTGGCGCCCCGCGCCCTTGGCCAGACTGTGGAAGCCGGAGGCGACGGCGGCGAGGTGTTCGGCGTCCTCGCGGCGCAGACCGGTGGAAGCGCCCACCGCCAGACCGTCGTTCGACAGCACCACGGCGTGTCGCACTTCCGCCACGCGCAGCACCAAGTCGTCCAACAGCCAGTCGAGTTCACCGGACCGCTGGCCGGCCCTCATGCTCGGGTCCTGGATCATGCGGGGTCTCCTTCGCTGCTGTCGCTGCGGGCTTCGCGGTCCGGGGTGGCGCCGCGGCCGGGCGATCTGCCGCCGCCGCGTGCCCAGCCGTCGCGGTAGGCCGCCATGCGGTCTCGTACGACTTCGGGGGTGCGCTCGTCGTCACCCCGGGGCCCCTGCGTTTCCGCCGGCTCCTCGGAGCGCTGTTCGCGCAGTTGGGGGGCGAGACTCGCCTGCCGTACACGTCGAGGGAGCTCGTCGGAATCTTCGGAGTCGTCCGGGGGACGGTGCAGCCGCAACGTGGTGACTCCAGGTGGCGGGTTGTCCGACGAGCCGTTCGCGGGGGCTTCGGAGGCTGCCTGTACCGGGGGCACCAGTACGGGGCGCTCGGTGATGGCCTGGACGGACTCCGGTTCCGGGGCGGCCGCCACGCGCGCGTACTGCCGTTCCGCGGGCCGGCCGGAGTCGGTCCTGCGTGGGGAGTGTTCCGCCGCACCGCCGTGCAGCAAGGCCGTGGGCAGCAGGACGACCGCGGTGGTGCCGCCGTAGGGGGAGGTTCTCAGGTGCACCTTGATGCCGTGCCGGGCCGAGAGCCTGCTGACGACGAAGAGGCCGAGCCGGTCGCTGTCGAAGAGGTCCAGTGCCTCGGACTGTTCGATGCGCCGGTTGGCTTCGGCGAGTGTCTCCTTGCCCATGCCGAGCCCCCGGTCCTCGACCTCGATCGCGTAGCCGTTGCCGACCGGCTCACCGGTGATCCGCACCCGGGTGTGCGGGGGCGAGAACTGCGCGGCGTTCTCGACGATCTCCGCCAGGAGGTGGGTGAGGTCGGCCACCGCGGCGCCGACCACGGCGGCCTCGGGGAGTTGTCGTACCTCCACGCGCGCGTAGTCCTCGACTTCGGAAACGGCCGCGCGGATCACGTTCGTCAGCGAGACCGGCATGCGCCAGGCCCGGCCGGGCGCGGCTCCGGAGAGGATGATCAGGCTCTCCGCGTGACGCCGCATCCGGGTCGTGAGGTGGTCGAGCCGGAACAGGTCGCTCAGCTCGTTCGGGTCCTCGGACCTGCGCTCCATGCTGTCCAGCAGGCTCAGTTGCCGGTGCACGAGAACCTGACTGCGGCGCGCGAGATTGACGAAGACTCCGGAGATTCCGCTGGCGAGCTCCGCACGTTCGACGGCGGCGCGCAGGGCGGCTCGGTGCACGGTGCCAAGGGCCTCCGCGACCTGTCCGGTCTCGTCCTCCGCGGGTGGCCCGGGCGGGGCCTCGGCGCGGACGTCGATCTCCTCCCCCGCCCGCAGTTGGCGCATGGCCTGCGGAAGTTTGCGGCGGGCGATCTCCAGAGCGCTGTTGCGCAGGCTCACCAGCTCGACGACGAGGCCGCGTCCGATGCGTACGGAGATGACGAGCGAGGCGACGACGGCGGCGAGTCCGAACAGGACCGCGGCACCGGCGGGGGTGAGCAGACCGCGGGTGAGCGGGTCGGCCCGGTCCGCGACACCACGGCCCGCGTTCGCCTCGATGGTGCGCATTGCGTCCTGCACGCGCGCGTGGGCCGTGTTCCAGCCGGCCTCCGGCGCGGCGTCGATCGCCTTGCCGCCCGGGCGCGAGACGAGCACTTTGTCCTCGACGGCGCGCACGTCGATGTACGCGCTCCCCTCCACGAGGTCGCGCCAGGCGGCTCGTTCGGGCCCGCGCAGGTCCGCGGCGGCCGAATCGGTCAGCGTACGACGGGTCTCGACGGCGCCGGTGAACAGCCGCAGCCGCTCCCCGTCGAGGCTCCCGGCGAGCCGGGCGCCGGCCAGCACCGCGTCCTCCTGGGCGAGCGCTTCCCCGGCCCGGGAGAACTCGAGCAGCACGCGCGCGTCGGAGCCCAGATCGGCGTCCTGGATGCCGGTGAGCGCGCCGCCCACACCGAAGGCCGTCGAAATGGTCTTCGTGTACTGCCCGTACGCCTCGTCCCATCCGCTTCGGCGGTCCAGCAGCGCGGTGCGCAGAGAGCCGAGCCGCTCCGCTCCGGTGACGAAGGCCTCGAGGCGCCCAGCCACTCCCGCCGGCAGGTCGGCGCCGTCGGCGACGGTGTTGTGGTCGCCCAGTCGCAGCTTCGCCACCGCTCGGTCGGTGCGCCGTGCCAGCTCCTTGAGGTCGCCCGGCTGCTCGGCGGCTGGATCGGTCGCGTAGCGGACGGCGGCGGTGCGTTCGGCCTGGAGCGCGGCGACGGCGGCGTCGACCGGGGCCCGCACCGTTGAGTCCACACGCTGCAACTGCCGTAGCCGTGCCACGTCCTGGGCGGTGCTCACCGTGGCGTACGCCCAGAGGGCGAGCAAGGAGATGACCGGCACCATCAGCAGGCAGACGATCTTGGCTCGGACGGTGCGGGGCCGGATGCGCCGGCGTCCCGCGCGCGGGGGCGGGTCCTGCGGCGTCCCCGCGACGGTGTCGTCGGCGTCCGCGTGCTCGTCGGCCGGCGGACCGGCGTGCGCGCGGCGACCGCGTGCCGGCGACTGGGGCGGCGGCTCGGCGCCGGCTGTGGGGGTCCTACGGGGTGTACGCATGGCCTCCTCGCTCGGGAAGGTTCGGGGCGTGCCTTCCGGGCCGTCGTGGCTCCGGGCCCGCCTCTAGCGGGCGACGCTCTCGACCGGCCGCTGGGCCGATGCGGATGCCTCGCGCTCGTCGGTCGTCGGCGACAGCGCGACGAACGCCGATGTCAGGAAGAGATAGGACCCGAGGCCGACGGCAAGGGGGAAGATGAACTGCATCGCCGTGGCCCCGGGCAGGGCCTCGCCGGACGGGCTGACGCGCACACTCACCGCCATCATCCCGGTGTAGTGCATGCTGCTCACCGCGCCGCCCATGACGAGGGAGGCGACGGCAACCGCCACCGGCGACTTGATGTTGAGCGCCGCCCACAGGGCGGCGGTCGCCGCGACCACGGCGATCACGACGGAGAGCCCGACCAGCGCCGGGTCGTAGTGCACCTGGCCGTGCAGTCGCAGCGCGGCCATGCCCAGGTAGTGCATGCTCGCGACCCCGAGCCCGGTGGTGAGTCCGCCGAGGACGAGAGCGCGGCCCCGGTCGCGGCCGTAGCCGACGGCGAAGACGCCCGCGCCGACGACGACCATGGCGACGAGCAGGCTGAGGATGGTCAGCGGCACGTTGTAGCGCATCTCCGTGCCGCTGACGCTGAAGCCCAGCATCGCCACGAAGTGCATGGTCCAGATGCCGGTGCCGATCGCGGAGGCCGCGGTGAGGAGCCAGTTGCGGCGCGACCGCCCGGTGGCGCCGAGCGCGCGGACCGTGCAGCGCAGCCCGAGAGCGGCGCCTATGCAGGCCATCACGTACGACAGCACGGGGGTCAGCCAGCCGAAAGCGGCGTGGTCCAGGTGTCCCATGGCCCAGGGACGCTAGTCCGGACAGGGGCGCTCAAAGGGGGCGCATTTCGAAAGCTGTTGGAATATGACTCAGAGGTGTAGCTGAACGATCGCGTCACGCTCGAACATGTGCACAGCGGCATCCTTCGTGTCGGTGAGGGATCATGCGGAACATGAGCGACGACCACACACATGTCCAGGAGTTCTTCACGGCGCGTGCCGCCGACTGGGACGCCAAGTTCCCCGACGACGGGCCCGCGTACGCGGCCGCGGTCGCCGAGATGGGGCTGCGCGAGGGCGACCGCGTGCTCGACGCGGGCTGCGGCACCGGACGCGCCCTGCCGCCGCTGCGAGCGGCCGTGGGAGCGTCCGGAGTGGTCATCGGGGCCGATCTGACCCCGGCCATGCTGCAGGCCGCCGTACGGGCCGGACGGGACCGCGACGGGCAGTTGCTGCTCGCCGACGTCGCCGGGCTGCCGTTGCGCGCGCAGTCGCTGGACGCGGTCTTCGGAGCGGGCCTCATCGCGCACCTGCCGAACCCGGCCGAGAACCTCAGCGAGTTGGCACGCGTGGTGCGGCCGGGCGGCACCCTGGCACTCTTCCACCCGATCGGCCGGGCGGCGCTCGCGGCCCGGCAGGGCCGGCAGATCACCCCGGACGACCTGCGGGCGGAGGCCAACCTCACTCCCCTGCTGGCCGGTTCCGGCTGGGACTTGACGTCGTACGCCGACGAGGACGCCCGCTTCCTCGCGCTGGCCGTGCGGCGCCACTGACGCGTCGGACCTTCTGTCACCACTGACGCCTCAGCACCTCAGCGCCTCCCGCTGCTGACGCCGTCCGTTCCTTCCGGCGTGTGGCTGACGCCTCAGCCCGTCCGGCGACCTCCGCAGCAAAGGCGTCGGGGTTGTCGAACATGACGTTGTGCCCGGCGCCGGGCACGGTCACGACCCGCACTCCAGCCGCCTCCAGATCTTCCCTGCCCGGGAGTTCACCGCTCAGCTCGCCCTGAAGGTAGACGCGCTCCGCTGTCAGCTCTTCGAGCATGCGGCGCATCGTGGGACTCGTGCCGCGCCTGAGTCCCTTCGCCGTGCGGTGCAGGGCGCGCGGATCGGCGAGCCGCATGGTGGCCGCCCAGAAGGGGCCGACCTTTTCCAGCACGCGCGCGTGGCCGCCGCTGACGACGTAGTCCTCCTCGTCGTAGGAGGCGATGCCACTACTGCCCGCGGTGACCGGAGGGTGCGGGTCCAGGTTGGCCTCCGCCAGGACCAGCCGTGAGACGAGGTCGGGCCGTCGGTGGGCGAGCACGATGGCGACGGCGCCCCCCATGCTGTGCGCGACGAGCTCCGCGCCGGTGACATGGGCAGTGTCCAGGGCCACCGCCAGCGCCTCGGCGTGGTCCTCCAGGGTGTAGCCGAAGTCCGCGGGCCGATCACTGATGCCGTGACCGGGCAGGTCGACGAACAGGGTGCGGCGGCCCGCCAGTTCCGGCCGCGCGGCTATGTGGGCGTTGTAGACCGTCGAGGCCGAGCCCAGACCATGGACGTACACCCGCGAGGGTTCGGCGCCTGCCGCTTCCGTCCAGCGGATGTGACTTCCCTTGCCGTCGAACTCTGCCTGTTGCATCCCGCTCTCCCCTGTCTCCTCGGTGCACCGCACTTCCGAGACAATACATCGGTACCGATGTATCGGGGAAGCGATGTACAGCGAAGGTGCGGCAGAATGTGGGCATGCTGGAGCTCGCCATCCTCGGTTTTCTGTACGACGCCCCCCTGCACGGCTACGAGCTGCGCAAACGCATCACCGCGCTGACCGGGCATGTGAAACCCGTTGCCGAGAGCACCCTGTATCCCGCGATCAAGCGGCTGGAGAAGGCGGACCTGCTGGAAAGGGCGACGCAGCCCGGATCCGTGGCCGCCCCGCGTCACGTCCTGACCCTCACCGGCGAGGGCAGACGCGAACTGCGCCGTCGGCTGGCGGAACCGGCGGGGCGCGACATCACCGACGAGAACCGCTGGTTCACGGTACTCGCCTTCCTCAGGCACCTGGGCGGCCCGGCGGCGCAGGCCGCCGTGCTGCGGCGCAGGCTCGCTTTCCTGGAGGAGCCCGCGAGCTTTTTCTACGACGGTGACCGGCCGCTGCGCGCGGAGGAGCTGGACGACCCCTTCAGGCGCGGCATCCTCACCATCGCGCGGGCCACGAGCCGGGCCGAACTGGCCTGGCTGCGGGCCACGATCGACTCACTCGACGCGAGCGGCCGATGAGACGGGACAGCCCCGCACGCCAGGCACTGGGCGAGTGCCCAGATCGGCGACGCGGTAGCCGTCCCGGTAGCCCTTGATCTCCCAATTCTGTCTGGCGAAGTGCGGTGCACGGCGCGGCGGCATGAGCCGGACCAGTCGGCCACGCGCGCGTACCGCACGGCGGACCAGCGCGCGTGTGGCGGGACCCGGGGGCTCGTACCGGAAGGCACGCAACAGTGATGCGTCGAGCAGGGCCAGGGTCGAGGCACGCAGCAGCGGTGCGAGCGCACGGGGGTACCAGGAGGCCATCAGGTCCAGCGTCGCGTCGGAGACCCTGCGCGCACCCTCGTCCCACCCGAAATGGGCCTCTTCGTAGGCGTCGAGGCAGTCCTCGAAGTCCTCGTAGGACTCCGGGATGTTCTTAATCCCCATGTACCGACCCAGGGTGCGGTAGTGCACCGTGGAAGCGATGATCTCGTGGCGCGACATCCTGCGCCACCCGTAAGCCTCGATCCACCGCTTGGGCATCACCACGAAGGTGCAGAGCACGTAACGCATGTCTTCATTGCTGATGTCGTAGCTGTGGTGCATCTGGTTGATACGGAGAATCGCCGCGCGGCCCTCCTCTCCGTCGAAGCCGTGCTCGACGACGGCGTCGAGAAGGAGCGCGGTGTCGTCGTAGCGCTTCTGCGTGCGGTCCGTGAGCTCCGCGGTCTCGGCGAGCAGCCGACCGATGCCGGGCACGGCGTACGTGCGGTACAGCGCGAGTTCCAAGGCCCGGGCGAAGTCCCAGGGGAATTCGTACGCGGTGGAGAGCCGGTAGATCTCCGACGCCTCCTTCTCCGGGTCCATCCGCCGGATCTGTTCGAGCCGCTCGTAACGCTTCACCTGGCCGTCCCCCTTCTGCCGCCGCGGCTCCAACTCTACGTTGAGTAGCAGCAGGTGCACGATCAGCGATGACCATCGCACAGGGGGAAGGTGGCCCGATGTCCGGCATTCTCGGCAGACTCCGCAAGATATGGCGCACGAGGACGGTCGAGCGGCCCGACGAGCCGCAGCCCGTCGTGCCACGGCCGAAGAAGCGAGCGCACAACCTGTTCGAGGCGGCCGCGGCCTATGTGTCGGCGTGCGCGGAGGACGACCAGGACCAGATCGACGAGGCGGCTGCGTGGGTGTCGCCGGAGGCGCTGTCGTTCGGGGTGAACGAGTTGACCTGCCGGGCGGTGATAGCGCTGGCGCGGGAGCGGGACGAGTCGCCGCGGACGGTGGCGCGCACGCTGCTGGGGCTGCCCACGGCCTGACCCTCGGGTACCGGGGCGGGCGTTTCGCCCCTGTCCAGCCGGATAACTGCAGCTCCGCGTGTACTTCGGGCTCGTGACAAGCGCCTTCCAGTCGCATTATGGTGCGCCGACGAACGTAGCGATGGGGAGGCTGGGATGGCCGGGACGGACGATGGCGCCGTCGCCACCGGGGACGACGAGGTACTGGACGACGACGCACTCTATGTGCTGACGGCGGTGTTGCTGACGCCCGCGAAGTTCCCCAGCGTGCTGGGGGACGACTATCCGGAGGCCTGCGCGACGCTCGGCCTCGCGCCGCTCGCCGACGGGTACGGTCTCGTGCTCGGCCAGGACGGGGAGGGCGCGCGGTGGACCGTTGTCGTCGACGACGTGTCGCTGGTCGCCGTGGCCATCGCCTCCTGGGACTGCGGAATGGAGCACGACCTGTCGCCGGACGAGCGCACGGTCGTCGCCGCGCTGCCCGGCTGGCCCCTTGAGGTCGCTGTATCGGCCCCCGGGGTGCCGGCCCCGCACGACCCCGCGCCCGAGCTCACGGAAGGGCCTCCGCTGAGCCCGCCGGACACCGCCACGTGGGGTCCGGCCCAACGGCGCCTCGGTGCCGACGAGATCGCCTTGCAGTGGGCGATCTGGCGGGAGCAGATCGACGACGGTGACTTCGTGACGTCGTCGGGTGCGGCAAAGGCCGAGGACGCCGCCGAGGAGAAGGGCGGCGACGGCGAGGCGCGCGGTGGCGTCCGCCGGGTGCTCGCGGAGGCGCGCTCCTACGTCGACACGCCGCCTCCGCTCGGCCGTGTCCGCTCGTCCTTCGCGACAGGGGACGCCCGGACCCTGCGCGCGGACGGCCCCGGCTGGTCCTTGGTCGCGAGGACCGACGACATCGCGTTCGTCCTCCTCGACGAGGAGCCCGGAGAGGTCCTGCCCGTCGGTCGCGGACCTGAACTGCCCGGCCTCCTGGAAGCCCTCGACAAGATGGCGGTACGCCCGAGCTGAGCGGCCGTGCCGCGCGGAATTCCCGCGGCGCGGACGCTGCGCTGTCAGCGGCTGTCGTCCGAGTCGAGGGGCAGAGTGCCGATAGTGCGGCCCCGCATGCGGACCTTGGGCGAGGTGCGGCCCCGCCCGCGGACCGTACCGACGGAGGGTCCGCGAGCGGGCTGTGGTGAACGTGGTGAGTCAGTCCCCGTGCGCCGGCCGGAGCCGTCGGTGGCTCCTCAGCGACCGATCTCCTTGCGCGTGACGCGGCGCAGCCTGCGCCGCTGCGAGGGGTCCAGCGCGAGGTAGGCCGCCGCCGGGACTCCCAGCACGATCAGGAAGGCAGCCCACCAGGGCAGCCAGATCAGCAGGATGAGGCCTACCGCCACACCTCCTGCGGCGATCTTCGCGTTCTTCGACATGTGTCGCCTCCTTCGCGGCTGCTGCCGCTCTCTGTCCTGAGAACGGGTCCCTGGCTCCCACGGTTCCGGACCGCGACCCTGATACGTCCCTGAGGCGCGCCCCCTACGCGACCCTGAGGGGCTCCCCGACCTCGTGCATGTGGCGCAGGGCCTGCCGGTAGGAATCGACGAGCCCGGCCTCCGCGTAGGGGATACCCAACTCCTGGCAGTGCGCGCGCACCAGGGGCTGAGCGAGTCGCAGATGCGGGCGGGGCATGCTGGGGAACAAGTGGTGCTCGATCTGGTAGTTCAGACCACCGAGGAACCAGTCGGTCGTCACGGCACCGCGGACGTTGCGCGAGGTCAGCACCTGACGGCGCAGGTGGCCCCAGCGCTCGCCGTCCGGGTCGGGCATCTCCATGCCCTTGTGGTTGGGGGCGAAGGCCATTCCCAGGTGCAGGCCGAACAGTGCCTGGTGAAGGGCCGCGAAGGCCAGCGCCTTGCCGAGTGACATGGAGGTGAGCAGCAAGGTCGCATAGGCGACGATGTGGGTCACCAGCAGCAACGCCTCCACGGCCCGCTCACGCGGCGGCTGCCGACGAAGGTCCTGGAAGCCGTGGACCTTCAGGGCGACGCCTTCGAGGAGGGTGAGCGGGAAGAAGAGCCAGGCCTGGTTGCGGGTGAGCCAGCGCCTGAAGCCGGCCCGGTCCTTGGCCTGCTCACTGCTGAACACCAGGACATCGGCGACCACATCGGGGTCCTTGTCGATGTGGTTGGGGTTGGCGTGGTGGCGGTTGTGCTTGTCGTTCCACCAGGAGTAGCTCATCCCGAGGAGCAAGTTGCCGTGGAGCAGGCCGATCAGGCGGCCGACGGACTTGTCGGCGGTGATCTGGGAGTGGCCCGCGTCATGGCCTGTGAATGCCGTCCGGGCCCCCAGGACGGCGAGCACGGGCGCGAGGAGCAGCGACCACCAGGAGTTGCCGATCAGGGCGACGCCTGTCACCACACCGGCCAGGGCCAGCGCGTTCACGGCGATCTCGCGGGCGTACCAGCCATGGCGCCGCTTCAGCAGGCCCTGGTTCCTGACGGTACGCAGCAGGGGCGCGAAGTCGCTCCCCGCGGTCTGACCGTCGCTCGCCCCTGGAGGGTGTTCCGCGAGGACGGCGGCGCTCTGGGACATGGTGGGACTCCGGTCTCTCAGGGAACGGGCTGACCTGATGAAACGTACGAATCAGTGACCTTCCGCGACCATGGCGCCACCACCCGCGTCTGTTCGGGGGCCTGCCGGGGCACCGTAGGGGGGTTGGCGACACCCCCTCGCAAGGTGAACCACGTCACGGCTCGGCCGGGCTTGTCCGGCTTCCGGAGTGGGGTAACCTCGGCGACTCGCCCCCAGTAGTCAAATTTGAGGAATGCGTTATCGCTGTGCAGAGGATTCCCGCGGCCACTCCCGCCGAGATCTCGGAACTGGCCCGCTGTCGTGCCGTGTTCGTACCTGCCGATCCGCCGCGTTCGGGAAGCGTCGCGTTCTGGCGCCCCGAAGGCGAGTCCCCTCCCACGGTGGCGTCCGGCTCCGCGGAGGATCTGACCGTCGTGCTGCCCTCGGGCGAGGGCGTCGAGCTCGTCAGCGTGCCTGCCGTACTGATTCCCGTGCGGGCGGCTCTGCCGGTCCTCACGCGCGTGCGCGGCGCCGCGCACCCGCACCGGGCGACCGCGTTCTGGGGCGGGGCCGCCGTACTCGCCCTCCAGTTCCTCGCGCGAGGACTGCTGCTGCCGGGGCTGACGGCCGGCGACCACGACGCATGGCGTGCGGGCCCGCTGCGCGCGGAGGATCTGGAGCGGATCCGAGAGGTGGCGGCGGCGATGCCACCCGAGGCGCACGCCGTACCGGTGGACGGCGCCGCACCGCTGCTGCTTCCCGAGCCGGAGAGGCTGCTGCGCGCTTTCCTGGACGCGGTCGCCGACGCGCTGCCCCGCTCCCCCGCGGCGGCGCTCGCGGCGGGTGGTCCGACCTACGCGGCGCCCGAGCCGCAGCATGTGCCAGAGCAGCGGGCGTGGGCCACGGACGTCGCCGCGGCGCACGACAGCGACGTACGGATCTCGCTGCGCCTCGAAGTGCCGGGGCTGACGTCGGCCTTGTCGGACGAGACGCGGCCGGCGTTCCACGCGGTGCTGCAACTGCACAGCGTGAGCGATCCGGCCCTCGTCGCGGATGCCTCCGCCGTCTGGGCCGGCGCCCCCGGCTTCGGCCCGCGCGCGCGGATGGACGCCTTGCTCGCGCTGCGTCGCGCGGCGCGGGCCTGGGCCCCGCTGACTCCCCTGCTCTCGGCGGCCGTTCCGGATGCCGTCGAGCTCGCGGACGAGGACGTCACCGAGCTTCTCGGGGCAGGCGCCCGCGCGCTGGCGTTCGCCGGCGTCGACGTGCACTGGCCGAAGGAACTGGCCCGGAACTTGACGGCTCAGGCGGTCATCGGGCCGCCGGACGACGGAGCCGGCCTGGGCGAAGGCGCGTCGAACCGGGACGCCGGCCGGGGCTGGGGCGCGTCGAACCGGGAGGCCGGCCAGGGCGCGGGCGCGTCGGACGATGAGGACGGCCCGGGCAGGTTCGCCTCGGACGCGCCGTCGTTCCTGTCCGCGGACGCGCTGCTCGCCTTCAACTGGTGGTTCGCGCTGGGTGATCAGCGGCTCACCCGGCAGGAGCTGGACCAGCTGGCCGAGGCCAACCGGCCCATGGTGCGGCTGCGCGACCAGTGGGTCCTCGTCGACCCGCGGGAGGTGCGCCGCGCCCAGGCACAGCAGGATCGCAAGGTCACGCCCATCGACGCGCTGAGCGCCGCTCTGACGAGCTCCGCGGAGGTCGACGGCCGCCGGGTCGACGTACGTCCCACGGGATGGCTGGCGTCCCTGCGAGAGCGGCTGGCGGACCCGGAGGGTCAGGAGCCGGTCGGGCAGCCGGCCGCGTTGCACGCGACGCTGCGGGGCTACCAGGCGCGGGGGCTCAACTGGCTGGCCCGTATGACCTCTTTGGGGCTGGGCGGCTGTCTGGCCGACGACATGGGCCTGGGCAAGACCGTCACGCTGATCGCCCTGCATCTGCACCGGCAGACCGAAGCGTCCGCCGCCGGCCCCACCCTGGTGGTCTGTCCGGCCTCCTTGATGGGCAACTGGCAGCGCGAGATCGAGAGGTTCGCGCCCGGCACCCCCGTACGCCGTTTCCACGGTGCTCGGCGCAGCCTGGAAGGGTTGGCCGACGGCGAGATCGTGCTCACGACGTACGGCACGATGCGGCTCGACGCGGCGCGGCTCGGCGAGGTGGCGTGGGGCATGGTCGTCGCGGACGAGGCCCAGCACGTGAAGAACCCCTACTCGGCGACGGCGCGCGCACTGCGCACCATCGGCGCACGCGCGCGTGTGGCGCTCACCGGCACCCCGGTGGAGAACAACCTCTCGGAACTGTGGGCGATCCTCGACTGGACGACGCCTGGCCTGCTCGGCCCACTCGGCACCTTCCGCACCCGCTACGCGCAAGCCGTCGAGAGCGGCCAGGATCCCGCGGCGGCCGAGCGACTCGCCCGGCTCGTGCGCCCGTTCCTGCTGCGCCGCCGCAAGTCGGACCCGGGTATCGCGCCCGAGCTGCCACCGAAGACCGAGACCGACCGCGCCGTATCGCTCACCACGGAGCAGGCGGGTCTGTACGAGGCGATGGTGCGCGAGACGCTCGCGGAGATCTCCGGGGCGGACAGCATGGCCCGGCGAGGCCTGATCGTGAAGCTGCTCACCGGTCTGAAGCAGATCTGCAATCACCCGGCCCAGTTCCTCAAGGAGGACCGGCCGAAGATCCCTGGCAGGTCCGGGAAGCTGGAGTTGCTGGACGAGCTGCTCGACACCATCCTCGCGGAGGGGGCCGCCGTTCTGGTCTTCACGCAGTACGTGCGGATGGCGCGCCTCATCGAGCGGCACCTGGCCGCGCGCGGAGTGTCGACGCAGTTCCTGCACGGAGGGACGCCCGTCAACGAGCGCGACGCGATGGTGCAGCGCTTCCAGGAGGGCGAAATCCCCGTCTTCTTGTTGTCGTTGAAGGCCGCGGGCACCGGCCTGAACCTGACACGGGCCGAACATGTCGTGCACTACGACCGCTGGTGGAACCCGGCCGTCGAGGCGCAGGCCACGGACCGCGCGTACCGCATCGGACAGAGTCGGCCCGTCCAGGTGCACCGGCTCATCACGGAGGGGACCATCGAGGACCGCATCGCCGACATGCTGCGGCGCAAGCAGCGGTTGGCCGACTCCGTCCTGGGCGCCGGTGAACCGGCGTTCACAGAGCTGACGGACGCGGAACTGGCCGAGCTGGTGGAGCTGCGAGGGGGCGCACGATGACGAATCGGAACGAGGAACGTACGTTTGCCGCACTGCCGGCCCCGCCCGGGCGCGGTTTCGCGCGGACATGGTGGGGCCAGGCCTGGTTGCGGGCCCTGGAAGACGCGGCGTTGGACTCGGAGCAGGTGAAGACCGGCCGCAGACTCGCGCGCGGCGGAGCGGTCGGCGCGGTGTCGGTGCGCCCTGGGCGCATCACCGCGGTGGTCCAGGACCGGGACGGCACCGCGCACCGCGCGGACGTCCTGCTTCAGGAGCTGTCCGAGGTGCAGTGGGACCGCTTTCTGGCCATGGCGGTCGAGCGCGCCGGGCACATCGCGGCGCTGCTCGAGCGCGACATGCCACCCCATCTGGTCGAGGACGCAGCGGCCGCCGGAGTCGAACTCCTTCCGGGACTCGGCGATCTGGAGCCCGCGTGCGCCTGCGGCGCCTGGGACCACTGCGGGCACACCGCCGCGCTGTGCTACCAGACGGCCCGCCTGCTGGACCAGGACCCGTTCGTCCTGCTGCTGATGCGAGGGCGCGGCGAACGCCCGCTGCTGGACGAGCTCCAGGAACGCAGCAGCGCACCCATGGGACAGCCGGACACGCCCGATGCCCACAGGGACGGCGTGGACGCCGCCGAGGCGTACAGGGCCGGGGCCGTCCTGCCGCCGCTGCCGGCGCCTCCGGAGCTGCCCGAGGCGCCCGGGCGGCCGCCTTCCCTGGACACCGAGGTCACGCCGGCGCCGGGCGTCGACCCGGCCGCCGTGGAGTTCCTCGCCGGCGCGGCCGCGGGCGAGGCGTACCGGCTGCTCGTCCAGGCGCTCGGTTCAGGACACGGACAGCACGCGGACGAGGCGGAGTTGACGCTTGCCCAGGACGCGGTTCGGCTGGCCGCGAGCAGCCCGGACCAGTGGGTCTCCGGGCGGCTCGCCGAGGGTTCGGGCCGGGATCCCGAGGGGCTGCAACTCGCCGTACGCGCCTGGCGTTACGGGGGCGTGGCCGCACTGTCGGTCCTGGACGACGAGTGGGCCGTGGGGACGGAGTCGCTGGCACGCGCGCGTGCCGCGCTGGAGTCCGCCTGGGACGAGGACGAGCGACCACGGCTGCGCGCGACACGCAACCGCTGGACGGTGGTCGGCTCGTCCGCTCAGCTGCGTCTCGGGAGCGACGGCCGGTGGTGGCCGTATCGCAAGGAGCGGGGCCGATGGGCCCCCGCGGGGCCGGCGGCCATGGATCCGGCAACGGCTCTGGCCATGACGGACGGAGACCCGATGAGTGGTTGACGACCGGCGTTCACCTCCAGGTCGCACGCTGTTCGAAGAGAGGGCCAACTCTGGCCGCTGTCACCGTACTTGTGTCCCAGGAGGCCCGATGTCCCCGCATGCCGTCGGCCGGCGCCGTGTCCACCGATCCGTCGCCGCGGGCGTGCCGCTCGCCGTGCTGGCCGCCTTCGCGCTGGCCGGCACGGCCGGCGCGACGGACAACCCTTCGCCCGAGGTGACGCGTACCGCGACGCTCGGCGACATACCGCTGGGCGCGTTCAGCAACGCGCTGCTGCCCGGCACGGTGAGCGACGACCGCGGCGTGGACCTAGGCGGAATCGGCAGTGACATCTACCCCGCCGGACGCCAGGGCGAGTTCTGGACGGTCACCGACCGGGGGCCCAACGGCCAGATCAAGGTCGACGGCACGAAGCGCCGGACGTTCCCGGTACCGGGCTTCGACCCGGCGATCGTGAAGATCCGGGTCTCCGGAGACACCGTGCAAGTGCTCGACGCCATCCCGATCACCACGTCCTCGGGGAAGCCCGTCACCGGGCTCCCCAACCAGGCGGGGCGCGACGAAGCGCCGTACTCCTACGACGCGCGGAGCCCTTTCTCGTACAACGCGAACGGTCTGGACACCGAGGGCATCGTGCGGGCGGAGGATGGTTCCTTCTGGCTCGTCGACGAGTACGGCCCCTCGCTGATCCATGTCTCCGCGCGCGGGAAGGTGCTCACGCGGTATGTGCCCCAGGGGCTGAATCTGACGGGCACGGACTACCCGGTGGTCGAGGCGCTGCCCGCCGTCCTGCTCCACCGGAAGATCAACCGTGGCTTCGAAGGGCTCGCCCAACTCCCGGGCGGCGACCTGGTGATGGCCCTGCAGAGCCCGCTGTCACTGCCGGACGGCGACGCCGGAGACGCCTCGCGTACCACGCGGCTGCTGCGCTTCTCGCCCAAGAAGCGGGCCGTGACCGCCGAGTACGCCTACCGCTTCGACCCGGTGAACGTGGTCGACCCGGGTGAGGACGACACGTCCCAGCTGAAGATCTCATCCGTGGTGGCCGTCGGCCGCGATCGGCTGCTTGTCGAGGAGCGCACCGACAAGGCGGCACGCCTGCAGTCGGTCGAGCTCACGCGTCGCGCGGACATCCTCGGCGACGTGTGGGACACCGACACGACGTCGCCTTCCCTGGAGCAGCTCGACGACCCCGCGGCGGCCGGGGTTCCCGTGCTGGGCAAGCGCCTGGTCGTGGACCTGGGCACCGTTGAAGGGGTACCCGGCAAGGTCGAGGGCATCGCGCGCGTGAACCACGACACACTCGCTCTCATCAACGACAACGACTTCGGGATGACGGACGGGGCAGGCGCGTTCGACGCGCAGGGGCGGTTGGTGGACAGCGGAATCGAGACGACGGTGACGTACGTGCGACTGCCGCGCGGGATCTGACTTCGGGACGGTGCGGCCTCTGACCTCGGGGAGTGGGGTCCCGGACCGGCCTGACCTCGGGGAGTGGGGTCCCGGACCGGCCTGACCTCGGGAGCGGTTTTCTTACGGCACGCGCGCGTGCGCGGTGAAGACGGGCCACGCGCGTGTGCCGCTCACGTCAGAGGCTTGGTCAGCTTGTGGGTTCCCTTGCCGACGTCCGCCGCCAGGCTGCAGGCGACGTTGTCGATGCCTATCTTGTAGCCGCTCGCGTCCGGGTACTGCACGAGGGTGCCCCGCACGGTGCCCGCGCGCTGCTTGGCCGCCTTGCGTTGCAGCGTCGACTCGCACAGCGCGGACGCGGCCTTCTTGAGGGCGGCGTCGGTCGTGTAACTGCCTTTGAGCTCGGCCATCTTGACGACTTCGGCGTCATGCGGCTTGGTGCAGGAGCGTTTGGCGGCCTGCCCGGGCAACCCCTCGCTCGTGTCGAAACAGTCACCCTTCTTCAACATGTAGTACGGGACTTCGTCGTTCGCGAGGGTCGGGAAGAGCGACTGGAGGTCGCTCGGGACCACGCCGCTTGGTATGTCCGAGGGCAACGACGGCACGACGCTGGGCACTTCCGACGGCAGCGACGGTAGTTCGGAGGGGATGCTCAGCGAAGGGATGGGCGTGCGGGACGTGCTCCCACTGCTCCCGTCGGGTGACTTCTTGTCCTGCTTGCCGTTTCCGCTGGTGGCCGCGACGGCCACGACGGCGATGACTCCCACGGCCACGATCACGGCGAGCACGAGGAACAGGGTGCCGCGTCGCCGTCCTCCGCCGGGGCCTCCAGGGCCACCGGGCGGTCCGGAAGGCGGCGGATCCCAGCCCCCGCCCCCGCCCTGCCCAGGAGGCCGACCACCGCCCTGCGACGGTGGCCCGTATCCGTCAGGCGGCGGACCATAGCCGCCGGGCGGAGGTCCGTAGCCGCCGGGCGAAGGCCCGTAGCCACCCGAGGGTGCTCCGTAGCCCCCGGACGGAGGGCCGAAACCACCCCCCTCGGGTGGCGGCGTGTCTCCCGGCGGCCGAGGGGGCTGGGGCGGTACGGGCGGCATGGCCATACCGTCAAGAGTCGCCTCGAACCGGTCATGGCGCGACCCCTGCGCGGAAGTTGATACGGACTCATGCCATGGATCGCATGATTCCGGAGCATTCCGCGCGGGGGATCCACAGCGATCCGCCGAAGGCTCAGGACCAGGACGACCGGCCCCGCCCGAAGGCGGGCCCGAGCCCCCGAGGTGACCGCGGTCAGCCCCGCGCGCCCAGCAGGTGGTCCATCGCCAGCTGGTCCAGACGCTCGAAGGCCATCCCGCGCGCGGCGACCGCCTCCACGTCGAAGTCCTCGAAGGCCGCGCGGTCGGCGAGCAGCGCCTTGAGGCCGTCCCCCGCGGTGGGCTGCGCCAGCTCGTCCAGGCGCGAGGCACGCAGCGCGTCCTGGACCTCCGGGTCGGCGCGGAAGGCCGCGGAACGCTCGCGCAGGATCAGGTAGTTGCGCATGCAGCCGGCCGCCGACGCCCACACGCCGTCGAAGTCCTCGGTCCGTGGCGGCTTGAAGTCGAAGTGCTTGGGGCCCGCGTAACCGGCGCTCTCCAGGAGGTCGACGAGCCAGAACGCGGAGCGCAGATCGCCCGCTCCGAAGCGCAGGTCCTGGTCGTACTTGATGCCGGACTGGCCATTGAGGTCGATGTGGAAGAGCTTGCCCGCCCACAGTGCCTGCGCGATGCCGTGCGGGAAGTTCAGCCCGGCCATCTGCTCGTGGCCCACCTCGGGGTTGACGCCGTACAGCTCCGGGCGCTCCAGTCGCTCGATGAACGCGAGCGCGTGGCCGACGGTGGGCAGCAGGATGTCGCCGCGCGGCTCGTTGGGCTTGGGCTCGATCGCGAACTTCAGGTCGTACCCCTGGGAGGTCACGTACTCGCCCAGGAGGTCGAAGGCCTCCTTCATACGGTCGAGTGCGACGCGTACGTCCTTGGCGGCGCCGGACTCGGCTCCCTCCCGGCCGCCCCAGGCGACGTACGTCTGGGCGCCCAGCTCGACCGCCAGGTCGACGTTGCGGATCGTCTTGCGCAGCGCGTAGCGGCGTACGTCACGGTCGTTCGCGGTGAACGCGCCGTCCTTGAAGACGGGGTGCGTGAACAGGTTGGTGGTGGCCATCGGCACCTTCAGACCCGTCGCGTCCAGGGCCTGCCGGAACCGCTTGATGTGCGACTCGCGCTCGCTGTCCGAGGACCCGAAGGGGATCAGGTCGTCGTCGTGAAAGGTCACTCCGTAGGCGCCGAGCTCGGCGAGACGCTGCACCGACTCGACCGGGTCCAGGGCGCGCCGGGTGGCGTCGCCGAACGGATCCCTTCCCTGCCAGCCGACGGTCCACAGGCCGAAGGTGAACCTGTCGTCGGGGGTGGGCTGGTAGTTCATGCCGCGGCTCCTCGCTAGCTCCGACTATTTCGTCATGGCGATTAACAAATTAGTATGCGAACGCATCTCTGGGAAGAGACGAAGGGTGAAACCGGGCCGTGGCGGTCCGGGGAGCCCCCAACCAGGACAGATCCCGCGGAGCCGCGGAAGAGGGAGAGCCCGATGTCAGCAGCCGAGGGTCCACTCGTCGTCGGGGTGGACTCGTCCACCCAGTCCACCAAGGTGCTGGTCGTCGACGCGTCGACCGGACAGGTGGTGGCGAGCGGGCAGGCGCCGCACACCGTCTCCACGGGTGCGGGCCGGGAGAGTGATCCGCGGCAGTGGTGGGACGCGCTCCGCGAGGCGCTGCACCAGTGCGGCGACGCGGCCCACGAGGCCGCGGCGGTGTCGATCGGCGGCCAGCAGCACGGGCTCGTCACGCTGGACGCCCAGGGCGATCCCGTACGCCCGGCCCTGCTGTGGAACGACGTGCGCTCGGCGCCGCAGGCGCGTCGGCTCGTCGAGGAACTCGGCGGCCCGAAGGCCTGGGCCGAACGCACCGGCAGTGTGCCGGGGCCGTCCTTCACGGTCACGAAATGGGCCTGGCTGGCCGAGAACGAACCGGATGCCGTCCGTGCGACCACGGCCGTACGTCTGCCCCACGACTACCTCACCGAACTCCTCACCGGCCAGGGCACGACCGACCACGGGGATGTCTCCGGTACGGGATGGTGGGCGTCCGGTACCGAGACGTACGACGAAGAGGTCCTCGCGCACGTCGGCCTCGACCCCACCCTGCTCCCCCGCGTCGTCCGGCCCGGTGAGGTGGCCGGAACCGTCCACGCCCGTGGTGAGCTGCCGTTCTCCAGGGGCACGCTGGTCGCGGCGGGCACCGGCGACAACGCGGCCGCCGCTCTCGGGCTCGGGCTTCGCCCCGGCACGGCGGTACTCAGCCTCGGCACCTCCGGCACGGTGTACGCCGTCTCGACGCGGCGCCCTGCCGACCCGACCGGGACCGTGGCGGGCTTCGCCGACGCGCGCGGTGACTGGCTTCCGTTGGCCTGCACCCTGAACTGCACCCTCGCCGTCGACCGCGTCGCCGCGCTGCTGGGCCTCGACCGCGAGGCCGTCGAGCCGGGCAGGGGCGTGACACTGCTCCCCTACCTCGACGGTGAGCGCACACCCAACCTGCCGCACGCCTCGGGGCTGCTGCACGGACTGCGGCACGACACGACGGGCGGACAGCTCCTGCAGGCGGCGTACGACGGCGCGGTCCACTCGCTCCTGGGCGCCCTCGACCTGGTGCTGGACGCGGACGCCGACCGCTCCGCTCCCCTGCTCCTGATCGGTGGCGGTGCGCGAGGAACGGCCTGGCAGCAGACGGTACGACGGCTGTCCGGTCGGCCGGTTCAGGTGCCGGAGGCCAAGGAACTGGTCGCGCTCGGGGCCGCCGCGCAGGCGGCGGGCCTGCTCACCGGCGAGGACCCGGCCGCGGTCGCCCGCCGCTGGAACACCGCCCACGGGCCCGTGCTGGACGCCGTGGACCGGGACGACGAGACGCTGGCGAGGATCGCCGGGGTACTCTCCGACGCGGCGCCGCTGCTGGAGCGGGGGGTGGACCGGAACTGACCAGGCACGGACGAGGAGCGGCACCCCGAGGGGCCTGGCCACACGAGGATCGCCCCGGTCCTCGCGGGGACCGGCGCAGACGTCGACCGCCTCGCCGGAACCGGCAATCGCAAGATCCCCCAAAGGACCGGCGCTGACGAGCGGCCGCCCCCGAGGAACCGCCGAACGAGGATTGGCCGAACAGGGATTGGCCGAACGAGGATTGATGGAGGCATGACCGCACCACTGCACGAGGCCCACCCGACCGGTTCCGGCCGGCGGCTGCCCGACACCCAGCAGGGCATGCGCCGCCGCAACCTTTCGCGGGTCATGCACACCGTCAGCGCTCAGGGACCCCTGTCGCGTGCCGCCGTCGCCTCGCGCATCGGCTTGACGCGAGCGGCCGTCTCCACGCTGGTGGACGAGCTGATCCGCGCCGGGCTCCTCGAGGAGCTGGGCCCCGAGCGGCCCGGACGGGTGGGGCGTCCCGGCTCGGCCCTCGCCGTCAGCGGGCACGGTCCCGCCGGGATCGGCGCCGAGGTCGGCGTCGACCATCTCGCGGTGTGCGCGGTCGATCTGCGCGGTGAGGTGCGGGCCCGGGTCGTGCGGCACGGCACGAATCGTGGCCGGCCGCCCGAGCCGGTGATCCAGGAGCTGACGACCCTGGTACGTCAGGTCGTCGCCGCGGCGGAGCGGGAGGGGCTGTGGCCCGCGGGCCTCGCGGTGGCCGTACCCGGCCTGGTGGCGCGCGATGCCCGCACCGTGGTGCGCGCGCCCAACCTCGACTGGCACGACACGGACCTCGGCGCGCTACTGCCCGGAGAGCTGCCGCTGACCGTGGACAACGAGGCCAACTTCGGCGGTCTCGCGGAACTCTGGCTCGGCGAGGCGACTCCGCGGGACTTTCTGCATGTGTCGGCGGAGATCGGCATCGGGGCGGCGATACTCGTGGACGGGCGGCTGCTGCGTGGCACGCGCGGCTTCGCGGGCGAGTTGGGGCATGTGCCGGTACGTCCGGAGGGCCCGCCGTGCCCCTGCGGTGGACGCGGGTGCCTCGAACAGTACGCGGGAGAGGAAGCCGTCCTGCGCGCGGCCGGTCTGGGGCCGGGCGAGGACCGGGTCGGGCTGTTGGCGGAGCGCGCCACCCAGGGTGACGCGGCGGTACGGCGTGCGCTGCGCGGAGCCGGAACGGCGCTCGGCATCGCGCTGACCGGGGCGGTCAATCTGCTGGACCCGGAGACAGTCGTGCTGGGGGGAGCGCTGTCCGGCCTCGCGCCGTGGCTGCTGCCTGCGCTGGAAGCCGAGTTGGCGGGGCGTACGGCGGGTCCCGCCTGCGCCGTGACGGTCTCGCGGCTGGGACCCGAGGGTCCGCTGCTGGGCGCGGCGCACTCGGTGGTGCGGGCCGTGCTCGACGATCCGGCGGGGGTCACGGGGGCAGGGCGGAGGTAGCGAGGGCGGGGCGAGGCGGGTGTCGCGGAGGCGAGGCGGGTGTCGCGGAGGGTAGCGGGGGTGCGGGGCGATGCGGAGGGTAGCGGGCGGCCGTTGCTGGCGGGGGCGCGCGCCGCCGGTAGTGGGTAGACACCGAAATTGGTGGTCTGCGGACACCGAGCGAGGCGTCCCGCGGGGCACCCAGTTCCCTCTTGGGAGTGGCCGAGTTGTCCACAGGCCGGGACTTGTCCACCGACTCACGCCCCGCTCTTCCTGCCCAACCGGCAAGCGCCGTACCGTAATTCACGCGAGGCGCAGCCGTCGGGCCGATGGCTGCGTGTCCAGTGCATCGGGGGGTTCACATGTCGGGGGAGACGGTTCCAGGGCTGCGGCGCGAGGCCATCGGACTGCGCGAGGTCCTGTTCCAGAGCATCACGGCCATGGCGCCGGCCGCCGCGGTCGCCGCGTCCATTCCCTCGGGCGCGGCCTTCGCGGGCGGCAGTCTGCCGTTGTCCGTACTCATTGCCTTGGTGGCATGTCTGTTCACCGCGTCGTGCGTGGCCGAGCTGGCACGCCAGTTGCCCGCCGCCGGCTCGGTGGCCACGTACGCGGCCCAGGGGCTGCATCCGGCCGTCGGATTCCTCGTGGGCTGGGGCTATGTGTTCGTCGAGGCGCTCGTCCCGCCGCTGCTGCTCCTGCAGCTCGGGTTCACCACGGCGGGCACGCTCCATCAGGAGTGGTCCTCGTATCCGGACGACCTGTGGTGGCCCTGGTCGCTCGCGGGCGCCGCGGTCATCGCGGTGGCGGGCTACTTCGGAGTGCGCGCCTCGGCCCGCTTCGGAACCGTCCTCGGCGTGTTCGAGGTCCTGGTCTTCGTCGTCTTCGCGGTCTGGCTGATCATCAAGGCCGGCGGTGACAACACCCTGTCGGTGTTCGGTACTTCGCACACGGCCGAGGGACACGACGGCATCAGCGGCGTGTTCGCGGGCTCGGTGTACACGGTGCTGGCCTTCGCCGGTTTCGAGGCAGCGGCCCCCCTTGCGGAGGAGACGAAGGACCCCCGCCGCACGATGCATCGAGCGGTCCTCGGCGCGGCGCTCTCGATCGGACTCGTGTACGTCCTGACGACCTACGCGATGGCCGTGTTCTACGGCCCCGACCGCTTCGCCGGGTTCGGAGCCTCCGGCGCCGCCTCGTGGGAAGGCGTGGCCCGCGCGTCGTTCGGGCTGTTCTGGGTGCTGGTGTTCCTCGCCGTGATCAACTCGACGATCGCCAACGCCAACGCGTGCGCCAACGTCTCCACTCGAACCGCCTTCGCCCTGGGCCGGATCCGGGTGTTCCCGCAGCTCTTCGCACGTCTGCATCCCAAGCACCGCTCCCCCGTCACCGGGGTCGCCGTGCAGTGCGGCGTGGCACTCGCCGCCATGCTGGGCCTTGGCTTCTCGTACGACCCCGTGACCGCGTTTCTCCTGCTCGCTACGGTGATCGTCACGGTCGTGACCGGTGTGTACATCGTGGTGAACCTCGCCTGTGCGGGCTACTTCCTGCGCCGCAGGCGGGATTTGTTCCAACCGGTGCGGCATCTGGTGTTCCCGCTGCTCGGCATCGTGGCCTTCGTCCCCGCGCTACTGACCGCCGCGGGCCTGCCTGTCTTCGACTTCGTCTCCGAGCTGACCGCGCCCGTGTCGTACGCGGGACCGATCGTCGGAGTCTGGATGACGGCAGGGGTTGTCGTACTGCTCGTTCTGCTGCGCCGCCACCCCGGGCGCATAGCCGAGACCGCCCGCGTCCACCTTGACGAGACCTCACCCACCGACCTTCGGCAGAGCGGAGCTGTGCAGTCATGAGCGACCCCCGGATCCTGACCGTACGACCCGAACCGGGCGAGTACGCATGGACGTTCGGCGGCGCGCCGCCCGTGGCCCGTATCGCACCGGGCACGGTCCTCGATCTCTACACCGAGGACTGCTTCGCCGGGCGGGTGCGCTCCGAGAAGGACTTGGTGTCCGAGGTGTGCGAATTCCCGTTCCTCAACCCGCAGACGGGACCCTTCCACGTGGAGGGGGCGGAGCCGGGTGACACGGTCGCGGTCCACTTCGTGTCGATCGAACCCGCCCGTGACTGGGCGGCGTCGACGACAGTCCCGCTCTTCGGTGCGCTCACCTCCACGCACACCACGGCCACGCTCCAGCCGCCGCTGCCGGAAACGGTGTGGATCTGGCAGCTCGACCGAGAGCGGCGCACAGCGCTGTTCAGCGCCCGTGACAGTGACATCCGGATCGAGCTGCCAATGGATCCGATGCACGGAACGGTCGGTGTGGCGCCCGCCAATCTGGAGGTGCGCTCCGCGCTGGTCCCCGACGCGCACGGCGGAAACATGGACACTCCGGAGATGCGGGAGGGCGTGACCTGTTACCTCGGAGTGAACGTCGAGGGCGCCCTGTTGAGCCTCGGTGACGGCCACGCCCGGCAGGGAGAGGGCGAGACCTGCGGAGTCGCCGTCGAGTGCGCGATGAACACGGTGGTGATCGTCGAGCTCCTCAAGGGAGTGGCCACGCCCTGGCCGCGGATCGAGTCCGACACGCACATCATCTCGACGGGCTCGGCACGCCCCTTGGAGGACGCGTTCCGGATATCCCAACTCGACCTGGTCCAGTGGCTGGTGCGTGACTACGGGTTCAGCGAGCTGGACGCGTACCAGTTCGCCACCCAGGCGGTGGAGTCGCCGCTCGCCAACGTCTGCGACACCAACTACACCTGCGTCGCCAAGATCCGGAAGGAATGGCTGCCCACACGGGAGACGCACCGCGGGCTGCACGCGCGGCTGCGCGAGACGGCCCTGGGACTCCGACACTGAGCACACGACGATTCCGCCCCCGACCACCGCCACCGAGGGCCCACGCGACGGACCACCGCCAAGATCGCGCCGGCTGACGTCGTCGGTGACGTCGAAGAATCACATTCCCCCCACCGCCGACACCCGCTCCCTGGCCCAAGCGCCACACGACCGCGCTCAATGCCCCCACAGAAAGGCAGACACTCCATGGAGCGAGCCTCATCGTTCCCGAGCCGGCGGCGGCTGCTGAAGGGCGCAGCCCTCGCCGCCCTCCCCTACTCATTACTCCCCGGCACCCGGGCCACGGCGCAGGCCGCGGACGTGGACTTCCCGGGTGCCGAATGGACGCAGGCGAACACGTCCAACTACACGGCGTCCAACCGGCCGGTCGCCTATCCGCTCGACTACGTGATCATCCACGTCACGCAGGCGACCTACTCCACCACCCTGTCCATCTTCCAGAACCCGCAGAAGAAGGTGTCCGCCCACTATCTCGTGCGTTCGGCCGACGGGCATGTCGCCCAGTGCGTCCGGGAGCACGACATCGCCTGGCACGCGGGGAACTGGGACTACAACACGCGCAGCATCGGCATCGAGCACGAGGGCTGGGTGGACCAGCCCGCCTACTTCACCAACGCCCTGTACGAGGAGTCGGCCAGGCTCACCGCCTCGATCTGCACCCGATACGGGCTCCCCAAGGACCGCGCCCACATCATCGGCCACGCCGAGGTACCGGGCACCGACCACACGGACCCCGGGCCGAACTGGGACTGGACCCGCTACATAAGACTCGTCAACTTCGCCTGACCGGAGAGCCCTCGGGGTGTCCGGAAGGCGGCGGGTGCCGTGTGTGACGGATGGGCGGCACCGTCACACAGCTTGTCCGAGCCCGCACGGGACGTGACGATGGTCCCCTCCGCATCGCCTACCGGGAGGCCGAGTTGACCGATCCATGGGTGGCCCTGGAACCGGGCACCGATCCCGTCGAGCGGGTGCGGATCCTGCGTCGCGCCCACGATGCGTTCACCGAGGCGGGCACGGTGCCGCGGCCGGTGCGTTCCGTGGTGGCCGACTCGTGGCGGCGGTCGGCGCGGGCCGGTGTCGTGCCCGACGGCACCGCGAGCGTGGAGTTGATGGACGGGGAGCTCGGCTCGTATCGGGCGGAGCATCCGCTGGCCCGGGTGATGCCGCTGTTCCGGGAGCTGATGGGGACGTTCGCGGCGGACGGGGAGCACCTGCTGGCGGTATGCGACGCCCAGGGCAGGTTGCTGTGGGTCGAGGGCCACCCGGCGACGCGACGGCAGGCCGGTCGGATGAACTTCGTGCCGGGAGCGCGCTGGTCGGAGACGGCGGTCGGTACGAACGCGCCGGGCACAGCGGTGGCGGTCGACCGGCCGGTGCAGGTGTTCGCGGCCGAGCACTTCATCCGGCGTGTCCAGCCCTGGACCTGCGCGGCGGCGCCCGTGCACGATCCGCGCACCGGGCGGGTGCTCGGTGCGGTGGACATCACCGGTGGGGACCGGCTCGCGCATCCGCACAGTCTGGGTTTCGTGCAGGCGGTGGCGCGCGCCGCCGAGTCGCACTTGGCGTTGCTCGCACCGCCGACGGCCATGGCCGACACTGTCGAGCTGACCGCGCTGGGCCGCGAGGAGGCTCATCTGCTCGCGGGCGGCCGGAAGATCAGGCTCAGTCGCAGGCACAGCGAGATCCTGGTGTTGCTGGCCCGGCACCCGGAGGGACTGACCGGCGACGAGTTGTCGTGCGCGTTGTACGAGGACGAGTCGGTGACCCCGGTGACGCTGCGCGCCGAGCTGGCCCGGTTGCGGCGAATCCTCGGTCCCGGTCTGCTGGAGTCGCGCCCCTACCGGCTCACGGTGCTGGTCGAGTCCGATCTCGCGGTCGTCGAGCGGCGGCTCGGTACCGGCGCGGTCACCGCGGCCGCGGCCGCGTACGCCGGTCCGCTGCTCCCGGGTTCGGGGGCGCCGGGGGTGGTCCGGCTGCGGCGCAGGCTCGCCGACGGGCTGCGTACGGCGCTCATCGCGCGCCGCGACCCTGATCTGCTGGCCGGCTGGGCCGGGACGCCGTGGGGCGAGGACGACCTCGACGTGTGGCGGGCACTGGCGGCGGTGCGCCCGACGGCGGCGGTACGGGCACGGCTGGAGGCGTTGGAGGCCGAGCTGTCGGCGCCCCCTGGTTGGGGACGGGCCGCGCCGCACGAGCGGGTGCGTCCGCCATCGCACCCGGCGTGACCGGACAGGCGGCCAACCCGCATGAACGGACAAGCAGGCCACCGGCGTGACGGACGGGCCGACCTGACGGACGGGCCGACCTGACGGACGGCCGGCGTGACCGGAGCGGCGGCTGCGAGGACGGGCAACGCGCACGTGCAACGTCCGCGCAACGTCCGCGTTCCTAGCCTCGCGGCGAGAGCTGCCCAACGGCGGGCGGCGCTTCTCCGGGAGGCAGACCAGCATGACCCGTTACACGGCGCCCGGCACTCAGGGCGCGATCGTCTCCTACCAGGCCCGTTACGACCACTTCATCGGTGGGGAGTACGTTCCGCCGGCGCGCGGACAGTACTTCGAGAACCCGAGTCCGGTGAACGGGCAGCCCTTCACGGAGGTCGCGCGGGGCACCGCCGAGGACGTGGAGCGCGCGTTGGACGCGGCACACGCGGCCGCGCCCGGCTGGGGCCGCACGTCCGTGACCGCGCGCGCCGACGTCCTGCTCAAGATCGCCGACCGGATGGAGGCGAACCTGGAGAAGCTGGCGGTCGCCGAGAGCTGGGAGAACGGTAAGCCGGTCCGTGAGACCCTGGCCGCCGACATCCCGCTCGCGATCGACCACTTCCGCTACTTCGCGGGGGCGATCCGCGCCCAGGAGGGTTCGCTCGGCGAGATCGACGACGACACCGTGGCGTACCACTTCCACGAGCCGCTCGGCGTGGTCGCGCAGATCATCCCGTGGAACTTCCCCATCCTGATGGCGGTCTGGAAGCTGGCTCCGGCGCTGGCGGCGGGCAACGCTGTCGTGATCAAGCCCGCGGAGCAGACCCCGGCGTCCATCCACTACTGGATGGGCCTGATCGCGGATCTGCTGCCCCCGGGTGTGGTGAACATCGTGAACGGCTTCGGCGTGGAGGCGGGCAAGCCGCTGGCGTCCAGCCCGCGGGTGGCGAAGGTGGCGTTCACGGGCGAGACCACGACGGGGCGGCTGATCATGCAGTACGCCTCGGAGAACATCAAGCCGGTGACGCTGGAGCTGGGCGGCAAGTCCCCGAACATCTTCTTCGACGACGTCTGGGCCGAGAACGACGACTTCCGCGACAAGGCGCTCGAAGGCTTCACTATGTTCGCGCTCAACCAGGGTGAGGTGTGCACCTGCCCGTCCCGGGCGCTGGTCCAGCGCGGCCACTACCGCGAGTTCCTTCAGGCGGCGGTCGCCCGCACCGAACTCATCAAGCCCGGCCACCCGCTCGACACCGACACGATGATCGGCGCCCAGGCCTCCAACGACCAGTTGGAGAAGATCCTCTCCTATCTGGACATCGGCCGGCAGGAGGGCGCCAAGGTCCTCACCGGAGGTGAACGGATCGAGTACGACGGCGAGTTGAAGGGCGGCTACTACGTCCAGCCGACGATCTTCGAGGGCGACAACCGGATGCGGATCTTCCAGGAGGAGATCTTCGGCCCGGTCGTCTCGGTCACGTCGTTCGACGACTTCGACGACGCGATAAAGATCGCGAACGACACGCTGTACGGGCTCGGCGCCGGCGTGTGGACGCGGGACATCAACACCGCGTACCGCGCGGGCCGCGCGATCCAGGCGGGCCGCGTCTGGACGAACTGCTACCACGCCTACCCGGCACACGCCGCGTTCGGTGGCTACAAGCAGTCCGGCATCGGCCGGGAGAACCACAAGATGATGCTGGAGCACTACCAGCAGACGAAGAACATTCTTTGTTCTTACAGCCCTCAGAAACTTGGCTTCTTCTAGAGCTTGAAGTCGGGTTGCTTGGAGGCATCGTTGCGCTCCAGGCAACCCGTCATAGAAGATACCCACTGTAATCAATTGGGTTCCTAAAGCTACAGTCTGGCATACATGGGAGTTCCCACCGGACCATTCGCGGACCAAAAAGCTCCGAGGACCCAACCCACGAGCCGCCCGCTCATGAGCGCAGCGATCGTCGATACCGGTAAGCAGGGCCGAACCGTCGGCACCCGTACGTCCGTGTCAACGCCTCCACGGGCGGCGGCAAGTCGGTGACTCTGCGGTGCATCGCCCTCCTCTTGAACCGCAGCTGACCTGGCCTCCAGTGCCGAGGAAAACGATGCGCCCTCAGTCGGCATCTCGACGCTCACCCGTACGCACCGGACGGCATTTTTTCCGCCGTCCGGCATACCGGGCGCGCCGGATGGTGATGAGCTGACCGTCGACGCCGGCCCTGGCCTCATTCGCGTCGGCCCGGACAGCCCTGAACCCCGCGGCGGCTGAAACACCCTGCAGGACGATTCCACCGCAGAAGTGGCCCGCCCCGCCATCGCCGACCGGCACGCCACACCGACAACACACGCCCCCGAGCAGCTGCCGCGTGTCCGAAACATCTAAGAAGTCCCTGAGGGCCGACACAAGCGGCCGGCAAGAGCCGCAACGTACAGATCACGTGTGTTCGGCTGGGAAGATCCAGCCATCACCACCGACGCCGTCCCTCACCACAGCGGTATCGACTTCCTCCGCGAGATCCTGGCCGGGCGCCTGCCCGCCCCGCCGATCGCCGCCGCCCTGGGCTTCACCCTGGAGGAGGCCGAGCACGGCCGGCCAGTGTTCGTACTGGTGCCGGGCGAGGAGCACTACAACCCGATCGGCAGCGTCCACGGCGGCGTCTACGCCACACTGCTCGACTCGGCGGCCGGCTGCGCGGTGCAGTCCGTGCCGCCCCGGGGCATGGGATACACCTCGATCGACCTGACCGACGACCGGCTCCTGGCCCACGCCACCAGCAGCTGCATCCTCTTCCCGATCCTCGTGCCCTGAGCGCGATGGGGCCCGAGAGAACTGGCCAGCCTGTCGAGGCTGCTGCATCGGTCAGGTGCTCTCCTTGCCGTCAGCGCCCTTTGCGCGCGCCTTCACCGAGAACGGGTTCGCCGTCCTGGGGACGCGATCCATCGGTCGCACAGGGAGGCATACGGCAGGAAGACGACGATCCTGGCGCCCCAGGACCCGTGCGACGACGTCCGGTACCGGCTGCGTCTCCCAGCGACCGCACCCTCACCTGCGGGGTCCAGAAGCGGCCGGTCGCGATCAGCGCAGGAGGACGCCGAAGACCATGTGGAAGAAGGCGTCGAAGGGAGCGGAGGACTTGTCGGCTCGGGCCGCGATCAGCGTGCCCTCCCAGGCGCTGAGGATGAACAGCGCGGCCTCCTCGACCTCGAGAGCGGCGTCCAGCTCACCTGCTTCCCGGGCTTCGGTGAGGACCCGCCGGATGCGCGCGGCCCACCGCTGGAAGCCGCCCTGGACGGCGGAACGGATCTCCTCGGAGTGGTCCGCCACCTCGGCGCCGAGGTTGCCCACCAGGCATCCGCGGGCGAAGCCGCTGTCGACCGTGTCCGCGCCCAGGAACTCGAAGTGCGCCCGAAGCCGCTCCAGCGCAGGGCGTCCCGGCGTGTCGAGCAGGTCGAACCGCAACCCGGCCGCGTAGCGGCTCAGCGCCTCAAGGGCGCTCTCCTCCTTGCTGGCGAAGTGGTTGTAGAACGAGCCCTTGGGAGCCCCGGCCGCCGAGGTGATGTCGCTGATGCCCGTGGCATTGAAGCCCCGCGTGCGGAACTGCTCCAGGGCTGCCTGCGCGATCTCCTCGCGCTTGGACGCGCGTGCCATCCTCACCACCACCTCGGGGTCAATATGTCCGGTCGCCTTGCGGCAGGTCAAACCCTGTTCACCGGGGAAGCGGCTCCCGCCTCCGACGCCACGTGATCCACGGCTCGCCCCTCGGACCTGCTTGACTAAGTATAAAGCGACCGGTCATATTGAAGTGACCGGTCATATTGAACGCGCCCCAGTCCCGCCCCCCAGCCCTTGGCCCTCTCCGGGTCGGCAGAGGCAGCACCGAGGAGAAATGTCATGTCCGCGTACCGAGCCTTCGAGGCCACCGGTGTCCACCAGCTCCGGCTCGTCGAGCGCGAGTTGGTCGACCCCCAGCCCGGACACGTCCGGCTCAGGGTGCAGGCGTGCGGTGTATGCCACTCCGACGTGCTGGCCGTGGAGGGACTGCGCCCCGACCCGTCACGCCCCGTCGTCCCCGGCCACGAGATCGTCGGCGTGATCGATGCCGTGGGCGCGGGTGTCACCGTCTGGCAGCCCGGCGACCGCGTCGGCGTCGGCTTCCTGAACGGGCACTGCTGGGAGTGCGAACCGTGCCGCCGCGGCGACTTCGTCAACTGCCTGAACCAGGAACAGACCGGCACCACCGTCGACGGCGGATACGCGGAGGTGACATACGCCCGCACGAGCGGACTGGTGCGCATCCCCGATGGCATGCCCGCCGCCGAGGCGGCCCCGCTGCTGTGCGCCGGACTGACCACGCTCACTGCGCTCCAGCAGGCCCCCACCCGCGCCGGCGCCCTGGTCGCCGTACAGGGGATCGGCGGGCTCGGTCACCTGGCCGTGCAGTACGCACGCAGCCTCGGACACCGGGTCGCCGCCATCGCCCGCGGCCAGGAGAAGGAAAAACCCGCCAGAGAACTGGGCGCCCACGAGTACATCGACAGCACCCTCACCGACCCCGGCACGGCGCTGGCCGACCTGGGCGGCGCTTCGGTCATCGTCGCCACCGCATCCAGCGGGACGTCCATGAATCCCCTGGTCCGCGGACTGGCCCCGGGCGGCACGCTGGTGGTCGTCGGCGCCGCCCCCGACCCGCTGACGGTGGCCACCGCCGACCTGATCTTCGGCACCCACCGCATCGCCGGCAGCCTGACCGGATCGTCGATCCAGAACGAGGACAACCTCGCCTTCAGCCTCGCCCACGGCATCCGTCCCGCCACCGAGACCATGCCCTTCACCCACGCCATGGACGCCTACGAGCGGATGCTCTCGGGCAAGGCCCGCTTCCGCGTCGTCCTCGACATGGACGCCTGACCACGCCACGACCTGTGTCGCCGGGCAGGCGAGTCCTGGCCCGCGCCCCTGGCAATCCCCTTGAGGTTCCCCCCCATGACCGACATGGTCGATACGACAGAGCACACCGGCACGGCCCCACGCGGCCGCGGGCCTGCGTGCCCAGCCGACGACATCGTCTCCGACATCAACGGTCCTCGTGCGACCCGCGCCGCACGGATCAGGCTGCTCTCCATCTCCCTCGGCACTGCCGGCCTCGGCGGTGCCTGGCAGGCAGCGGTGACCACCTTTCCGCCCGCTCTCCAGGTCAGCGACGCGCTGTTCACCGTCAGCGGTCTCATCTGGCTGGTGTTGCTGGCGCAGTACCTGCGCCATGGCGGGACCCAGTGGCGCAACCTGCGCCACGACCTGCGTCATCCCGGCGATGGCTTCACTCTTGGGTACGTCCCCATCATCGGCATGCTGATCGCAGGCCACTTCTCGCGGTACGGGATCACAGGCCCACGATGGGCCTACGCCGTGTTCGTCACCGTGGCCGCCCTCATCGCCGCACGCCTGCTGGCCCACTGGCTCACTGGTGCCCTGAGCGCAACCGTCCTGCACCCGGGCTACTTGCTGCCGGTGACCTCCGCACCGTTCGTGGCGAGTGCCGTCGCCTCCACGCTCAGGCAGCCCGGTGTCGCCGACGCCGCCTTCGCGGTGGGGCTGCTGTACTGGCTCGCCTTCGGCACCGTCATCCTCGGCAGCCTCGTCACTGGTGGCCCCCTGCCCGGGCCCGCCCGCCCGGCCCTCACCGTCCTGACCATCCCACCGGCCACCGGCGGAATCGCCTGGACCGCCGCTCACAAGGGCGTCTTCGACGCCGTCGGCTACGGCTTCGCCGGCACGCTGCTCTTCACTGTCCTCCTCGTCGTCTTCCTCCTCCCCGATCTGCGCCAGCCCTCGTTCCATCCGGGTCTGTGGATCTTCAGCTTCCCCATAGCGGCAAGCACCAATTTCGCCATCCGCTGGGTCCACGCCTCCGCGCTTCCCGAAGGGCCGGCCCTCACCGGCATCCTCCTGACCGGTGCGACCGCGGCTCTGGGTCTCCTGGCAGCAGCCACCCTGCTCCACCGCGCCCGGCGAACACTTTCCAGTTGACTTCCGCTTTGGCGGCGGAGAGACCTCCCTGCCCCCACCGAAACGTCTCCAAGGAGCCCTCATGCCCATGCTCGACCGCCACGACGCCGTCTTCGTTCTCGACCTCGGCGACGGGGAGAACCGCTTCCACCCCGACTGGATCGCCTCGGTCAACGCAGCCCTGGACGAGGTGGAGAAGTCAGAAGGCCCTCGCGCCCTGATGACCGCTGCGACCGGGAAGTTCTACTCCAACGGTCTCGATCTCGAATGGCTCGCTGCGCACAGCGACGAGCACCTGGACTACGTCAACTCCGTTCACGGTCTGTTCGCAAGGTTCCTGTCCCTCCCGCTGATCACCGTAGCCGCCCTGCAGGGACACACGTTCGCCGCCGCAGCGATGTTCTCTCTGGCCCACGACTTCCGTCTCATGCGTGCCGACCGGGGCTTCTGGTGCCTGCCCGAGGCAGAGATCAACATCCCCTTCACTCCGGGCATGTCCGCCCTCATCCAGTCCCGGCTGACCCCGCAGACAGCCCAGCACGCCATGGTCTCCGCCCGTCGTTTCGGCGGCAAGGAAGCCGCCGCCGCCGGAATCGTCGATCAGGCCGTGGACGAGGGCGCCCTGCGCACGGCCGCCCTCGAACTCGCCCAGTCTCACGCGAACAAGGCCGGCGACAGCCTCGGAACCATCAAGACGCGCATGTACGCCCCTGTCCTCACCCTCCTCCGCGACACGACCAACCCGCTGGGCTGACGCCGCGTCGGGGGCGGTCACCGGCCTCGCGTTGGGGAGCAAGGCTTCTTACGACACGACAGTGCTCGCGCAGGAGCGCAAGCTGGGAGCAAGGCAGGGGTGACACCTGGCGATCGATCAGGCGAGGCTGCACACATGGCGCCGTGACTCGGCGGAGGTTGCGTCGTTCCTGCCCAGAACGTTCGCCGACTTCGTCGGGTGCTGAGAGACGAAAGGTCACTCATGCCGCAGTCCATGCGCGCGCTCGTAGCCGGAGAGGTCGGCGAGCCGAACGATGTCCTGCGCCTGGAATCCCGGCCTGTTCCCGCGCCGGAAGCCGGCCAGGCGTCGATCCGTGTGAAGGAGACGCCGATTCACGCCAGCGATCTGCACGTGCTGCGTGGTCGCTACGGTTTCTCCCCGGAGTTTCCCACTGTAGGCGGGCACAGGAATGCGTGGGCTGTATTGAGGCCCTGGGTGCGGACACCGAGGGACTGAAGATCGGCGAGCGTGTAGTGGCCTTTGCCATCCCGGCCGTACCCGGGCCGCGTGTAGCCGGCACCTGGCAGGAATACCTTGTTGCCGATACACACAGGCTTCTGCCGGTCCCCGATCGTCTGAGCGAGTCCACCGCCTGTCAACTCGCGGTCAACCCGTTGACCGCACTGCTCCTGGTGACTCGTGAGCTCGACGTCCAGCCGGGAGCATGGTTGTTGCAGACCGCGGCGGGCTCCACCGTCGGCCGGCTCGTCATTCAGCTGGCCAGGCACCCGGGTCTGCGCACGATCAATGGGGTGCGGCGGCGCGATGCCGTTGAAGAGATCAAGGCGCTGGGAGGCGACGAGGTCTCTTGTACTGAGGACGAGGACCTGTTGCAGCGTCTGACGGAGGTCACAGGACCGGCCGGCGTGCGCAGGCCATCGACTGCGCCGCCGGCCACGTAGGTGCCCAGGTGTCCCAGGCATTGGCTCCGGGAGGAGAGCTCGTGGTCTACGGCGCGCTCTCCACCCATCGGCAGACTGACCCGGCGGCCCTGACGATCCCGTTGCAGGCGCGCTCGGTCATCTACGGGACCAAAGTGGTCCGTGGCTTCTGGCTGAACCGCTGGTTCGGCACTGCCTCACCTGCGGACGCGCTGCGCGCGCTGTCTGAAGTTCGCGGCCTCGTCACGGACGAAGTGCTGAGCATCCCCCAAGGCCGGCCCTTCCCGCTCGAACGCTTCACCGAAGCCATCTCGTTCGCCGAAACACCCGCTCATGACGCCAAACCGCTCCTCGTCTTCGAAGATGGCCGGGACAACGACGACGAGTAGGGCACGGTACTCGAACGAACTCGTCGCCGTCATCGAGCCCATCGGCCAGGCGTTCTGCTGCTGTCAGCTGAAGTGGATGTCGCTGAGGTCGATCGAGACCATGACCTCATCGAGGATGGGGTGGCCATCGGCATCGCGGCGGTAGGCCCGGCGCTTGGTGGGCAGCACGATGCCGTCTGCTTCCACGCAGTCGTAGACGTACTGCGCGGCGGCGAACCCGCCTGCCACATCGACGTGATAGTCGTGTCGGCGCAGCAGCCGGTCGGGGCCGAAGTAGAAGTCCTGGTGGGTGCTGTGGCTGGCGATCTCGGGTGGGAACGTAGCGCGAAGCCCTCGCCACAGTTCGTCTCCTTCCCGCCACGGCTCGATTTCGGTGACCGTGAAGCCGGGCATGGCCAGCAGGAACGGTGTGGTGAGGTAGGTCCACAGGGCGTAGCCGTTGAAGTAGGCCCGGTCCAGCGCGTCCCAGGGGGTCTCCAAAGTGTGGCCGCTGAAGGACGACCGTGGATCCTCACGTTCGGCCACCACTCGCCCGTCGAGCTTGTCGATGCTCACACATCCGGGCGTGAAGTCGGTCTTCTGGTCAGGGGCGCCGAAGGGTCTGACCGAGGCGTGCTCCTCGTGGAGGAGAACGGTCATCTCGCGCGGCGCGGGATCCTGCGGCAAGCCTTTAACGGCGAAAAGATGACCGCCGCTGACAAGGGTGGCTCGCGCCCGAGTCAGCTGGCGCCAGCGTGCGTTCCCGCCGTGGGCTTCGATCGCCTCAGTGAGTAGTTCGTTCATGTAGGTCTCCTGAGGGCGGCGCCTGCGGACAGGATGATGCGGTCAGCACAGACGGTTCGTCGACGGACCCGCAGGCGAAAACGCTCTCCCGCCCAAATCTACGCACAGGCACCCCACGCCAGGGGAATCCGTGGGCCCGTGATCACCGGTGCGGCAGACGAGAGCTTGAGTCCGGAAAACCGCCCGTGACCAGCACCGATCGCTCACATTAGGTCGTAACCAGACGGCTTCAAGATGGTGGATCTTCATCGTATCGAGACTGATCACGGGCCGTCAGCGCAGTGCAGCCTCGCCCGAGTGGACGGCGCGCACGGCCCGATCGACGGTCTCCTGGTTTTCGCCGACCGGAGCAACGTAGCCGATGACGTCGCGCGCGGCATCCTCCCCGAGCATGCGGGTGATCACCCACGTGGCGAGATACTGGGACGCCAGGCAGCCGCCCGCTGTGGCGATGTTCCCCTCGGCGTGGAACGGCGCGTCCAGAACGGTGACGTCGCAGGCTTCAACAAAGGGCCGGCTCTTCATGTCCGTGCAGGCCGGCATGCCGTCCAGCAACCCCAGCCGGGCGAGCACCAGCGCGCCGGAGCACTGGGCACCGATCAGCTGTCGCGAAGGGTCGAGCCGCAGCCGGGAGATCAGTCGGTCGTCCGCGACGACGTCGCGCGTCTGCACGCCACTACCGATGAGCACGACATCGGCTTCGGCCACGAACGCCATCGGGCGCTGCCCTGTCACCTCTACACCGTTCATCGACGGGACCACAGGCGTCGGCGTCGTGACGAAGGCTTCCAGACCCTCCCTGCGGCATCGATTGATCAGCGCGGCGCACCGAAATCCATGCCTCGCCGCTGCGGGCCGACATCGAGCAGCTCCGTGGCCTTCCCACCACATTGGTCATCACCGACGAGGCCGACGTACTGCGTGACGAAGGCGAGGCCTACGCCGCCAAGCTCCGCGAGGCAGGAGTGGACGTCACCGCGGTCCGAGTGCTGGGAATGGTCCACGACTTCCTGATGCTCGACAGCCTCCGCGACTCCAAGGCAACCACGGTCGCGCGCACGCTCGCCATCGAGGCACTGCAACGAGCACTGCACCCCTGAAGCGTGTCGTATTACGCCGTGAGGCGGATGAGGGCCTCCTGCGGCCGGCCGGCCACGTCCGGGTCCAGGCGTGTTGTGGAGTCGACGCGCAGGCTGACGGTCTCGCTGCTGGTCTCCTCGGCGTCCATGAGGTAGCGCTCCTCGGCGTCCTGGGCTGAGGCGGCAGGCAGGCGGAAGGTGATCATCTCTGTGCGGAGCACGGTCACGTCGTAGTCGTCCGTCGGGGTTCGGCTGTCCCTGTCGGTCGGTCGCGCAGGCCCATGGAGGCTTCGATTACCTCGGCTTCCGCGTCCGTGTCCTGGGTGCACGGCTCGCACGGGTCGATCTCGGTGCACTCTGGCGGGCGGTTGCCGTTCGGGCTTGTCACGCCGGCCAGCACTCGGTGATGGAGTGAGGGGGATGGCGGGGGCGGTGTGTGCCACGGCGGGGGTCCCCTGTCGGCGGGGAGGGGATGGGTCCGGCCCGCGGGGGTGGCGGAGTGTGGTCAGCGCGCCCACGGGCCGGTGCCCGGACCGTGGGCGAGGCCGGGGAAAGTCGGTGCTGGGAAGAGCCCGCCCCCGGGCCAGAACAACCGGGGGGCGAGCACACCGCTCCCGCCCGGCCCGCAGCCGTCAGGCGCGCGGGAACGCGCGGTCCACTCGGGACCTTTCGAAGGTAGCCGACCCCGCCGACAGCCCACCCCCCTCGCTACCGACCGCGTTCCCGTATGCCCCGGCGTGTCACCCCGGCCACTGCACGGACCACACTCCGCGCCGAGCGGTACAGAGGACGGCCTCGGAACCCGAGGCGGACGAACAGGCCGACCTGCTTCACAGACGGTGACTGCCTGGCACAACGTCGGCGAGGCCGGCCGTCTCCGGTTGCGCCGTGGCGGTGCGCACCCCAGTCTGCTCGTATGGACGGCACCCCGGAAGCCCGTGCGCTGCCCATTCTGGTGACGGGCGCGGCGGGCAGTGTCGGCGCCGTCGGCCGATCTGTGGTCGAGGGCCTGAAGCAGAGGGGCCTGTGCGTCCGGGCCATGGCGCATCGCGAGGATGAGCGAGCGGAGGCGCTGCGCACGATGGGAGCGGAGGTCGTCGTCGGAGACCTGACGCGCGCGGTCGACGTTGCCGACGCCCTGGCCGGTTGTGGACGTATGTACTTCGGTATGGGTGTGTCGGCACAGTATCTGGAGGCTGCCGTGACGGCAGCGGCCGTCGCCCGCGCGTACGGACGCCTGGAAGTGTTCGTGAACATGTCGCAGCTCACTGTCTCGGAGATGGATCTCACCAGCACCTCTGAGTCCGTGCAGCAGCGGCAGCACTGGTTGGTGGAGCAGGTCCTCGGCTGGTCAGGCCTGCCCGTCGTCCAGATCAGGCCCACTGTGTTCACGGAGAACCCGCTGTTCCGTGTCGGCTTCTCCTCGATCGCGAAGAACGGAAGCATCAGACTGCCCTTCGGCCGGGCGAAAACCTCCCCTGTGACGGCTCGGGACGTCGCCGCGGTTGTTGAGGAGATCCTGGCCGATCCGTCCCCGCACATCGGCCGAATCTACGAGCTGACCGGCCCGCGCTCGGAGGACGCCGCCGTCATGGCGGCAGAGCTTTCCACAGCTCTGGGACGACCGGTCAGGTACACGGACGTCCCGCTGCAGGAATGGATCAACGATGATCTCAGACCGCTGGGGCTGCCGGACCATGCCTTTCAGCACATCTCCACCATGGCTCGCCTTCACGCCGAGAATCGATACGACCGCAAGGCGGACGGGGTCGAGCAGGTCACCGGGCGGCCTCCATCGGGGGTGGCCGATTACGTCCTCGACAACCCCAGCCTGTTCAGCCTCTGAACCCTGTCCTCGTCGTGCGGTGTACGCCCCCTCCGACAGCACGGCCGTACAGGTGTCCATGTCGAGGGCCCAGCTCCACCGCCGTCTCCCCGGCCTCACGGTCTCTTGCCCGCAGACCGCCGCTCCTCCAGCATGTCCAGAATCCGCAGGCAAAATCACGGGATCACGTTCGGTTGAGATACGGGATCTCCGGCGGCCGGCTTGACACCACCCGGGGAGCGGCTCGATCGGTTCGTCTATGAGCCGCCAACGTGGCCACGTTTGCCCGCTTTATGAAGTATAGGAGTTGGCGCATAGGTGACTTGACGCCTGGTGGACAGGGCAATCTGCTGACCTCGGCACTTGACGGCACCACGCTGTCCTCCCATGAGAGACATGAACAACAAGTGGCGCCGCTGGGTCCGCCCTCCCCGGCCTCGGCATACGGCGGCGGCCGCCGCCCTCGTGGCGCTCGTGGCCGGTCTGACCGCCGCCCCTGGCGCCGCTCAGGACCTCGGCCCGCACACCGGGCGAACGGAAGCCGCCGCGCAAACCGGAGCGGCCCGGTCGCCGATCATCTCCCGGCATCAGCTCACCCTGATCACCGGCGACCGCGTCACGCTGGAGACGGACACCTCGGGCAAGCAGAGTGTGTCGGTCGAGCCCGCCGAGGGCCGCGAACGAGTCGCGTTCATCAAGCGCCAGGCCGGTCGCGACTGGACGGTCATACCCGCCGACACGCTCCCGCTGCTCGCGGCGGGCCGCCTCGACAAGGCGCTGTTCAACGTCTCCGCCCTGGTCCGGGGCAAGTACGCGCAGCGCTCGAGCCTGCCGCTGATCGTCGAGTACGCCGGGGACGCGGGCACCGCCCGGCGACAGCTGACCGCTGCCGGTGCCGACACCGTCCGCCCCATCGGTGGGACCCCCTTCGCGACCCTCGGCGAACACCGCGCGGACGCAGCCGGGTTCTGGAAGGGCATCGCCCCCGGCCGGGCGGACGCCACGTCCTTCGGAGCGGGTGTGCGCCGGGTCTGGCTGGACGGCCGCTCAAGGATCCAGCTCGACAGCACGGTGCCGCGCATCGGGGCCCCGCACGCCTGGGAGAAGGGCTACACCGGCACCGGCGTCAAGGTCGCCGTGCTCGACACTGGTTACGACCCCAACCACCCGGACCTCAAGGGCCTCGTCACCGAGTCCGCGAACTTCACCACCGAGCCGAACACCGACGACCTGAACGGTCACGGCACCCATGTGACCTCCACGGTCGCCGGTTCCGGCGCGGCCTCCGACGGCCGCTACAGGGGTGTGGCACCCGGCGTGCAGATCCTGTCCGGCAAGGTGTGCACCGCGGACGGCAACTGCGACAACTCCGACATCGTCGAGGGCCTGGCCTGGGCCGCCCAGCACGGCGCCAAGGTGATCAACCTCAGCCTGGTCGCCACGGACACACCGGAGACCGACGCCCTCGAGGCCATGGTCGACACCGTGAGCCGTGACTACGGCACGTTGGTCGTGGCCGCGGCCGGCAACAGCGGTCCCGACAAGGTCTCCTCGCCCGCCTCCGACGACCGGGCGCTGGCCGTCGGCGCGGCCGAGGACGACGACGACCTCGCCGTCTTCAGCTCGGTCGGCCCGCGGGTGGGCGACTCCGGCCTCAAGCCGGACATCATCGCCCCCGGCGTCAACGTCGTCGCCGCGAGGGCGGGCGGCACCACCGCCGACGATGGCTATGTCGCGATGAGCGGCACGTCCATGGCCACGCCCCATGTGACCGGAGCCGCCGCCATCCTGTTCCAGCAGCACCCCGACTGGACGGCGGAGCAGGTCAAGCGCCGGCTGATGCAGTCGGCGACCGGCGCCAAGGAGCACGGCGCCTACTTCCAGGGCGCCGGACGCGTCGACGTCGCCCGGGCGGTCGACCAGGACGTCACAGCCGACACCACCGCACTGGGCTTCGGCCTGATCCGCTGGACGGACGGCACGCGGCCTCCGGTGACCAAGACCATCACCTACCGCAACCCGGGCGCCGCACCGGTCACCCTTCGGCTGAAGGACAACCCGAGCAGCGGGAAGAAGGACGTGCCCGCTCCCGCCGGACTGTTCCGGCTCAGCGCCGACACGGTCACCGTGCCCGCGCACGGAACCGCGGCCGTCACCCTCACCGCGACCCCGGAAGCCACCACGACGTACGCCGCCTACAGCGGCGTGGTGACCGCGAGCACCGCGGACGACCAGGTGTCGGTGCGCGTCCCGTTCGGCATGGACGTCGAGCAGCCGTCCTACGAACTGCGCATCGGGATGAAGAGCCGCACGGGCGCCGCCCCCGACAACGCCTACCTGCTCGTCAACTCGGCTGACGGCAAGGCGTACGAGGTCGAGGCGCTCGGCAAGAGCAGCACGGTGGTGCGACTGCCGAAGGACACCTACTCGGTGAGCGGCTTCTACTTCGACGCCTCCTTCACCGAGGGCACCATCGTCGGCGTACCGAGGGTCGTGATGAGCGCCGACCGGCAGGTGACCATCGACGCCCGCAAGGCGAAGCCCGTCACGGTGTCGGCACCGAGCCGCTCCGCACGCATCATGTCGGCCGAGATCGGCACGATCAGCATGGCCGAGCAGCTGCTCTCGGTCACCATGTACAACGCGATCGGCACGGATCACATCGACGGCGTGTACGCGGTGCCGACGGACCAGTACAAGGACTCGAAGTTCACGTACCTCGTCACCAGTATCTGGGGCGAACCGGCCGGCGCGGACGGGAACCCCGCCTCGGTCTACTACCTCACGCGACCGGTGCACGGCGCCATCCCGGCGGATCCCGCCTACAACCCCCGCACGGCGGAACTGGCCAGGGTGAACACCACGTTCGCCGCCACCACGCCGGGAACCACGGCCACGCGCATCGTGTGGACGTACGTCGGCAACGTCCGCTTCAGCGGCCGGGCGATGGAGGGGATTCCGGTCCCGGCCCGGCGCGTCGACTACTTCTCGGCGGCAGACGGCCTGCGCTGGCAGACGGCCTTCGACCAGAACAGCTTCCTCGATCCGGACGCGCACGGGCAGAGCTATCTCAGCGACCTGCACGGCTACAAGGCCGGTTCCCAGGTCGACGAGCGCTGGAACGGCGGGATCCAGGCCGTGGGCCTCTCGTCCCAGATGGCCGCCTTCCGTGAGGGCGACACGATGTACCGGCCCTTCCAGTCGGCCGCGAACGGCAACCTCGACCTGGTGGCCGACACCACGTCCGGCCTGCCCGAGGTGAAGCTGTGGCGCAACGGTGAGCTGGTCTCCCAGGACTGGAGCATGAGCGACGTCCCGGCCGACGCCACCCCCGCCGACTATCGTCTGACGGTCGAGCACAACCGTGACATGGCCCCCAGTTCCGTCTCCACGAGTGTGCGGGCGGAATGGCGGTTCCGGTCGCAGACCACGGCGACCCGGCAGGCGCTGCCGCTGTACGCGGTCCGTATGTCGCCGAAGCTGGACGAGTGGAACCGGGCCAAGGCCGGCCGCGAGCTCGACATCCCGGTCCTGATCCAGCGGACGGCCGGCGCCCCGGCGTCGCCCATCCGCGTCTTCACCACCGAGGTCTCCTTCGACGAGGGGAAGACCTGGCAGTCGGTGCGGGTCAAGGGCTCCGGCATGGAGCGCACCGTGACCGTGGAGCACCCGCGCCGCGCTGCGGGCGGCTCGGTCAGCCTGCGCGTCCACGTCGAGGACGCGGCGGGCAACTCCTTCAAGGAGACCGTCATCAAGGGCTACCTGCTCAAGTAGCCGCCTTCGCGTAGTAGCCACGTCCTCTTGTAACTGCTTCCGCGAGTAGCGCAGCCCGGCCGCAGCGGCCGGACGAACGGGGACAGGGCCCGCCGGACACGTCCGATGGGCCCTGTTCGTGTGCGTTGCGGCGTCCGCCGTACTCTCAGAGCCAGTCGCGGCGGGCCGCGTGCCAGCCCAGCTGCATACGGGTCGCGACGCCCGCCAGGCTCATCAGGCCCTGGATACGCCGCTGGACGGTGCGCTTGCTGACCCGCAGCTGTCCGGCTATCGCCTCGTCCGTCATACCGGCGACCATCAGGGAGAGCAGGTGCCGGTCCTCCCCGACCGGCGAGGCGGCATCCGTGGTGCCGGCGCCGCCGATCTGGCCCTCCCCGGTCACCCGGAGCGGGGCACCGATCTCCCAGTGGTGTTCGAACAGGGCGATGAGCGCGTCCAGCAGGCTGCTCTCCCGCACCACCGCGGCCCGCAGCTCCCTGGGGTTGCGGGACGTGCCCGAGGCCGCCAGCGGCAGGATGGCCACCGAGCGGTCGGCGATCGCCATCCGCAGCGGCAGCAGAGGCACCGCCCGGGCGACCTCTCCGGCGCACACGCCCTTGACGACAAAGTCCACCGAGTCGGGGTCGTCGAAGTACGCCTGCTCGTACAGGGCCCGGTAGAGCACCCCCCGGTCCAGCGCGTCGAACTCCTCCTGATTGCTCTCCGGTGACATGGCCACGTACTGGGCCTTCACGAACCACATCATCTCGCGGCCGGCGCCGTCCTGGAGCTGCCGCAGATGCTGGCGCAGTGCCGCCGCGCCGGTGATGATCTCGACGGCCTCGCCCGTGCTCCGGGCCCACGCGCTGCGGCGGTGTGTCTCCGCCAGTTCGTAGACGGCGGCCCGGGTCTGTTCCAGGGCGTCGAAGTGGCGTTGGAGCCGGGGCATGAGGGCCACCTGCGGCGGCACTGCCTTGAACCATTCGGGACTGTCCTCGACCACCGACGCCAGGCCCTTGTGCTCCAGCGCGCGCAGCAGCAGCCGCGCGGTGACGACGTCGAGGGCCGAGCGGCCGGAGATGTCCTGAGCGGACGCCGTCCCGGTGGCGACCAGAAGGCGGTACACCTCGCTCTCGTCGGCCGTCAGGCCCACCGTCTCCAGCATGTCGCCACCTTTCTCACCATCCTGGCCGCCTCCGCCCCGGGTTCCCGTGGGGGAACGCGGTGCACCCGGCGGATGTTCCACCAGCCCCTGCGCCCAGGCACCACGACGGTTGTCACCGGCGATCTGGTTCACCGTGACGGGGCGGTGCCGTCAGCATCTGGTGGATGCGGCTGGGCTCCGCCAACGCAAAGGCTGTCCCCGAACGCAGGAACCCCCGTCGCCACCTGGCCGACGGAGGTTCCTCAGCTGTCACGTTCCTGTCACCAACACCATCGACGCACCTGGACCCCGAAGGCCCCACCTGCGTGAACGGCATCGATCTAGACCACGTGGACACCAGCAGACGCTTCCGCCTACCTGTGCCATGTGGTACCGCGGTCCACTCGCTAGCACCACGTACCACTCATCAAGATCCGGACCAGGTGCGGACCGAACCAGCCTGGCACTCGACGTTTCCACTCTTTGTCGCAGGTCAGGAGCGAGGTCAGGCGTGTACCACCAGCAGACCAAGAATCTGCTGGTGAGCTACTCGCCGAAGAAGCTGGGCTTCTTCTAGACAGATGGGAAAGGGCGCCTGTCCTGGGTTTTCACCTGTCAGGCGCCCTTCGCTCAGCCCGCTCTCGACCGAGCCCGGCTTGCGTACCAACTCCCCATTCCTCCCACGACTGCACCCCTCCTGACCAGTGCTTCCGGACCAGTCACGGACCAAACCCCCGGTTCAGCCCTCGGGTACGTCATCTTGGCTGACGCGCTGCCACTCGTTCATGGACTGCTCGATGAGGCGGTTCGCCTGCCGTCGAAGGCCGTCAAGGAACTTGGCGTAGTGGCGAAAGAGAACCTCGATGCTCTGGCCGGCGCGGCCTTGCGTAGGGCGCCTGTACCTGCCCCGGGGACGCCCGCTCCTGGACTGCTGCCCTGCGGGCCTTCCAAGGGGCAGGCGGCAGACGTGGGCAGGTGCCGCCGGGCCTCCCCCGCTCTCTGTGGTTCACCACGGCTTTTCAGGGGCGGGCGGGCAGCCGGGCCCGCGATCCCGCCCCGCCTGAATAGCCATTCCCCAGCAAAACTTGAGAGTTAAGGGAAAATAGCCTCCGCAGCGTCCGCCGGAGATCACTCGCCTCCTGTGACCTGCACTTTTCCTGCGGACGCCGAACCGAATGTGTAGCGTCCGCCAACGTACGGCCGCCCTCCGCTATCAAGGGCGCGTTCCCGCAGGTCAACACGGCTCTCTGCATGGGGTCGGATGCGGACGCTGCCCCCTCTGGAACAACGAAGAGACCGCCCATCCGGCCGGGGTGCTCTCTTCGTTCCAGGGCCTTTCCGACGGGTCGCGTCACCGACCCCGCACCCGACGGCACTTTCACCCGAATGGCCCAACCTGACGTGCCACCCACATGGGTGAAGATCAAACTGGCTAGTGCCCCAACCGAGGCAATCCGTGAAAGGGAACCACATGCGCATTCGACGAATCCTCGCCGCCGTCATCGCCACGGCAGCCCTCGCCGGACTCGGCCTCACAGGCGCCGCCACCGCCACCGCCACCGCACAGGGTGCCCCAACCTACGTCACCCCTTCTGAGTGCAAGCAGGGCGGCGGAACGGTCGATCTGGCGAACAACCTCTGCAAGGGCGGTATGCACAACGGGGAGAAGATCGACTAAACCCCACAAGGCGCCCCGCAGCCACGCGCCGCGGGGCGCTCCCGCGCGAGCGTAGCCGGGAGAGTCGCAGGGACTGTGCCGACCCGTCGGGCACGCCAGGTCCGAGTCGGCCCGGAAGCACGCGGCGGGCGGGAGCTTCCGAACGCCGTCGTGCGCGAGCGCAGCGAGCTGTCAAGGTTTGCGCGGCCGTAGGCCGCACCTTCTCCGGCGGAGATCGCGGCACGGCTCGGAATCGTCGAGGGCAAGCCGTGTGTCCGGACGACGTACGAGTTCCTGGCGGACGGCAGGCCAGCGCAGCTGTCGACGAGTTGGGAGCCGTACGACCTCACCGCCGGCACTCTCGTCGTCCTCCCTGAGGGAGGGCCCCACGCGGGGGCGGGCGTTGTGAACCGCATGGCCCTGATCGGGGTCACCGTCAGCCACGCCGTGAAACAGCCGGAGCCAAGGGAGGCGACTGCCGAGGGGGCATCACTGCTCGGCATCCAGAAGGCCGCGCTCGTCACGCACATCCGGCGGACGGACGTACTACAGCCACCAGGGGCGGCCCGTGGAGACGGCGGACATCGTGGTGCCCGTCGCTCATTGCGAGATCGTCCATGAGATCCCGATCAACCGTTGGCGGGCGGGCGACCGGCGGCGCGTTGGATCTTCGAATGCCAGGTCTCAGGCGTGCCCTGCGTGTGCCCCGTCCGTGCCCTACAGACCGGGAAACCACGCGACCCCAGAGCAACAGACCCGCCCCGCCGGGCGGGACGCGGCCAAACCTCCCCGCCCAACGTGGTCACGGAGTGGGTTCGAGGCCTGTCTGCAGCCGTCGGCGGTCGGGCCGGCCGACGGCGTCCGCGTCGGTCCGCGGGTGCGGACACTGCTGGTGTACGCGTCCGTACGGTTCTGTGGTGCGCCGGAGTGAGTCTCGGTGAGCACCGCCCGTACTCCCTTGCCGTCTGCCACCAGGCCTTGGTAGTCGCCGAGGAAGTAGCCCCCGGCGAACGGCGCCTGCAGCCAGTCGAAGACCCGCGAGATCCGTCGTTCGGTCCGGAGCTTCGGGGTTCCGTGCTGCAGCGTGGCCAGTTGGTAGGCGGTGGGCAGGGTGGTGGTGTTGCCGGGCTTGAGGAAGCGCAGGTCGTAGTAAGTGAGCGCGACCGTGTCCCGCTCGGCGACCGCGATCGACGGTGAAAAGGCCGGAACGCCCTTGGGGCTGATCAACTCCGGGGTCCCCCAGGTGCGTCCGCCGTCGGTGGACCGCACAAGCTGGACGGAGTCGAATTCTCCACCGGAGAAGTCCGAGCCCTCGTAGGCCATGTACAGCGTGCCTGTCTTGAGGTCGACGGCCGGGCTCGGCAGGGTGGCCGCGGCGCGCAGCGGTTTGGTGGGGTCGTTCGGGTCGACCTCCGGTACGGACGTGTCCCGGGCCACGGTGACCGGGGCGCTCCAGGTCTCTCCGGCGTCGGTCGAGTTGACCACCTCGTAGCGGGCTTCGACGACGGTGCTCAGGTCGTCGGAGTAGGTGATCCGGTCGAAGAAGTCGTACAGGCTGCCGGTGCACCGGTCGGCGACGATCAGATGGCCGATGGTCTGGGTGTTGGGCACGGTGCTGGTGTCGACGAACGGCCGGGCCTTGCTCCAGGTGCGGCCGCCGTCGCGGGTGAGGGAGATGTAGCCGGGACCGTCGAGGGAGCTGGGGCCGGGTGGGTCGTTGTCGAGGCGGTTCCAGACCTGGTAGGCGGTGCCCTTGCGGATCGGGTCGGCGGTGAGTGACGGCTTGTCGTTGAAGAACGGCTGCTCGTCGACGTGCGTGGTGGTGAGGTTCTGCCAAGTGCGGCCGCCGTCGCGGGACGTGACGGCCAGGAGGGCGCTGCGCGTGCTCTTCGTGAAGTCGACGCCCTCGCCGCCGGCGTAGACCGTGCCGTCCGGACCGGTGCTCACCCAGGGGTCGGAGGCCCGTTCGTAGTCCGCGCCGTCGGGGGCGCACAGGCTGAACGGCAGCGTGCTCCGGTGGAAGGTGTGGCCGTCCGTGGTCCAGCCGGCCGCCAGGCCACGGGCGCCGCCGTCGTTCCAGCGGTCCTGCTGGAACACGGTGACCACGCGCTTGGGGTCGCGCGGATCCACGGACAGGTACGGCTCGACCTCGGTGGCCGGGTAGACGATGCTGTCGGGGGACCTCGCTCCGATGGTGCACTTCGCGTACGGGTCGCCCTGGGACACCTTGACCAGTGGTGTGCCGTCGGGGTTCCGGTCCGCTGCGGCGGGAGTCGCGCCGGTGACCGTGACGAGCAGGAGCGCGGCGGTGGTGACGGCGGTCAGGGGCAGGAAGACGCGCATACGGGATTTCCTCCGGGCCTGTCGGCCGGGGTACGGGACCGCCGTCATCGGGGCGGCCTGGGGCGCGGAGGCGTACCGGAACACGAGGGTGGGGCGACTCCGCCTGGTCCTTTTCGGCGTTGCAGCCGGTGCCCTTGATGGGCCGAACGACGGAGTCGTCCCCGGGGTCGTCGAGGGGCACGGCGGAGCCGACCGGCGGGTGCACCGTGCCGGTCGGCTCCTTGGTCGTGGTGTTACGGCGCCGTCTCGTAGATCCCCGGAGAGGGCCGTGGGCCGCGTGCCGGTTGGCGATGCCGGCGGGGTCGGCCTTGACTCAGACGGGTTGGAGCGGGATGTCCTGCTGGACTTCTTCCACGGTGGGTTCCACGGTGGGGAGGAGTCAGGGCATCGGCAAAGGGCCGCCTCAATGCGGACAGCGGCGCGATCATCGCCCGCGCCAGAAGGAAGACTCCATCACCGTCCAGGCTCGAGGCCGGCGGAACTGCTCGTTCTTCTGCGCCTGTTCAAGACCTGCCGAGTGTCAACAACGCTCGTGATCAATACAGCTGGGAAATCCGAATCAATACAGCCGGGAAATGCGAACGACCTCGTCGGTCGCTGTATGACGACATGGCCGAGGCCGTTCAGGACGGCGGCGAGCTCGGTGTTCAGGACGGCGCGGACCGTCTCGAAGCGGTGACGGCCTTGGCTTCGAGACGGTCGGCGTCCACCATCGCGAGTGCCGCGGTGTCGAGACGGGCGCGGGTGATCCACCCGACGGTGGACCGGGTGCCGTCACTCCATACCCACCGCGCCGGGTGCACCGGCCGGACTGGCTGCCCAGCCGTGCGGCGACCGGTCAAGTGATCGCCTGCGAGGTCCCGTCAGGCAGCGCGCAGGACTCGCCGGCGTAGGGGCGTGAAACGATCTGTCCGCCGGCGGCCGTGCAGTCGTCCCTGGAGATGTTCGGAGACGAGGCGGCCCCGGCGCTGACAGCGCCGACGGCGCTCACGCCGGCAAGGGTTGCCGCGGCCAGGGCGAGGCCCAGGATCCTTCGCATGCGCATGACTTCCTCCTCCTCTCAGGCGCCTTCGTTCGGCCTTCGGGAAGGACAAGTCTCAAGACGACGGCGCCCTCCTACTCAGCATGGGCGCTCCGCATGAGGCCCGCGAGGCGAGGCCGGGCGCCGCGCCCGGGCGGTGACTGCCCGGCCCCGGAGAGGCATGACGTCACCGATCTCGACCGGCCGCATCGGTACGCCGCGTGCTCATCGGTACGCCGCGTGCGCGTCGGTAGGAGCGGGGCGACGTCGATGTCCTTGGCGTCGAGACTGCCCACCGGGGCCGCGTTGTGTCCGGGCAGGCCGGAGGTTGAGCAGGAGACGGGCCGTACCTGCCTCCGACCCGACCGGTGCCGGCGGGCGGCTGCCGCGCGCGGTCCTCTAACGCGGTTCGTGGGCCGCCGCCCGGCAGGCACCGGTCGCGGCGCCGGCCGCCACTCCGGCCCCGGTCAGCCCGGTCACACAACTCTGCAGGTCTCCGACCACGCCACGGCCGCAGGCCGCTGTGACGGAGTCGGAAGCGGTGGCACCGGCCAGTTCGGCCATCTGTGTGCAGGCGGGGATGTCCGCCCGGACCGCGGGAGCGGCGAGGACCGCACCACCGAGGGTGAGGGTCAGGCCGGTGAGGGCACCGGCGATACGGGTCGACGTGCGCATGGGACGCACCTGCCTTCCGTTGGTCGCGCGGTCCTGGTCCCGGCGGGCCGGATCCACGCGGTAAGGCCGCCCGGCGAACTCGGTGAGTGGTGCCCCGGCCGGCGGGCTCACCGACTGACCGCACGATTCTGCGTCGCATCCCTTGAGCCGCACCGGGACATGGTCGCCAGGCCGAAGGAGAGGGCCCGGACCAGATGGGACGCACTCGGACCTCCACTCGCGGGCCCTTCACTCCAGCGTCGCATCCTCTCCCCCGCCCGTCCTGGGCATCCGGGGGGCGGCCGCGCTGAGTAACTGCGATTGCGCGAAGCGCGGTAGCCGGCCCGTCCGGCCGGCCAGGTGGATCGGACGGGCCGGCGCCCCGCCCGGCCTGTCCCCTGCACACCGCCGGGCGCGGCTCGGCCGGGGAGGCGGCCGGCCTCCGCTTCCTCGCGAGGTGCTGGGCCGCCACTGCGGTGGCACTTCACGGCGAGCGCCGATGGGAGGCCAAGGTGTCGCCGGGGAGAGCGAAGCCCGGCAGGGCCGTGAGGGCGGCGCGGCCTGTCCATGCCGGTCTCCGACATGTCGCCACACCGGACCGGGACACTGTGGGCACAGGCGATGTCGCGGGTGCGGCGGGCCCCGAGGCAGGCGTCGACGGCAGCGCCCCTCCCCAGCGTCCCAAGATCCGGACCATTTCCGGACCAGCCCCGCCCAAGGAGCCGCACCGACCGCCGTTTTGCTGGTCAGCGTAGGCGAAGCCGCTGTACAGCCAGCAGACGAAGAACATTCTTTGTTCTTACAGCCCTCAGAAACTCGGCTCCTTCTAGAGCCTCAAGTGGGTTGCCTGGAGGCACTGTTGCCTCCAGGTAACCCCGTACGACAAACACGCTCATCGTCTGTCTGGCCGACGACGTGGAGGAGTCCACGGCGGAGTCTTGCCATCCCGTAGAGAACCCTTCGCCCCAAGGGGCCGCACCGAATTGACGCCCCTCCGGCCGGCCCGAGGGGGACCGGATACAGTGCGCGAGACGGCAGCCTGGTCAGAGAGGGGAAGCGTGACCGACACCAGCAACACCCGACCCGCCGACAGCGAAGCGCAAGCTCCGCGGCAGAGCCGACTGCACCGCCTGATGCGCTACATCCCCCTGATCGCCCCCGTCCTGCTGTGGGCCGTGCCCTGCTGGGTGCTCCTGCACACCGGCCAGCACTGGCCGCTGGCCGTCACGCTGGTCGGGACCGCCTTGTTCGCCCTCGGCCTCATTGGTATGCCGCTCGCGATGGTGCGCGGCCACGGCCGGCGCCAGCAGGACCGGGCGGCGATCGTCGGTGACACTCTGCTGGGCACCAGCTGGGTTCTGTTCACCTGGTCCGTTCTGCTCGGTGTCCTCTTGCGGCTCGCCCTGGCCATGGCCGGCGTCGGCGAGAGTCAGGACCGCGCCCGAATCGTCACGTGGGCCGTCCTCGGCACAACCGCCGTACTGCTCGCCTGGGGGTACGCCGAAGCCCGCCGCGTGCCACGCGTACGCCGCCTCGACGTGCAACTCCCGCGACTGGGTGCCGGGTTGGACGGCCTCCGCGTCGTCCTCATCACCGACACCCACTACGGCCCGCTCGATCGCGCTCGCTGGTCTGCACGGGTATGCGAGACGGTGAACACCCTGGAAGCCGACCTGGTCTGCCACACCGGCGACATCGCGGACGGCACGGCCGAACGCCGCCGCGCCCAGGCCGTCCCACTCGGTACCGTGCGGGCCACCCGAGCCCGTGTATACGTCACCGGCAACCACGAGTACTACAGCGAGGCCCAGGGCTGGGTCGACCTGATGGACGAGCTGGGCTGGGAGCCGCTGCGCAACCGCCATCTGCTGCTCGAACGCGGAGGCGACACCCTCGTGGTCGCCGGCGTGGACGACGTCACCGCCGAGTCCTCCGGCCTGGCAGGCCACCGCGCCCACCTCGCCGGAGCCTTGAACGGCGCCGACCCCGACCTACCCGTCCTGCTCTTGGCACACCAGCCCAAGTTCATCGACCGGGCGGCAGCCGACGGCGTCGACCTCCAGCTCTCCGGCCACACCCACGGCGGCCAGATCTGGCCCTTCCACCACCTGGTCCGCATCGACCAGCCGGCCCTCGCCGGCCTCAGCCACCACGGCCCCCGCACCCTCCTCTACACCAGCCGCGGCACCGGCTTCTGGGGCCCGCCGTTCCGCGTCTTCGCCCCCAGCGAGATCACCCTGCTCGTGCTCCGCTCCCCGCACCTGCCCACCTCGATGTAGCACCGGGCGGCCGACACATCCGCTTGGAGCAGTCCACGAGCCGAGGGATACGGCGTCGACAGATGACCAGGCCCGTCTCGCTGAGAAGAGGGCCCAAGTCGGTTGCCTGGACGAAACCTTTGCCCTCCGAGCGACCTCAGAGCGAGGTCACCATCCTTGACTGTCCAAACGGGTATGGGCTGCTCGTTCGGCCTCGATGCCCGTTTCAACTCCGCTATTTCCTTGCGGAGTTGTTCGGCACTGCTCGTGCGACCGGATTGTTGGTTAGGGTGACAAGTAGAGGCTGATCCCGATGCCCCTGACCAGCGCGATGGCCAGGCTGGCGATCGCGGGGCGGATATGGTCGCCGGCAGGGTGGGTCGGACACGACGGGGGGCTCGCGTTGGATCGCCTGGCCGGAGCGGACATGGAAGTCGGCCAAGACCGCTTCGTGCTTGACGGGTTAGTCATCTTGCTCAGTCCAGCCGCGCAGCCCGTACAGGCTGACGATCCCGGCCACGTCGGCGGGCGGCAGCAGGCAGTAAGCCGCGGCGTGCCCGGACTTCCGGGCACCGGAGTCGTCCCGAAACAAAGCCCCGCCGGCGTGGGGCGCGGTCACCGGCTTCGCCAACGCGGTCAGCGTCTTGCCGCGGTCCCGCGGCGCCGGCAGGGCTGCGACGCTGTCCCGCAACGCCCAACGCCGCGCCCGGCAGACAAGACGGTCACCACCGCAGGTCGACCGGACGCGGTGGGCGCGTGACCGGCCGGCCGGCGCCCGCGGTGCTGCCCCCGTCGCTGCGCGTGTGGCTCGGGCTGATCGCGGCCCTCGCCGCGCTGGCGGTCATCGTGCTCGGGGTCCTGTATGCCGGCCACGACGAGCCCGGCACGGTGGACAGGTGGATCATCCAGCCGACGGCTGACAGTGTGCGGCCGCCGTGGCGGAACGTCGCTCTGGCCATGGACTTCTGGGGGGAGCCCGCCGGAGCGGCGACGTTGGTCGCGGCCGCAGTGGCAGGCTGCCTGCTGTTTCGGCGCCCTCGCGCGGCGGTGCTCATCGTTGCCGGCATCGGCACGGCCGTGGCGACGACGACGCTGCTCAAGTCCCTGGTGGGACGCACCATCCACGGCGACAACTTGTCCTATCCGAGCGGGCACACCGCCTTCGCCACCGCGCTCGCCCTCATGGTGGCGCTGCTCGCGACCGGCCGACTCGGCCTCGGCAGGACGGCCGGTACGTTACTCGTGCTCGCCGCGGCGTTGGTCGCCGGCGCCGCGATGGGATGGGCGCAGGTCTCCCTGGGCGCGCACTACCCGACCGACGTCCTCGGCGGCTGGTGCACCGCGCTGGCGGTGATTCCGGCCACCGCGTGGCTGATCGACCGGGTGGCCGACCGGTTGGCCGACGCCGGTCGGCGGGAGCGTCACTGACGTCACGTCACGTCGCGCCACGCCAAGCAGCTGACGTCACGCCACGCCAAGCAGCTCACGTCACGCCACACCAAGCGGCTGACGTCACGTCACGCCAAACGGCGGAACACGGGCTTCACCGGCCGCCCGGCAAACCAGGGCGTGGGGTCAGCGGCGTCCAGTGCCTTCCGGTACACCGCGCATGCCTGGGCCACCACGTCGACGGTGCGGTCGATGTCCGCGTCGTCAAGCGCGCTGCTCACCACGAACGACGGGGCCAGCACTCCGCCCTCGAGGAGCCGGCGCAGGAACAGGGTGCGGTACTGCTGCGACGGCTGATGGTTCTCGTCGAGGGTGGCGAAGACCAGATTGCTGGGCCGGCCCCGGACGACGACGTGGTCGCCGACGCCCATGGCGGCCGCCGCGTCGCGGACGCCGGCGGCCAGCCGCTCGCCGAGGGCGTGCAGTCGCGCGGTGATGCCCTCCTCGACATAGGTCGTTTGCACGGCCATCGCGGCAGCCAGCGAGTGTGTTTCCGCACCGTGCGTGGTGGACAGCAGGAACACCCGGTCGCCGGAGTGACGCAGCCCGCCCCGCTCCATCAGGTCACGGCGCCCGGCCAGCGCGGAGACGGCGAACCCGTTGCCCAGCGCCTTGCCGAACGTGGAGAGGTCGGGGACGACGCCGTACAGGCCCTGGGCGCCCGCCTCGGACCAGCGGAAGCCGGTGATCATCTCGTCGAAGATCAGTACGCAGCCGTGCCGGTCGGCCAGTTCACGGAGGCCCTTGAGGTAGTCGGGCGGCGGCTCATTGTGGCCGGCAGGTTCGAGGATCAGGCAGGCGACCTCGTCCTGGTACCGGGTCAGCAGCTCCTCCGTGGCGGCCAGGTCCCCGTAGGGGAACGCCGCGGTGAGCTCGGTGGTCGCCGACGGAATGCCGGCGGACATCGGCGTGGTGCCGATGAACCAGTCGTCGACGGAGAAGAACGGATGGTCGCCGCAGATGGCCACCCGCGGGCGCCCGGTGACGGCGCGGGCGAGGCGCACCGCGGCGGTGGTGACGTCGGAGCCGTTCTTCGCGAACTTCACCATCTCCGCGGTCGGCACCGTCGCCAGGAAGCGTTCCGCGGCCTCGACTTCCACGATGGACGGCCGGACGAAGTTGCTGCCGCGGTCGAGTTCCCGCCGCACCGCCTCGAGCACGCGTGGGTGGGCGTGGCCGAGGCTGACCGACCGCAGGCCGGACCCGTACTCGATGTAGCGGTTGCCGTCGACGTCCCACACGTGGGCACCGCGGCCGTGGCTGATGACCGGGGCCAGGTTCTCGGGGTACTGGTCGTCGCCCTTGGCGTAGGTGTGCGCGCCCCCGGGGATCATGGCGTGCAGCCGCTCGTTCGCCATCCGCGACCGGGGCAGGAGGAACTCTTCGGTGTCCACGCGAACTTCACCCTTCTTGTTGCTTCAGGACCTCGGCGAGGCTCGGCGCCTCCCGGTCCCGCTGGGACATCGACGTGGCCGGGAGCGGCCAGGGGATGGCGAGTTCCGGGTCGTCGAAGGCGATCGTCACGTCCTCGGCCGGATGGTGCGGGCGGTCGATCCGGTACGAGGTGTCGGCGGTCTCGGTCAGCGCCTGGAAGCCGTGCGCGCACCCCGCCGGGATGTACAGGGTCGTCTGCGTCTCCCCGGACAGCTCGAAGGAGGCCACGTTGCGGTACGTCGGAGAGCCGGGGCGCAGGTCCACGACGACGTCGAAGATCCTCCCGTACGAGCACCGCACGAGCTTGGCCTCGCCCGCGCCGGAGCGCAGGTGCAGGCCGCGCAGCACGCCCCGGACCGAGCGGGACACGCTGTCCTGGACAAAGGCGTCCGGGTCGAGGCCCACCGAGCGGACCACGTCGGCGTCGAAGGTGCGGCAGAAGAAGCCGCGCTCGTCGGCGTACGGCGTCGGCTCGAACAGGTACGCGCCGGCGATCTCCGGGACTTCGGTCGCCTTCATGAAGCCTCCCGCAGGGCGTGGGTGTGGTCGGCCGCCGGGAACAGGGCCGAGGTCAAGGCGGTGAACTGGTGGTCAAGTTGCCGGACGGCGGCCAGATTCCGCTCGGAGAGGGTCTGCCGCAGCTCCGCCGAGCGCTTCTCCAGCGCCCGGAACTGCTCGAGCAGCCGGTCGGCGTCGACCTCGCGGGCCGGGTGGCGGTACGCGCCAAGACCCATCCGGGCCATGAGTGCGTCGCTCTTCGCCGCATAGCTGAGTGCGAGCGTCGGTGTGCCGACCTTCAGCGCGCAGATCAGGTTGTGGTAGCGGGTCGCCACCACGGTGTCGGCAGCCGCCATCTCCTTCATCACGTCGGCCAGTGAGGACGTCTCGGCGGCGGTGACCAGCGGCGAGTCCACCGCGTCGAGGAT